>CAVOAA010000207.1:0-5128 GCA_963693555.1 Dehalococcoidia bacterium | reverse complement strand
TGACGGCCTTGACGAACCTCTGCACGACGTCCGGGTCGTCGGCGATCTTTTCTTCACTGGCCACGATCACCAGTTCATAGAAGTCGGGAACGCCGTGCTCTTCCATGCGCATGATGTTCAGATCGAAGCCCTGGTTGTTGGCCGATATGGACTCGTGGACCCAGTAGGCGCCGACGATGGCATCCACGTTCTTGCTGATCAGGGCTGGGATCAGATCGAACCCAACGTTGACCATTTCAACGTCATCGATGGTCAGGCCCTGGCTACGGAGCATGGTGTCGATCAACGCCTCGTCCGAAGGCAGGCCGGGCGCGCCGACCTTCATGCCCTTCAGGTCCTTTGGCTCAACTATGCCCGACTCCGTGAGGGCCATAACTGAGTTCAGCGGGTGCTGGACCATGGCCATTATCGAAACCACATCGATGCCCTGTTCACGTGCAAGGAGCAGTTCCGGTTGGTAGCTGATCCCGAAGTCGTCCCGGCCGGCTTCTACAGTTAAGAGCACGGTGGACGGGTCGCCAGGGACGTAGATGGTCACATCCAGCCCTTGTTCTTCGAAGTAACCCCGTTCCTGGGCCACGTAGAGACCTGAGTGGTTGGACCAGGGGAACCAGTCGAGTGCGAGCGATACCTTGGTGAGTTCCTCGGGCTCATCGTCCCCTCCGCAGGCTACCGCCGCCACCATGGTGACGATGAACAGTAGTGAGAACAGGATGAAGACCCTCTTGGTTAAAAATTTCATGGTGCTATGTCTCCTTTTATATCTATTCGGTCTGAATGTTTCTGAACTTATAGTTGGCGCATCGAGTTGGAACGTTTCTCATTGAAATGCCAGGGCATCATCATCCGCTCGGCAACCACCGCGAGAATGAATAGCCCGATGCCCATGGCAGAGAGCACGAATATCGCGGCGAAAACCCTGGCCGTGAGGAACAGGGGTTGGGAGTAAGTGATCAGGTAGCCGAGGCCCTCGCTGGCCCCAACCCACTCCCCAATCACGGCGGCGATCACGCTTACGGAAACTCCGATCTTGATCCCGGAAAACATGAAGGGCAGCGCGGTCGGTATCTGCAGCTTGGTGAATATCTGCCACCGGGAAGCGCCCAGGGTTCGTAGCATGTTGACCATGTCAGGGTCGGTCGCTTTCAGGCCGTCGACGGTGTTCACAGCGATGGGGTAGAAGCAGATCAGGGCAACGATGATTATCTTGGGTGTCAGCCCGTAGCCAACCCAGATCAACAGCAGCGGCGCAATGGCGATGATGGGCACGGTTTGGGAAGCTATGACGATGGGGTAGACCGACCGTTCCAACACCCTGGAGTAGGCTATTCCGCTGGCCAACACCAACCCCGCGACCAGCGCCGCCAGGAACCCCACCACGATCTCTTGAAGGGTCACCAGCGTGTGGTCCCACAGTAGGTCCCTGCTGGCCCCTAGTTCTTTGGCAACGGCCGAGGGCGCCGGTAGCTGCCATTTGGGAACGTCGGCCAGCTGCACCCACAACTCCCAAGCAACCAACAACCCGATAAGGATGGCAACTGGTAACAGCCAGGTGAACAGGCCGGTGGCTTTCTTCAAGAATTCCATATGCGTTAGCCGGTTGCCTTTATCTGAGAACGCAGTGGTTCCATCAACTGTGCTTTGAGGGCGCTGAAATCAGGCCCGGTGACCATGTCGTAATGGCGAGGTCGGGGCAGTGCTACGTCCAGCGCCAGGGTGGCCCGGCCCGGTCTGGCGGTCATCAGGTACACCCGGTCCGACAATAAAAGGGCCTCATCTACGTCGTGGGTGATCAGGACGATGGTCTTGTTCAGCGATTCCCATAGCTGGAGTAGCCATTCCTGCATCTGTATGCGGGTCAGAGCGTCTAGGGCGCCGAACGGCTCGTCCAGCAGTATCACGTCTTGGTCCATCAGCATGGTCCGGAGAAAAGCGGCCCGCTGCCTCATGCCACCGGAGAGGGCGTAGGGGTACTGGTGCTCAAAGCCCTTGAGACCAAACTCTTTGGTGTACTGCAGCGCTTGTTCTCGTGCCTGCTTCTTGGGCACTCCCCGCAGCTCCAAGCCCAAGATCGTGTTGTCCAACACTGAACGCCAGGGCAAGAGCAGGTCTTTCTGCTGCATGTACCCCGTCTGGCCAAGTCTCATGTCAGTGAGGCCCGAAAGCTCAACCTGGCCCGAGTCAGGCTGGTCCAGGCCGGCGATGATATTGAGCAGCGTGCTTTTGCCACAGCCGCTGGGGCCGATGATGCTGACGAATTCGCCTTCGTTCACCGTCAGGTCCACGCCCGCCAGGACTTCCTGGCGTTCGCCGTCAATGACGTAGGACTTACGCACCGCTTCGACCTGTATTTTTGGACGGACCGCTGTGTCCGTTGACATCTGATTGGTACCTATCTGTGCCTACCGTATTAAGAAATCCCGCCGTTTGCTGGTCGTCCTGGGCAAAAAAATAAGCCGTCAACGAACAAGTCCTGACGGCCTAACAATAGTTAGCGCTCTAGCCCGTTTCCCTCCGCTGGAATTACCCAGATCAGGTTCGCAAGGGTCGGTGGCAGATGCGGCCTCCCTCTCAGCCCGGCTAAACCGAGCTCCCCTACGTGCCTAGACGATTAAATTTTTAATAATGCGGGTTCAAGCGAAATTATAGAAGGGGGGTGGATTGGGTGTCAATATGAGCGTCTCGCGAAATGCTTTTTAGGGCTTTACGGTTGCCGGTATTGGTGAATATGCAGCAGTGGTATCCCTGCCTTTTAGCACCTGCGTTTCAACATCAGATGGAACCCTTCGTCAATCTTTTTTCCGTGCTCAGCCCAATCAGCACGATGCTGACTTCCACCGAGGCCAATGCAAGCCAGATCACGACACGATAAGCCATCATAGGCGCTTCCCCGGAGGCGTCGGCGAAGCCCTCCAGAATCAGTCCGCTGACCTGTTGGTATAAAGCGCCTCCCAGCCACAAAAACATATTCAGTACACCCATGGCCGTGGACAGCATCTGAGGCGGTATAAAGTCTCTGAGTTGGGCATAAATCGGGATCCAAGTAGCGGCAAAAAATCCGCCCCAGAACATGGCCAGCAACAGTACCCCAGACGGTAAGCCCTCTGGCTGGATGGCCAGGAGCAACCATAAAAGCAAGTAGACGATGGCTCCCCAGAAGACCACGCCTTTCCGCGTCATGAACACTCGGTCCGCCGCAAAGCCCCAAAGAGAGCAACCGATGATCAACCCAACTGCCCAGAGGGTGAGGTAGTTGGCCGCTTGCTGCTGGCTGAAATGGTAGACGTCCATCATGTAGGGGACGGCTAAAAACCCCTGAGTCATGGTCATCGTGCCAAATAAGGTGAAACCATAGCCACCCAATAGCCAGGTATTGCGCTCGCGCAGGATGGCCGTAACGCCTTGCCGTAGTGGCAGGGGCAGACTGGCTGAAGGTAGCTTTGGCGCGTTGTCTATCTCGGCAATGGATGGAAATCCCAGGTCGGCGGGCCGGTTGCGAACCATGGTGAAGACGAAAAGGGCGAGCGCCAGCACTGTCAGTCCAGTGAGACCGAAGCTTCCACGCCATCCTATCTGGGCAATCAAAAAGCCTAGAGGAGCGGCAGCGGTCAGGGCGCCGATGTTGCCCACCGAAGTCCAGAGCCCGGTCAAAGTTGCAAACTCCCTGGGCCGGAACCACTGCGCCATAATCATGGATGCGCCGACAAATAGGACCGAAAACCCAAAGCCGGCAAGAGCCCTTCCTGCCAAGGCAAGGGGAAAGGTTGGGGCCAGGGCAAACAATAACTGCCCTGTCCCTGCCATGATCAGGAAAATCGTTACAGTGCGCCTCGCGCCAAAGGCGTCGGTCAGAATCCCCGCGACTGGCTGCATCAGTGCGAATGGCCACATGAATAGCGAGGTGACCAGACCCAGCTGAGCGACGTTTATCACGAACTCGTCACGCAGGTTGGGCAGGGCGACCGCCGGGGCAAGACGTATGAAGAAGGCCACCAACATTACCAGAGATAACAGACCGAGGCAGACCCACCGGTAAGTAAGGGTTTTTCTCGCCAATGCGCGTGGGTCAGTGTTATCGCCACCGGTAGATTGATTGCGAATCATGTTCGGAATACCCCTTCAACAGAGCCTGTCCGCTGTAAGAGTGCGTTATAGTGAACGTGATAATCTATCCGAATCTTATCGTCAAACTCGACATCCAAACCAGTCTTGGCAGCCGTGAGGTGCACGCCCATGAGCTCATCCGGGTCACTGTTCGAACATAACGGGAAAGTCCAGGCGGAGCGCGACGCTCCCCATTGCCGAGCGCATGCGCCCGCGGACCTTCGATGAGTTCGTGGGACAGGACCAGAAAGAGAAAAATGGGTGACTATACCATTCCGCAACACGCTCAATATTTTCCCACTACCCTGCGGCAGGCTTGGTGCGGAGTCAATGAGCCTCGGTTATGACCCAGTTTTCTTGACATGATTCTGTGGCCGCCATACAATCCGGCACACTGGATACACTCGTAATAATGCCTCAATCTGGATGCGTACGACGCATCCGACAACCATAGAATATAGCCGACTCAGACACGTCCGAATTAAGGAGGCCCCGATGCCTAATTACCCGAAGGTTAAATACAAGGAAGAGGGCATGCGCGAAGGCATGCAGATTGAAGACGCCCAGATTTCTGTAGAAGATAAGGTCGAGCTGCTGGACATGCTGTCCGAGACCGGACTGCAGCAGATCGTGGTTGGTTCCTTCGTGAGCCCCAAGTGGACTCCTCAGATGGAGCGCATCGACGAGATCGTAACCAAGTTCAAGCCCAAGCCCGGCGTTACCTACACCGCATTGGCCCTGAATTCGAGGGGCGTTGAGCGGGCCAAGGCCTACTCTCCTCCGCTGACCATTGAACGGGACGCCTTCCCTCGCCTGAACGTCCACATGTGCGATGTGTTCGTCCGCCGCAACACCAACCGCACCCAGATGCAGGAAATGGAGCGCTGGCCGCAGGTCATCGCCCAAGCCCAAGAGCTGAACATCAAAGAGGCCGGCATCGGCACCAACGCCAGCTGGGGTTCCAACTTCTTGGGTGAGTTCCCGGTCGACAACCTCATGAAGATGCTTGAGCGCCAGCACAGCA
>CAVOAA010000206.1:0-5204 GCA_963693555.1 Dehalococcoidia bacterium | reverse complement strand
GACGCCGTCCCGGAACGGCAGCAAGAGATCTTCGACATCGTCGTCGGCGCTCGGGACGCCGCGCTCCATTATCTGGAGGACGCCCACAACCAGGGCACTTCAGTCTTGGGTTGGCAGGCCGACCAGGTCGCCCGCGACTACATCGGCAGCCGCGGCTATGGAGAGTACTTCACCCATCGCCTGGGCCATAGCATCGGGTTCGAGGTCCACAGCGAGGCGGTCAACCTAGACGGGTTCGAAACCCACGACACGCGCCACATCATCCCAGGAGTCTGTTTCTCCATCGAGCCGGGCATCTACCTTCCCGAGTTCGGTATGCGTTCGGAGATAGACGTCTTCATGTCGGCCGACGGCCCTTACGCCAGTTCCCCCGTCCAGCATGAGGTTGTGCTGATCAAGGGTGGGTTATAGCTCTGTCCGCACTTCGATTCCGTCAGCGGGGAACCTCTGGTCAAAAGAATAGACGGTATCTCCGCCTCCACTTCTAGCTTCGGCCCAGATCAATGCATCGCCGAGGGAAACCCGGCCAGATGGGCGGCACTTCAGAAGCCCTTGGAGAACAAATCCTTTGTCCATTCCGTAGGTTTCGATATTATCTTTGCGAACGAATGAAATCAGGCCATCGACTATCTCTTCTCTGGGCACGCTGTACACCGACCTCAGCACTAATGCTGATTCCACCAGCGCTACCCCACTAACGATGAGACTGTCTGAGTTATTAACTAGATGTGCCGCAACCTCAGCCTGATCTTCAGGGATACCTGAGATATACCGCACCACCACGCTGGTGTCCAAAAATTTAGTCAACTTTCTGTTCGCTCCCCAGCCATCGCTCCCGAACAGCTTCGGACCACGCTTTCTCCTTAATCTCACTCCAGCTCATGCCCTCGCCTGCGCCGGGCGGGATGAATTCTTTGAGGCACCCCAACAAAGACCTGTTGTGCTCCGGTGGGAAAAAATGAATCTCCAAGTGACCCTCGACGACTGTTTGGACTGCAAATGAGCCTGGCTCCACGCCCAGCTCATCCCTAATCTTCTTAGAAATTACCACTTGGCCTTTTTGTCCTACTTTATTTGATATAATCAATATTCTCTTATTTATATGAATTATAATTTTAGTATAACATTCTTAGATTTGTTACCTACGGCAATCTCTAGTTGCTCTCTCCCCGCGTTGGCATTAGAATTGCCGCGGCTCCCCTGACCCCGATTTTTAACCTACTTCTTTTTACTGAGGGCAACGCTATGAGATTTTCACTGGCCTACGAGATGCAACGGCCAATGCTCGATGACCACGCAGTCATCGAAGAAACCATCGAACAGTGCATCCTGGCGGACGAGATGGGCTTTGATGTGGTGTGGTTCGTGGAACACCATTTTCTGACGACCTTTTCCGGGTCGCCCTGTCCTGAGGTCATCTTCGGGGCGCTCAGCCGGCTGACCAAGCGCATCCGCCTGGGCTTCGGCGTTTCGGTCCTGCCCTACCACCATCCGGTGCGGGTGGCAGAACGCGTGGCAATGGTCGACCAACTCTCCCACGGACGCGTGGAGTTCGGCACCGGCCGTTCTGCTGCCTACGAGCAGATGGGTATGGGCATCGACCCGCGGGACACCAGGGAGATGTGGGACGAGTCTCTGAGCATGATCCCCAAGATCTGGGGCTCGGACTACTTCGAGCACGAGGGCAAGTTCTGGAACGTGCCGCCAAGACAGGTGCTGCCCAAACCCTTCCAGCAGCCTCACCCGCCCATCTGGGTTGCCGCGCTGCAGCCGTCCACCTACGAAATCGCCGCCCAAAAGGGCATCGGGGTGATGGCGCTGGGCGTGAACGCCCCTGCTGTGCTGGAGCCTGAGATTAAGAAATACAAAGAAGCCGTCAAGAATGCGACGCCGGTTGGGGCTTTCACCAACGACCAGTGGCTTAGTTCAGTCTTCGGCCTCTGTGGCGAGGACAACAAGGCAACTCAAGAGCTATCGGCCCAGTCGTTGAAGACCTTCTTCGGCCCCGGCCGGCCCTACGTCCAAGACCAGAAAGATGTCTACGAAAAGCTGCTCGACCAATGGGGCGGCATCCCCGAGCATCTGGTCTCGAACTTCGCCCGGTACATCGACGTTGATAATGCCAACCAGGGCTCCAACGGCAACTCGGCCACATCGTTCGACCTGTCGGGCGGTGCCTTGGCCCAGAAGATATGGGAGGAATTCGACTCCGCAACCATGGCCGAACGGGGCGTCATAGTGGCCGGTGACCCGGAGGCCTGCATCAAGGGGGCCAGACTCCATGAGGCTACCGGAGTGGACGAACTCCAGTTCCTGATGGCCACCGAGACCGTGGACCACGCGACTGTGATGAAGTCGATAGAGATGTTCGGGAAGCACGTCATCCCTGCATTCCGGGACGGCAACGAACCAAAAGCGCCTGACTGCCCCCTCACCTAACTCGGCTGAGCCGAGACCCAGATACCTGCCGGTGCCCGTGTGCCCTTGTCATTCCGAGGCGTGAGCCGAGGAATCTCGTTGCCGGTGGTACGACCACGCCGAGTGGCAGCGAAATCCTGAAAGGGTGACCCGCAAAAAAAGACCCCGTCCTTCCGCGGAAGGACGGGGTCTTTGATGCAATTACGGCAACGATCAGACGAGGTCAGCGATCCTGGCTCCTACATCATTCTTGAGTAGCTCCAGGCATTCGTGCTGCCACTCGTGGTTGTCGGGGTCCTGCGTAACTGTCAACAGGGTGCCGAAGCCTCCAACCTCGCCGTAGATCTTACGGATCTGGTCGGCGCACTGTTGGGGGTCGCCGACTATCCAGACGTTGTCCATCAGGTATTCAACGTCGACGGCGTCATCGGGCATGTCCGGATCGTTCTTGGAACCGGCCAGAAGGCTGGGCTGCCGGTTGGGATGCTGGTGGGTATGGTAGTTACCCACCAGTATCTCGTTCGCTCGTTCCTTGGCTTCCTGTGCCGTGGACGCGACCAGCACGTCGCGGGCGATGTGCCATTGGCTTCGGTTTGCCGAGCGCCCGGCGCTGATCGCACCGGCCTCGTACTCTTCCCAATGCCCGGTCAGGTTGGGCACCGATAGGGTGGGGCTGCTCATGGGGATCCACCCTTGGACTCCGGCGTTCCTGATAGAGTCGGACCGGATCGTCGTGGCTGCCGCGCTGATGGGCGGATGGGGCTGCTGGAAGGGTTTCATGTGCAGGCCCCGTTCTTTCACCGGATCCAGCTCCGGGGCTGAGATATCGAAATACTTGCCGTGATGTTCGAACTTGCCTTCGTTCTGCCACATCTTCAGCACAACTTCCAGGACCTCTTGTGAGCGCTCACCCACTCCAACACGGTCACTGGAATCCAGACCGTAGAGTTCCAGGTCTGTGGGTATGGCGCGGGTGCCGATGCCCCAGTAGAAGCGGCCGCGGCAGAGGTGGTCCAGCATCGCCAACCGGTGGGCCAGGTCGACCGGGTTGTGGATCGCCAGTAGGGTAACACCGGTCCCGAAGATGATGTCCTTCGTTAGGGCCGAGGCCTTGGCGATGAGCAGTTCCGGGGCGGGGGCGTTCTCCCAGCGCTCCGTGATGTGCTCGCCGATCCAGGCTTCCGTGTAGCCAAGTTGGTCGGCTTTGACGATCAGGTCCAAGTCGCGGTCGTATGAATCGGCGTAACTGCGGTGGGGTGGATGCAGCGGCATCATGAACAGTCCGAATTCCATTGGTGCTCCTTTCGTAGGTGGCGGACGGCCTAAAACGGCAGGTTTCCGCGCGATGAATATCCAGTTCCGTGTGTAGTCTGATACTACGCCTGGGAATCGACAGTTTACCACGGACTTTTGAAGCCGTGGGGGAAGAGGTAAATCCGCAGGTACCAACGACAAAGCAAAGAGGCCGCCATGAATGGCGGCCTCTTAAATGACCAGACTATTAACTGATCGATCTGTTATTTAATTTTTTGAGGCGCTGCCATCAGGATTGATCGTGACTCCCAAGATTGGGGACGCAATCTCGTTGAAGAGGCGTACACCTTCGGTATCGGTACCACCTAGACGATCGACCCAGTTAGGGACGATCTTTTCCATGGCAGTCTCCAAGAGTTTTGCATTGATATCATCAGAGAACAGGATATGGGTCATCCCCGCATCCACGTTAGTCTGAATCGCTTCTTCGGCCCATTTGTTCACCAGTAGGTCAAGGTTGACCTGCTCAGACTTGATGCCTTCTTCTTTGATGATTTTCTGGTACTCAGCGGGCAATTCAGCCCAGCGATCGCCGTTCATGGTTACGTAGGCGGCCACGAACGAGCCTGCGATAGGACCGACCAAGTAATCCGATACCTCGTACCAGCGTTGGCCGTATCCGGGTAGTCCGCCCGTCACGCCGGCGTCAATGATGCCGCGCTCTAAGGCTGTGTAGACTTCCGAGAAAGCCACGAACTGACCTTCACCGCCGAGGCCCGAGATCATGTCTCCGAGCACCGTGCTGTGCTGGCGGATCTTCTTGCCGGCAAAGTCCTCCAGTGAATTTATAGGTTCTCTGGCAAATATGAACTGGTTATCATAGAAGTGCCGGTAGAGCACCTCTCCACCTGTGTTTTCGTTGAAGATAACTTTCATCGCCGGATAGAGCGCCTCTGCAAGGACCAAATAAGTGTCATTGTCAGGTGCTAGTCCCCATAACGCTGCGATATCCAAGATGGGTAGGTCGCCGCCGACGTATCCGGGATATATCTCAGCGAGACCCAGCGTGCCGTCTTCGACCAGTCTCAAGGTGTCTGGACCGGCCAATCCCAATTCAGGGAACGACGAAATCTCCATCACAACCTTGCCGTTGGTCCGTTCGAGTACCCCGGCCGCGAAGTTTTCCTCTGACAGACCGCAGGTAAGGAGTGTGCGGTTGATGCAGGCTAACTGGAAATTAAATGTCTTCCCGTCAGCCGGTGCAGGTTGGGTCGCGGCGTCGCTTGTGGTAGAGGTCGTAGATGTGGTGGTACTTTCATCGTCTCCGCCACATGCCGCCAAGACCAACAGCATGACCCCAATCAAGATCGGAAATAGCAGTTTTTTCATCGGGTTCCCCCTTTATTTTGGTGATCCTTTAACTCTCGTAAATGCGGCGATGGAGCCTGTTCAACTTTGGCTATCATCGGGCCTTCGTAAGACTAGGCCAGACGATATACAAATATGTATTGCATGTCAAGATAGTATTCATC
>CAVOAA010000205.1:0-5257 GCA_963693555.1 Dehalococcoidia bacterium | reverse complement strand
TCAGCGAGCGCAGCCATAATCATCTTGTCGCCGCCGGCCTCGGCCAATTCTTGGCGCATGTGGCCGACGTCGGTGATGTTCTTGATGTGGGTTACCTGCATGCCGCTATGGATCAGCGAACGGCGGACCCAGTCGGCCATGAGGTAGGTACGTAGGTTCCCGATATGGGCGTCGCGGTACACGGTGGGACCGCAGGTATACATTTGGATGATCCCTGGCGTGACCGGCTGAATCTCTTCAACCCGTTTTGCCAGAGTGTTGTAGATGCGGAGCAATGGGACCTCTTCTACCTGAGGTTACGCGCCTGAAGTTGCGCGCCTGAGGTTGTACGTTTATACGTTGGGCAGTTTAGCACGTTCCAAAGTCGTCTGCCACATGGAATTTGGCCTATACCAGCACAGGAATTTGCCGGTGGTGGGCGATTGAGAATAATCAGGCAATAACAACGGCGGGTTTTATGCCTGCGAAATCGCTCAACTTAAACCACGACGGGAAAGCATCTACGTGGGCAGTTAGGCCGTCCAACTCAATCAGACCTCCGTCTATGCAGTCAGCAAATGAAGCCATTCCCATCCGCACCTTGTGGATGGGAATCGTGTCTGTATTTACGAACAGGTCAACATCGAATCCCGGGTCGTGGATACAGCCCGAAGGCGTCCAGCGTTCAGCGAAGATCTCCGCAGCCTTGGCAACCGGGAAGAACTGACCGTAAATCTCCGTGCTTTCATCAGGCATTCACTTCAGGTATTAGACTGATCTCTAACCGCTTCATCCCGCAAGATATTGCTACCGACCAGTTAACTAGTGTACAAGATGGAGAAGAAGCAATGACTACTACGATTACTAATGCAACTAGAAAAGGGAACAATGACAATCATGGAAATGAACAGCCGGAACACTGACCTGATGACGATCGTGGCTGAACTAGGGCCTAGGTTCGCCGCCAGAGCCGCTGAGCATGACGCTGAGGGCACGTTCGTTGCCGAGAACTTTCGGGAGCTGCGCGACTGCCAACTGTTTTCGGCCGCCATCCCAGAGGAACTGGGCGGCGGCGGGGCAACCCACGCTGAGATGTGTGAAGCCCTACGCCAACTGGCGCACTATGACAGCGCCACCGCCCTGTCCTTCGCCATGCACTCCCACCTGCTGGCCACATTGAACTTCAGGGTCAGAAACAACATGATGCCGTCTTCAGAACCAGCCCTCCGGAAGATCGCCGCCGAGGAGCTGGTGCTGGTTAGCACCGGTGGGTCCGACTGGCTGGACGGGTCGGGCGAGCTGACCAAGGTAGAAGACGGGTTTCGGTTCACCGGGCGCAAGATATTCGGCAGCGGCTCGCCCGCTGGTGATCTGATCCTGACCATGGGCGTTTACGACGACCCAGAGTCCGGCCCGACCGTAATGCACTTTGCAGTCAACATGCATGATGACGGCGTTACCGTTCTACAAGATTGGGACACATTGGGTATGCGCGGCACTGGCTCCAACAGCGTTCAGATCAAGGACGTATTCGTACCCGAGGCCGGTATCTCGCTGAGCCGCACCCAGGGAGATTGGCACAGGTTCTTCGACATCATCGCACCCCTCGCATTCTCTCTGATCATGTCGGTCTACCTAGGAATAGCCGAGTCCGCCCGGGACATAGCGGTGGAACAAGCGGCAAAGAAACGGGAAGACACGATGGTCCAGGACCAGGTGGGAGTCATGGACAATGAACTGCTCGTTACCCAGACCGCCGTGGCCGAAATGGTAGGTATTGCCATTGAGGACACTCCGCCTTCGATCGAAAAGTCCAACCTGATCGCTCGCTACAAGACTATCTCCACCAACGCTGCCATCCACACGGCGGAGAAGGCAATGTTCGTGGCAGGCGGCCAGGGGTACTTCAAGGGGATGGGACTGGAGCGCCGGTTCCGGGACGTCCAAGCCAGCCGGTACCACCCCATACAAGAGCCGAAGCAGCACCGCTTCAGCGGCAGGATTGCCCTGGGTCTCGACCCGGTAGCTTAATCACAGCGGCACACCAAAAAAAGGCCCGGTCGCTCATTAATGAGCGACCGGGCCTTTTTTCGTTTTGAAGTACTGGGTCTAAACTTGATGCTGGACGACCGCTCCGGCCAGTTTCAAGGACTCGATCTGCTCTCCGTTGTAGCCGGCCTCGTTGAGGATCTCGTCGGTCTCCGCTCCCAATAGAGGCGAGGGCCTGCCGACGCGCATGGGGGTCTCTGACAGTTTGGCCACACTTCCCAGATGGTCCGCCTGGCCGAACCCAGGGTGGTCCCGGGTAACGATTAGCCCAGCCTTGCGGATGTCGGCGTCGTCCCGGAAATCCTCCACCATCCGGTTGGCCATCACGCTGACACCGGTGGGGTTGATCAGCTTGGCCCATTCGTCTCTGGGCTTCCCGGCCAGGACTTTGGCCGTCGACTGGGCTAGGGCTTCGTCGCTGCCCTCATCCAATTCGCCGAACCCAGGAAGGGCAGTGAGCCGGCCCCAGGCCTCGTCGTTGGGGCAATGGAGGTAGAGCCAGCCGTCGGCGGCTTCGTAGAGACGGGACTTGGCGGAGAAACCGCGCACTCCCAGGCCCTCAGGTTCATCTCGCTTATGACCTTCGTAATCCAGGAAGTAGGGCGATTGCAGCAGGCCGGCCGTTAGTGCCAGACCGCTGTTCACCGTTTGTCCCTCTCCGGTGCGGTTGCGCTCGTGGACGGCCAGGGCAACGGCGTAGGCGCCCATCAGGCCGGTGCCGTAGTCGTTCATGGGGTAGGGCAGCAATTTGGGTGCCGCATCACGGCCGCCCCGCCTTACCTGAATGCCGCTGGTGGCCTGGGCCAACTGTTCCCAGCCGGGCCGCTCCGCCCACGGGCCATCGTAGCCGAAGGCGTTCAGCGAGGCGTGGATGATGTCGGGCTTGTGCTGTTTCATCTGCTCGTAGCTGATGCCCAACCGGGCCAGGGTGCTTGCCCGGCTGTTCTCCACCACCACATCGGCGGTTTCTAGCAGCTTGTAGAAGACTGCCAGTCCTTCCGGAGTTTTGAGATTTATATTTATGCTGCGCTTGCCCCGGTTGACGTCGGTGTTACCGGCGATGTCGTAGGGCCGGGACGGGTCATCGATCTTGATGATTTCAGCTCCGAACTCGCCCAGGGTGCGGCCACACGTGGGGCCGGCCAAGACGATGCACAGGTCAAGGACTCGGATGCCCTCCAAGGCGGCCATGATATTTTCGTTGCCACTGCCGAACGTCACTTCCCGCCCCGGCGCGTTGGCCTCGGCCTGTACCTCTGAATTGTGTTCGCCCAGGGTCGGCGCACCCCCCTGAATGGCGCCCGGCGTTCCCCGCAGCCGAACCTGGACTCCGGGTTGCTTCATCTTGCCGTACTGAGAGTCTTCTACCTCTGTGACCATATTGCTTTCGAGGGCGTGGGGGTGGACCAGCCATTCCTCGATGGGTTTGCAGACGGTGCCAACACCCCTGGCGGCGGCGATGTCGTCTTCCCACTGGTAGGAAGACCGTTCCAGGAACATCTTTTCGAATCGGTCTTTCCACAGGTCGAGGGTCTCCTGGCTGACCTCGACGCCGTAGAGGCTTTCTATTTCTTCCGTCCATTCGGGACGGCCGGCAGCGTTCATCAACGAACCTGCGAACACCTGGTACATGCCCTGACCCTGGATGTAGCGGCCGTCGGCGCACTGGTATTGGTGGGCCATGATGTTACGCGGCCAGGCGAAGGCGTCAGGCGGGTCGATGTCGTGCAACTTGACCAGGTGCCTCCCGATGGCCGAGAACATGGCGCTGTGCATTGGGACTTCGATGCGCTGGCCCTTGCCGGTGCGGTCCCGGGCCACCAAGGCCATGGTCACCGATACCGAGGCTACGATCGCCGCGAAGGTACTTGCAGTGGGTAACGGCAGGAACAACGGCTCTTGGGTGTTGTCGTATGGCTGGTAGGTGCCGGTGGATGCTGAGACGATGCCCTCCCAGCCGCGGTCGTTGCGGTAGGGGCTGTCCTCGCCGAAGCCTGGAATCGATACGTAGAGCAGGCTCGGGTTCTCTTTGGATAATGCTTCGTAGCCGATGCCCAAACGGTCGGCCACGCCGGGCCGGTAGTTCTCGATTACTATGTCTGCCTTCTTGGCCAAGGCCTGGGCGGTTGCCTGACCCTCCGTGGTTTTCAGGTCAAGCTCGATGGACCGTTTGCCGCGGTTCCAGGTGGCGAACGCCGGCTCGCTGCGGGCGGGGTCTCCGCCGGGACGCTCAACCTTTATCACGTCGGCGCCCTGGTCGCAGAGCAGCATACCCAGCAGTGGGCCAGGGATGTACTGGCCAAAGTCCAAGACCTGCACGCCGCGCAATGCGCCCTGCGCCTGGGTCTCTTTATCAGATGTAGTCATAGCAAAAAGCCCTCGAAATTCTTCGTTGTAGTAGACGTCGGAATCGTAGCAACGGGCCATCAGGCCGTCAACCACGCGCTTCGGTTAGCCTAGAGCGTTAGACGATCCACTCTGACAACCCTGCCGGTCTTCGCTGACTCGATCACGGCCGAGTTGATCTCAGTGGAGCGGAGGCCGTCGGTGCCGGTGGCGGCGGGTTCCCGGTCTTCCTTCAATGCAGCGTGGAAATCGGACAATTCGGCGACGAAATTGGCCAAGTAGTCGTACTCGAATTCCTCGGTTTGGTTGACCGTTTCGCTGACCACTTCCAGCGAACCCATGCGGGACTCCCAGACGGTGGCTGTGCCGGTGAATCGTCCGTCGGTGCCGTAGATGGTGAAGTTGTTCAGGGTGTCGGGCAGCATCCTGCCACAGCTGACGCTGGCGATGGTTCCGTCCTCCAAACGCAGAGCCATGCTGGCTATGTGCTCCAGTGGCTGGGCGTCGGTCTGGCCGTCGGTCATGGCTGTGGCCTCAGCTATCTCTTGGGACATGACGAAGCGAACTAGGTCGAACACATGGACACCAAGGCCCATGATGACCGAGCCACCGCCCATGGCCACCGGGTCTTCCCACCAGCCCCTGAGTCCGGAGCGGGGTTTGTGTTCCGGTTCGCCCCTCTCGCCGCGGCCCCAATGCCCCTGGAGCAGGCGGACTCGTCCCAACTTGCCCTGGGATACCAGGTCCTTAGCCAAAAGATGGGCGGGGTGAAAGCGCAGTTCAAAGCCCAGGCCCAGCGTTACGCCGTTCTCGCGGCAGGCCGTGACCATGGCGGCCGCGTCGTCGACTGAAGTGGCCATCGGTTTTTCGGACAACACATGCT
>CAVOAA010000204.1:0-5259 GCA_963693555.1 Dehalococcoidia bacterium | reverse complement strand
TCATGGCGACTCACGCTGAACACCCCGTTTTCAAGCGTGCCCATTCCTGTGACCTCTCGCTGTCACAACCCAAACGAGAGGTAAAGATGACTCAGGCTGCTTCCTGGCTAGAACTCCTGGAATCCAATGCCCCAGATCTGATGAAAGTCGTTACCCCTGCCCGTGAGTCCATCGTGGCTGAGGGCGCGCTTTCCAACAAGACCAAGACCCTGATGACCATGCTCTGCGACGCATTATTAGGTCACGACGGCGGCGTACAGACCATCGCCAACCGGGCCCGTGCTGCCGGAGCCAGCGAGGCTGAGATCGCCGAGACGGTGGGAGTCGCATTTCTGATGGGTGGATTGCCCGCCCTTGTCACCGGCTCCAACGCATTCAAGAAATAAGTCTCGTTAGCCTCGTCCTAGTCGTGATTCACGAGAAGTTTTTGAGGTGGTTGTAATGGCATTGGCCGAACCCATCGTGTTCTTCAACGGAGAACTCAAAGCCGAGTCCCAGGTGGGTATTTCCATCAGGGACCGTGGCTACCTCTACGGTGACGCAGTCTTCGACGCCGCACGCACGTTTAACGGAACGCCGTTCCGGCTGCCTGAACACGTGCACCGGCTCTACGATTCCCTGCGCTATCTGCGCATCGACGTAGGCATGATGCCTCCGGAGATGGAAGACTGGTCGCGACAGGTGGTTGAACACAACTACAAGCTCCTTCCGCCCGGCCAGGACATGTGGGTCATGCAGCGGATCAGCCGTGGCATCGAGCCGATCCTGCCCGGCGACGTGATGCGGCCGACCATTCTGATCGAGACCCATCCGATCCCATTCGCGCGGCGGGCCTCTTTATATAGAGACGGCGCGGCCATATTCACCCCGTCGGTGCCCCGGATACCGCCACGATTCATCAGCCCTCGGGCCAAGACCCACAACTACCTGAACCTGATACTAGGCGACCTGGAAGCCCAGGCCAGCGACCCCGACGCCTGGTCTGTGCTGCTGGACGAGTCCGGCAACCTGACTGAAGGCCGGGGTTCCAATATCTTCTTGATCAAAGACGGTACGGTCGCTACGCCCAAGGGCCAGTACGTGTTGGAAGGGATCACCAGAGGCGTCGCCATGAACCTGGCCTCTGGTCTCGACATGTCGGTGGAAGAACGAGACCTTGACCTCTATGACGCCTACACGGCCGATGAAGCCTTTCTGACCTCTACCAGCCTCTGTATCTGCCCCATATCCTCGGTGAACGGCACGCCCGTAGCCGGGGGGCAGGCACCGGGACCCGTGACCCGCAGGCTGATGGACGCCTTTAGCGACATGGCCGGCATGGACTTTGAAGAGCAGTACCTGTCCCACCTGGAATAGATTTCAGGCAGGCAGTCAGTTTTGTTCGCATACATCAATCCACACACACGAAGTATCCGCACACACTAGGGAGAGAAGCATGTCCGATCAAATCGCCAATGTCACAGACTCACCGGCAGAGAAACTGGCCGGAGGTTTTGGATTCACCGAAGGCCCTCTATGGCATCCAGACGGCCATTGGCTCTTCGTAGACATCCAGAAGCTGCAGATCCACAAGATGTCGACCAGCGGCCAGTTGGAGACCTACCGCGACCCCAGCTTCGGCACCAACGGCATGACTTTCGACAAACAGGGCAACCTGGTGATCTGTGAGAGCGACAACCGCCAGATCATGCGTCAGCAGGCAGACGGTTCCTACACCGCCATCGCCACTCACGTGGGCGACAAGCGGCTGAACCGCCCCAACGACATCGTCGGACGCTCCGATGGGACTCTCTACTTCACCGACCCGGGCGGACGCCTGACTCCGGAGGAGCGGGAGCTGGATTACAGCGGCGTACACGTGATCTCGCCCAGCGGCGCCCAGTCAGTGGGGACCACCGAGACTGAGTATCCCAACGGCCTGGCTTTCTCTCCCGACGAGAAGATCCTTTATGTGGCCATCACTCGCCTGGATGCGGACTGTATAGCAGTCAAAGAGAAGAAGCAGATGTGCGAGCACCAGTTGATACGAGCTTTTGACGTTGCCGCCGATGGCAGTCTCAGCAATAACCGGGTCTTCGCCACCATGTATTCCGCCGAAGACGGCGTGCCTGACGGCATGAAAGTAGACGTCGAAGGCAATATCTACTGCACCGGCTCGGAAGGTACCTGGGTCTTCAACACTTCCGGCAAGCATCTGGGCATCATCAAGCTGCCGGAGATTCCCGCCAACTGCGCCTGGGGCGGACCGGACAACCGCACTATGCTATTCACGGCCCGGACCTCGGTCTTCAGCCAGCGGATGAAGATTCCAGGCACGGCCATTCCCAGAGACTAGACCCAGGGGGATTTCGTGCCACATTTTGACGCGATAATCATTGGTGTAGGCGGAATGGGAAGCGCCACCGCCTACCATCTGGCGAAACGGGGCTGGAAGGTCTTAGGGCTGGAGAAATACGACATACCCCATGAGATGGGGTCGTCGCACGGCTACTCGCGGATGATCCGTTACACGCTGCAGGAGAATCCGACCTATGTGCCGCTGGTACGCCGTGCCTACGAGCTCTGGCATGAGCTGGAAGACGCCGCCGGCGAGACACTGGTGGTCACAACGGGTTCGGTGCGGTCAGGCCCTCCGGACGGCCCCTTCTTCCAAAATGCCCTGGAAGCGTGCAACGTCCACAATATTCCTTATGAGATCCTGACCGCATCTGAGCTGAACGCTCGGTTTCCCGGCTACCGGTTCCCTGATGAGATATCTTCGATCTACCAGGCTGATGGCGGATTTTTGCTGCCAGAGCAATGCATCGTGCATCACGTCCGGGCCGCCGAAGAAGCCGGCGCGGAGATTCACAGTCTGGAAACAGTCGTTGACTGGGAACCCAAAGGCGACGGAGTCGAGGTGCGCACCGACCGAGACACCTATACGGCCAACAAGCTGGTAGTCACGGCTGGAGCCTGGGCCGGGAAATTGGTGCCTGCTTTGTCCGAACTTGCCGTTCCCGAGCGCCAGGTGCTGGGATGGTTTGAGCCTGAGCGCCCAGAGCTGTTCCGCCCTGAGACCTTTCCGGTGTTTGGAGTATGGACCGAAGAGGGCCGCTACTACGGCTTTCCCAGCTACAGTGTCCCTGGATTCAAGATCGGCCGTTCCCACCACCTGTTGCAGAAAATTGATCCCGACGATATGGACCGAGATGTTCATGCTGAAGACGAAGCTATCTTGCGGCTAGCGGTCAGCCGATATTTCCCGCTTGCTGCGGGCCGTTTGCTGGACAAAAAGACCTGTATCTATACCAATACTCCCGACGAACATTTCATGATTGGAGTGCTTCCCGACCAACCACAAGTGTCGGTGGCTGCCGGGTTCTCAGGCCACGGGTTCAAGTTTGCCAGCGTGATCGGGGAGATCATGGCCGACCTGGCGCAAAAGGGCGAGACCAGTCATGATATCGGCCTTTTCCGCCTGGATAGATTCGACTAAGGGGTGTAACGCCCGTCATTAATCGGGTTGCTTGTGAGTGAATCGCGGCCGGTGATATGCTGTGATTAACCCTTCCCGGTTAACCAACAGGCGGTTCTGGAGAGTTTTTTCAGGATTCCGCCGCACAGTTAACGCAATAGTTAGGAAACCATGGAACAAATGGAACATCTGACCGTCCACGAGACCCCCGACAAGAAGCTGGAGCATATGGTCATTGTCTTCAGCGGATGGGCAGACGCCGCAGAGAGTGCGACTAGCGCAGTGAAATTTCTGCAGCGAAAACTGCACGCGAAGAAGTTTGCCGAAATCGACCCGGAAGAGTTCTACGATTTCTCGCAGACCCGTCCTCACACCTCGCGGACTCGGGGTGGCAAGCGCCGTATCCATTGGCCAGCCAACGAGTTCTCCTACCTGACAGACCCCAACTCAGGCTCGGGGATAATGGTCTTCTCAGGGGTTGAACCGAACCTGAAATGGCGGACGTTCTCCAAGACGGTAGCCATGGTGGCCAAAGAACACGGCGTGAAGTCCGTTATTCACATCGGAGCGCTGCTGGACGCCGTTCCCCACACCCGCCCGGTCAAACTCAGCGGGACGGCCAGCGAGCCTAAACTCAGCGATTTCCTGGAAGGCCAGGGCATTCGGTCTTCCAACTATCAGGGCCCCACGGGCATCAGCTCAGCCGTCATGGACGCCTGTATCAAAGAAGGGCTGGAGTATACCTCGATCTGGGGCCATACCGCCCACTACCTACAGGCGGCCCCCAACCACCGTGTCGGCCACACCCTCTTACAGATATTGGTCAAACTGCTGAATATCCCCCTAGACTTGAGCGAACTGTATTCGGCTGCTGACGTCTTCAATGAAGAGGTGGCGAAAGCCGTGGACCGAGACGAACAAATCAGTTCCTATGTCACCAAGCTGGAAGGGCAGTACGACGAAGCGGTTGCCGCGATCGAGATCCCGGACCCGGCGGAACTCGTCAGAGATTTGGAACAATTCCTCCGCGGCGAACAACGCCGCCCCCCTACGGACCTCTCCCCATAACCGGTCTCTTTTGCAAAAGGCCGCCTAGCAAAAGGCCGCCTAGCGAATGGCCGCCTAACTAAGACCTTCCTGACCAAAAGCCTTGCGGCCGCCGAACAACGCTTCGTCCCGCACCAGCCTCCCAACTACCCAGCGCACATGCTGCATCGAGGAAAGCGGCTGGTCTTTCCCAATCGGGTAAGACTGCCCCTTAATACCCTTATTTGTCCCCTTCCATTCCCCTCAGGTCGATCACGTTTAGTGCGTCTATACGGGCTATTGACTTGGTAAAATCGATAGTATATATCTAGAATATCGCCTGGTTCCGAGCGTCCCAAATATCGCCGTGAGAGGGGGATCAAGGCAGGGCCACTAGCGGCATACCGATTGGATTTCCTAGGCACGGATATCGGGTTAAATAGCCCAAGCGACCGTTGGGGAAAAGTGCGCTCGAAAGGTTGAGTACACCGAACCTAGGTAAATCTAGTGGCGTTCCTGAAGGAATTAATCTAGTATATCTTGACTGATTCGAATAGCGCTCACCAGCGTATAAATTCAAAAGGGTTTCGATCCAGGTGCAACCGCCGCCCGAAAAGGACATAAGAGAGAAGATCGGCCCATATTTGGTGCCGGTTGGCCGGACCACCGCGGGGGTGGTTTAAGGTGGACCCCGTCAGTTGGACAGGTTTGGGGCAATGTTAAGTGAGACTCCCGCCGTCGTTCCAGGGTCTGCCAATGTTCTACTTGGTGACCAC
>CAVOAA010000203.1:0-5263 GCA_963693555.1 Dehalococcoidia bacterium | reverse complement strand
CACGCCGGCCAAGGCGAACGTTTGGCGGCAGGATGATCGATTGCAGTTAAATCGCACAGATGCCAACGCCCTGTCGGGGTTTGATGAGGGGTTCCGGCGGGGTTCCGGGCGGCACTCTATATAAAAGTTTAAGAATTCGTGGCGTTAATTCCAAGTTATTAGGAATTAGAGGCGTGGTTTGTTCTTCCAAAGCGAACAGGTCCGAGGAGACAACCGCGGTTGTTGCGATGGCGTAAAGCGGACAAAACAGCTATCGATTCAGGTGAAAACACTTAATGCTGCGAGGCTCATATTTGACTATGATATGTAACCGAGCCGAAATATCAGGAATCAGATGGTAACCGGTTAGGGGCCTGCCGGGAGGGTCGTGGCGCATGGGCGGTATAACCGAAGACATTTTTCGACGGCATTCACACGGTTATAGGGCTAAGAACGGGGCGTTGGGCTGATCGGCCAGACCGTGGATCACTCATGGATCAGGTTCAATTCGAGGTTGGTTTCCATCACTTCTCGGTCTACACCTAAACCGATCGCAAGCTCGGCGTCTGCTCGGGCCTCTTCTTCCCTGCCAATGAATGCGAGGACCAATGCCCGGTTGGCGTAGGCGAGTGCCAAGTCTGGGTTAATGCTGATCGCTTGGTCGAAATCTTCTATCGCGCGTTCGTGCTCGGACATGTTGTCGTAGGCGATCCCCCGGTCAACGTAGGTGTTGGCATCCGTAGGGCTCAATCGGATCATTTGATCGAAATCTTGGATGGCGAGTTCGTATTCGCCCAGATCCCGGTTGGCCACTGCTCTGAACCTGTAGGCTTCGACGTCAGTAGAGTCGAGAATGATCGCATTTCCGAAGTCCTCAACGGCCATAACGAGTTGGCCCAACTGGCGGTGGCTGAACCCACGGTTGAAGTAGGCTTCGGCGAAGCTGGGGTTTAGGCGGATGGCATCGGTGTAATCGACGACGGCCTGTGCGTAGCTATCCAGGTTGCCGTAGGCCAACGCCCGGTTGTAATAGGCATCGGCAATATTCGGGTCAAGGCGAATGGCCTCGTTATAATCTTCCAACGCCATTGCCAACTCGCCGATCTCTGCGTAGGCGATGCCCCGGTTCACATGCGCGTCGGCTTCCGTGGGGTCGAGGCGTATCGACTCATCGAATTCTTTGATGGCGGTCCGCCATTGGCCCGCTGCGGCCAACTGGGTCCCGGTGACGTAATGTTCGGCTGCCTTATCCGCATCACCACCGCCACAGGCCACCAATGCAGTCAATGCCAAGAGAACCAGCGCAACAAGCCATCTCGATCGCTTAAGAACCATGATCAATCCCTGTTTCTCTGTGTTTTTTCGGGTTGGAATTTCGGTATGAATCTCAAGTTTAAAAACCATGATTTGCCGGTGTTTACCAGGGGTATATAATGAGTCGCACAAACTGGATTCTAGTACAAAACAGCGACAAAACGGAGGTAGAAGATGGGCGCAACCGAGACCATCGCCAAGTGGATCGTCGACACGAACTATGAGGACATCCCACCCGACGCCATCCGCGTCGCCAACGAATCTTGCTTCGACCTATTAGGGGTTATCCTGGCAGGCTCGCAGCAGCCTGTAGGCGAAATCATTCAAAAGTATACCAGCAGCCAGGGAGCGGCTCCCGAATCCACGGTCTTGGCCTCCGGCTTCCAGAGCACCCAGGCCAACGCCGCACTGGCCAATGGCACCATGGGCCACGCGCTGGACTTTGACGACTTTGGGGGCTTCGGACACCCGACAGTCGCCATATTCCCGGCATTGCTGGCCATCGGCGAGCATACCGGCGCTACGGGACGCGACCTGCTGGAGGCCTACGTGGTCGGCTGCGAGATCGGCCTGGCCCTCGCCCACGAGACCAAGTACAAGCAGATGGACAAGGGCTTCCACAGCACAGCAGTCATCGGCCGTTTGGCCTGCACCGCCGCCTGCGCCAAGCTACTGAAGTTGGACCAACACCAGACGATCATGGCCCTGGGCATGGCTGGTTCCATGTCTTCCGGGTTGATCCACAACTTTGGGACCATGACCAAGCCTTTACACGCCGGCCTGGTCGGACGCGATGGCGTTACGGCGGTACAGTTGGCCCAGATGGGCATGACCGCCGGCGACCAGGTTATCGAACACCCCTTCGGGTTCACAAATGTGGTCTTGGGCGAGGGCATCTACGACCTGGACCGCATGGCCGATAACATGGGCAAGCCCTTCCGCACCCAGGACGCCTTGATGATCAAGAAGTACCCCTGCTGCGGCGGCAACCACGCCATGTTGGACAGCCTGTTTAGCCTGATGCGGGATAACGACTTCACCTACGACGATGTGGCCGACGCCGAGATCGACCAGTCCTACTTCTCGGTGGTAATGCTCTATCAAGAGCCCGACGATGAGCTGAAGGGCAAGTTCAGCGCCAAGTACAACGTGGCCGCGGCGTTGGTCGACGGTGAGGTCGGCATTGACACCTTCACTGAAGAAAAGATCGCCGAACATAATGATAAGAACACCATGGACAAGGTCCGGACACGGGTCATGGCCAAGTCCGAGGAGTTGCTCACGGAGTCTGCCGACGGCCTAAAGGTCAAGATCACTCTGAAAGATGGCCGTGTCTTTGAGCACACCACCGCTCGGGCCGACGTTCTGGGCAGCCAGAAGAACCCCTGGGGCATGGACGCCATCAAGGCAAAGTTCCAGGACAATGTCTCCCGAGTTCTTTCGGCTGACGGCACCGCCAAGGCCATCGAGACCTGGGAGAACATCCCTGAGATGACAGACATCGCCACAGCTATACGCAGCACGCTGGTTGCCGAAAGCTCCTAGGCTAACCCAGCGGTAAACAAGACATGAATCAACGGTCAACAGGAGACAACTTACTGTTGACCGTTATTTTTATCGCGGATACAATCCATCGTACATTTTTGGGTGGTCTGGAGTTGAGCCTCGAAGGCACCGGACACCGATGACTCAAGACAAAGATGGAGGACTATCATGGCTTCAGGACCGAACCCAGTCGAGGTCTACCAAGGCGCAGCCGAGGGGCTGATTCCGGTTTTCGGCGGAGTTAACTCCGGCTAACTTACATCGAACACACCATGTACCGAGTGGACAGTAAAGAACCTGTTGAACCACAACATCAATGTGCAGACATTTCTGCATTCCACGTTGACCGGTGGTTCCATGACTCCAGGAGAAATGTTTCAGGTTGACGGCGACTTGCCGTTCCAGGGAGCAGAGGCCGCTCTAAAAGCGATCACCGAGCAGGTCATTTCAGCCGCCAATGGCATGGACCTTTCGACCGTTATGGCAACTCCGTTCGGAGAGATGCCGGCAGGTCATTTCATTATGATTCCCATGCTGGACATGGTGATTCACCGCTGGGACCTGGCCAGCGCCACTGGACAGAACAACGCCATTGATAGCGGCTTGGCTGAGGTATGCCTCGGTGTTTTGAGCCCTGAGGCGCTGGAAGGCGGCCGTCAGATGGGCGCCTTTGGCCCCGAGGTCACGATCCCCACCACTGGTACTGTTCAAGAGCGGTTACTGGGTTCCACGGGCCGTACCCCGTAGGATCCCGGCTTTTCTTGTGCCTGTTCCTGTTGGAGAAGTTGAGTGACTAGGCGACTGAAACCGAGTCGCCTACTTTGATGCTGCCGCCGTTGATGACCTTGGCCAGCATGCCCCGCTTGCCTTGTAATTGGTCCATGAGTCCCAGCCTGATGGCGTCCATCTTGCTGCAGGCTTCGCAGTCTCCCACCGCCTCTAAAGTGATGCTGTCTCCGATGGTGAATATCTGACCCGGCTTCACCTCGGCCACATTCATGCCCGTGACGGTGATGTTCTCTTTGACTTGGCCAGGTTCAAGGCCGGCCCCGTCCAAAATCTCTTTGTCGACGAAAAGCACCTGACGGAGGTTGCCCTCGTAGGCGCTACGGTCACCGTCCAGCCCCAAGCCGGAGATCGCGGTGGCTTCTTGGACCGGGTCTGAAGGAGTGCCTTTGACCCTGGCGATATGCAGGTTGGTGATGGTTCCTTGTGGCATGTTGGTTCGTCTCCTTGATTACTGGACAATAAGTAATAACGGAATGAATTCGGATTACTGAATATTCTACAGCATCACCAAGCCGTAATCAGTTTCCAGACCGAAGTACATCCTGCCGAAGGTCTCGTAGCGGCTTTCAGTATAGAAGCGGTGCTGTCGGACCACTTGGATATCCCGGAAGCAGCGCTCGATGGCATTGCCGCTGTAGATGCCGGTGGTCCCGGCAAGTGTGTGCATCCGTTCCACCACCTGGACGGTACTTTCAGAAGCTTTAGTCGCGGCCAGTAAAAGGTCGGCACGCTGGCTTTTCGTTATTTCCTGGCCCGACACTACCCATTGCCAGACGTCGTCCAAGGTCTGAAAGACCAGGGCGCGGGCCGCCCTAAGGGTAGCCTCTGCTTGACCGATCTGTGATTGGGCCGCCGGCGACATCCAGAGCGCAGAGCTGCTGCCGGTGGCGGTCTTGCCTCGGGCCAGGGCTACGGCTTCGTCGATGGCGACCCGAGCAATGCCAAGCATCACCGATGGTAAAGCCGCAGCCACGATTCCTAAAAAGCTAAATCGGTAGAGCGGTCCTTGGAATTTTGAGCCGTATTCGATCTCTGGAACGAACGGGAACGCACGGTGGGTGGGTACAAAGGCGCCGTCAACCCGTATGTCGTCGCTGCCGGTGCCTCGCATGCCCAGAACGTCCCAGGTGGCGAGAATTTGAACGTCTTCCCGGGCAATGTAAGCCCAGATCACCTGGCCGGGATTTTCGGAGTCATCGACCAGGCAGGCAGAAGCGATGAACCTGGCGTGGTGGCAGTTGCTTACGAAGCGACCGTCGCCAGATATGCGGTAGCCACCATCAACGAGCTCCGCCTTCAGGGGGGGAGTTATGGACGCGGCGAACATCGCCCGCGGGTCGTCACCCAGTAGCTCGGCTGCCCCCTTATCTGGAAGCCTGGAACAGAAGAACGCCCAGATAAGGGGATTTGTCAGCGTCCATGCCGCCGCCGTGTCGTACTTTACGGCCTCTTCGATCAGTGAGGCGTAGGAGACCGGGTCCACTTCCAGCCCGCCCATGGATTTTGGAGTCAGCATCGTGAGCAGGCCCGAGCCGGACAGAGCGTCCAACGACGCTTGAGGAAGACGGCGGATACGCTCCCCCTCCGCCGAGTTCGCCTTCAGCACCGGGCCGATCCCGCGGACGCGCTCCAGCAA
>CAVOAA010000202.1:0-5317 GCA_963693555.1 Dehalococcoidia bacterium | reverse complement strand
CTCAATCAATTCGGATGAGAGAATAATGGCTCAGAGTGCCGTAGAGGCGATCCACCAACATATCAGCAACAAGCTGGACGCAAGCCTGGACCAGAAAGCGGTCATTACGGGCATCTTTGGCGACCAGCCGTCCAAATCAGCCAAGAGCCCCATCCTTTGGAACGCGGCTTTCAGCGGCCTGGAGTTGGACGCGTCCTTCGTACCCTTCGATGTAACCGATGCCGCCCTCCCTGGGCTGGTTGACGAATTACGCGGTATACCAAGCTACCTGGGCGGCAGCGTCACGATGCCCTACAAGACACGCATCATGGAGCTGCTGGACGAGATTGACCCCACCGCGCAGAAGATCGGGGCGGTCAACACCATCGCCCGCAACAAGGACGGTGGCCTCATCGGCTACAACACCGACGCCCAAGGCGCCGTGGATGCCTTACTGAAGCCGATGCCCTGGCAGGACCAGCCATTCATGAATGACGTCAAAGGACTGAATGTGCTGCTGATTGGAGCCGGCGGCGCCGCAAAGGCAGTGGCGTTTGTCATGGCGAACGAGATCGGACAGAGCGGGCACATCACTATCGTGAACCGCACCACAGCGACCGCAGCAGACCTGGCCGCCGCGGTACATGAAGCCTACGGCAACGCCTCAAGCGTCTCTGAATCCGGCCTGGCAGCGGCGCTGGCAGATGCAGACCTGGTGATCAATGCTTCCACCAGAGGACAATCAGGGCTCCGATCATTGGCAGACGGCCAAACGACCTGTTTGGAGCCGTATTCCAGCTTGGCGCCCTGTAAACCCGCCAGCTTGGATGGGTCTCAGTACGCGGATAACTCTTCGTTGATGCGTGCCTGGTACCAAGCGTCATTCAAAGATATCGCGGAGAACCAGTCGCGGTCTGCCCAGGCGGTATTGTCTGCCGGCGACGGGACCC
Source organism: Dehalococcoidia bacterium (assembly GCA_963693555.1). GTDB lineage: Bacteria > Chloroflexota > Dehalococcoidia > Lucifugimonadales > UBA3495 > UBA9611. The sequence continues at coordinate 4,388 of CAVOAA010000202.1, read as the reverse complement.
GCTTCTATGACATTATTTTCGCGCCGCTGGAGACCACCATGTTGCAGCAGGCACGCCTCGCCGGATACGAAACTCTGAACGGACAGGGTATGAACCTGGCTCAAGCGGTCGACGGTTTCGTAAACCGCACTTTGCACCCGTATTTAACGTCGGAGAAATGGGACCTAGATGAAACCTATGGCCGCGTATTTGAATATATGGCCCAGGTGTGGTGAGGACCGGATTTGAGCACTCTTAGAGGGACCGCCGACCGCCGCATGATCGCCTATCTTGGCGATGGGCACGGTGGGGATGTTGATACTGCCAAGCGATTGGTTGAGCTGGCCGTTTCCGCGGGTTGTGACGGCGTAGTACTACCCGTCCGCAACGTGCGTCAGGGTTACGCCGAAGAGGCTCACGCCCAACCGGCCCCAGACGCCCAGCACAATGCCCTGTCTCTGGGGGAGGTGCTCCAGGAGTTGGAACTTTCAGCCCACGAGTTGAAGGACATACGGGAGATCTGCCGGGGACAAGTGGATTTCATCGGCGCTCCCTACGACCTGCAGTCTTTCGCCGACCTGGAAGCCACCGGACCGGACGGCTATCAGATCGACCCAGCTGTGCTCAAGCACACACCCCTGCTGGAGGCCGTCAAGGGCTCATCCAAACCGGTGTTGCTGGTAGCCGGGGGTTGCACCGAAAAAGACATCGAAGCCTCGATAGCAGCCCTGGATAGTGAGAACGTCACCCTGCTCCACTGCATCTACGCCGGCGAATTGGAGTTGGAAGCCACGGGTCTGTGGCTGATTTCCCGTCTTCGAGAGCGATTTGGACTGCCCATGGGTTATCTGGGACTGGAGCCAGGGATTTCCGGAGCCATTGCCGCCTTCGCAATGGGGGCCGGAACGATCGAGAAATTATTCAGCATTGACGGGTCAAGTCGAAAGGGCGCGATGGGCGCCGGACTCGACCGCGATGAGCTACGAGAGCTGGCAGCCACTCTTATGAAACTTCAAGAATCGATGTCCGGCGAGACTTCCCGGATCATCTTTCCCGAGGAACTTGGCTATTCCGAAGACCCTCGAGCCTCATTGGTGGCGGGCTACGACCTGCCGGCCGGCGTGGTGATCGAAGAGTCGATGTTGGTGGTCAAACTGGCGGCACACGGAGTCGACCCGAGTCTGTTGGACTACGTTAAGGGACGAAAGCTCGCCTACGATGTACCCGCCGATGCACCTCTGACCTTTGGGGCGATCGAGTCTTGATCTCGGTAGTGATCCGCACCAAGAACGAGGAAGCCTGGATCGGGCGTTGTCTGTTTGCGATAACCGCGCAGAACTACCCGGACTTCGAGATAATCCTGGTCGATAACGAGTCCACCGACAGCACTCTGGACATCGTCAGCCAGTACGACTGCAAGCTGGTCAAGATCAGCGACGACGATTTTACCTTCGGCCGGTCGCTGAATTGGGGCGTCGAGGCTGCTCAGGGCGAATACGTAGCCATAATCTCGGGGCACTGCATCCCCGTTGATGACCGTTGGTTGCTGTCCTTACGGGCGGCCTTCGACAAAGAGGAAGTGGCCGGCGTCTACGGAAGACAGGTGCCATTGCCAGACACCCGGGCTGACGACAAACGGGACCTGTGGACGACCTTTGGCATCGAACGGCGCACGCAGAAGAAAGACTTCTTCTTCCACAATGCCAACTCCATGGTCCGCCGCAGCATCTGGGAAGAGGTCCCCTTTGACGAAGAGATTAACGGAGTGGAAGACCGGGAGTGGGCCCGCCAGGTTATCAGCCGGGGCTATCAGGTGATCTATGAGCCTGCCGGCTCGGTCCACCACTTCCACGGCATACATCATGGAAGAAACTTGGAACGCTCTACCCGAGTGGCCAAGGTTATTGAATTGATTAATTATCGAGGAGGAATCCGTGCCTAACGACTCCAACGTTATCAGCATCATCCCGGCCCGGGGCGGCTCCAAAGGGATCCCCCGGAAGAACCTACAACTAGTCGGCGGCAAACCGCTCATCGCCTGGTCAATCGAAGCTTCGATGAACTGCCCTGAGATTGACCGGACGATTCTCACTACCGAAGACGAGGAAATCGCTGAGATGGGTCGGAAGCTCGGCGCGGAAGTGCCCTTCATGAGGCCGCCGGAATTGGCCGTTGATTACGCCACCACCGAAGGCGTGCTGCAACACGCGGTCCAATGGCTGGAGACCGAGGAGAACTACAAGGTGGACATCGCGGTATTCCTGCAGCCAACCGACATCTTTCGCAAACAAGAATGGCTGAGCCAAGTGGTTCAAGCGTTGCTTGACGACCCTGAATTGGAGTCTTGCTTCGTCGGTTTCGCCACCTACAAGAACTTCTGGCAAGTGCTGGAAGAGAAATTTGAGTACCTGAGCTGGCGCGGGTATGGTCCCCGCCAGACCAAGACCCTAGTCATCCGGGAAGACACCGGCCTCGCCTGCGCCACCCGTGGCTCAATCATCAAGGCCGGCGACCGCATCGGCAAGAACGTCAAAATCATCACCACCGAAGACACCATTCCGGGGATCGATGTGCAGTACCCCTTTGACCTCTGGCTGGCCAACAAGGTGATTGAAGAATGGGGAAGAAGCCCCAACGACTAGGCGACTAGACCATGTCTGAAATTTCTTTTGGTGAAGTCCTAGCAGTGATTCCGGTACGGGGCCGGGACGTCGAGTCCGACGGCAGCCCCGTGATGCTGGAAGGCCGCCCGCTGATAGCCTTCACGATAGAGGCTGCGCTGAAGAGTTCTACGGTGTCGCGGACGATCGTCACCACCGACGCGCAATCCGTCCGTGACCTGGCAATCTCACTGGGAGCAGAAGCCCCTTTCCTCCGGCCTGCCGAGCTGGCCCAGGCCGACGTTACCCTCGACCAGGTCCTCCAACAATGTGTCGCATGGTTGGATGAGAACGAGAATTACTCTCCCGAACTGGTCCTCTGCCTAGAGGTATCGCATCCGATACGCCCGGAAGGACTCTTGGAACAGGTTGTCGAGGCCCTGGTCTCGCAGCAACTGGACACGGTGTTCACGGTATATGAGGAACGGGGAGCGTTCTGGAACGTGGACGAATACGGAGAGCTGGCCCGGGTGGGGACCGACGACGACAGGCCGAGCGCCATGGTAAACCCCATCTACCGTGAGATAGCCGGACTGGCCATGGCCCGCCGTACCGAGGTGGTCAGGAAAGGCGACCGTTACGGGAGCCGCATCGGCATCGTGCCGTTGCGGGAGTCGTATGCCTTGGTGGACACCCAAACCTCTTTGGGCGTTACCCTAGCCAAATACCTACTAGCCCAGGAAGACGAGATAGACCGGGTTTAATCCGGTCGCCTCGGGAATCAGTTCCCTGGGAATTGGACCAATTATGTTATCGATACAAGAATCAGAAAACCTGGTACTAGAGATATTGACCGCCTTGAACGAGGAGAAGGAGGCCGATGAGAAATTCCCTATCTCCAAAGATACTGTCCTGTTGGGAATGGGCACTCCGCTGGACTCTCTGGACCTGATCTATGTCATCACCGGCTTGGAAGACCGTATCTTTTCCCTGACCAACCGCGAGATCCAACTGGTCTCTGAAGCCGAGGACCTTGAGGGCGACCACCCGTTTCGCACCGTTTCCACTCTGGGCGAACATATCACGACCATCTTGACCGCTGAATGATTCCATGGCCGACCAACCAGTAGCACTGATCACAGGTAGCAGCAGGGGCGTGGGGAAAGGTATCTCCTCTTATCTCCTTGGCCAGGGCTTCAAAGTCTTTGGCTGTAGCCGTGGGCCGTCGACGATGGACGAGAAGGATTACGAGCACAGCCAATTGGACGTTGGCTGCCAGAAGCAGGTATCGGAATGGGTCTCTGGCGTGTCCCGAGCCGAGGGCCGAATCGACGTCCTGGTCAACAGCGCCGGTATGATGCCGGCCTCAACTCTGGCCTTGGCGACGACCTCGGACGTGGTCGAAGAGACGATTAAGACCAATTTCCTGGGCACGTTCTCCGTATGCCGAGAGGCTGCGACGGTAATGCTGCGAAAAAGAACCGGGCGGATCATCAACCTTTCTACCATCGCAACGGGGCTGCATCTGGAAGGAGCCTCGGCCTATATCGCCTCCAAGAGCGCGGTCGTGGGGTTCTCCAAGGTGCTGGCCAAAGAACTGGCCCCTGCCGGCATCACGGTCAACGTAGTCGCGGTATCGCTGATGGAAACCGAAATGTCGGCGACACTTGATGAACAGCAACGGGAACGCTACCGCGAGCATTTCGCCATCAAACGATGGGCCACCATCGATGATGTTTGTAACGCCGTCTCATTCTTCGCCAGTCCTGACAGCGGTTACATCACAGGACAGGTGATGCACCTGGGTTA
>CAVOAA010000201.1:0-5323 GCA_963693555.1 Dehalococcoidia bacterium | reverse complement strand
CTGGGTCAGACTTTCGTCCATTGCCCAAAATTCCCTGCTGCTGCCTCCCGTAGGAGTGGGGGCCGTGTCTCAGTCCCCCTCTGGCTGATCGTCCTCTAAGACCAGCTACCCGTCATCGGCTTGGTGGGCCGTTACCCCACCAACTACCTGATAGGACGCGAGCCACTCCTCCGGCGCCCGAAGGCTTTCATCCTTTCCCCAGGGGGAAAGGATCTTATGCGGGATTACCCTCAGTTTCCCGAGGCTATACCCCACCGGAGGGTGTGTTACTCACGCGTTACTCAGCCGTCTGCCACTTGCCCGAAGGCACGTTCGACTTGCATGCATTAAGCGCGCCGCCAGCGTTCACCCTGAGCCAGGATCAAACTCTCTAAATCGAACTTTACCTAGCTTCCTTCCACTATTCAGTTGTTAACGTACGCTGCGCCTTCTCGAAAGAGGGCTAAGCCAGTATAGTTCCACGCCTATTGTATGTCAAGTGTGAGTTTCCAACTCTAGGCACAAGTTCCTTACTCTCTAATTTCAGGTTTATAATCCAATGGCTAATTAATAGTTTCTTATAGGATTTCTCTCAAATTATTTTACGGTCCACACATGCAGATTAAAGACCTGGGCGAGTTTGGCGTTATCGATATTCTAGCGCGTTTGGCCGTCGACCTTCGGGCCGGCCCCAGCAACGCCGAAGCGTTCTCGTTCGACCTGGCCGTGGACAACGGCGATGACACCGCCGCCTGGAACGCCGGCCGGGGTAAAACCCTGTTCACCACCGACACTATGGTAGAAGGTGTCCACTTCACCCGCGAGACCACCCCCTGGCGTGACCTGGGCTGGAAGTCGCTGGCTTCTAATATAAGTGACGTCGCATCCATGGGTGGATTGCCAGCCTACGCCCTGGTGACCCTGGGCCTCCAGCCGGAGACTGAGGTCGCAGACTTGGAAAGCCTCTATGAAGGGATGCTTGAGATCAGTAACGAATACAAGATGGCGATCATCGGCGGGGATATGGTCCGTTCCCCCGTTGTTTTCATCACAGTGGCTCTGACCGGGGTGATGCAGGGCCAGCCGATGGTGCGGACGGGCGCTCAACCCGGCGACCTGGTTGCGGTGACCGGCCATCTGGGCAGTTCGGGCGGCGGGCTGAAGCTGATGCTTGCTGGTGGCACTAAAACGGGAGAGGCCGCCGATTACCTGCGCGAGAGTCACCGACGTCCCCGTCCTGCTGTTGCCGTTGGACAGTCGTTGATCGATTCAGAGGTGCTGACGGCGATGGACGTTAGCGACGGCCTGGCGGACGATTTCTCGAAGCTGTGCCGGGCCAGCGGCGTATCGGGGACGATCTTCGCCGACCGCCTGCCGATACACCCCCTATTAAGTAGACAGTTCCCAGATGACTATCAGGACCTGGCGCTGGGCGGCGGCGAAGATTACGTGCTGCTGTTCACTGGACCTTCTGCAAAGGTGAACCATGTTGTTTCCATGCTCCCTGCTGGCGCTGCTGTCGTCGGTGAGATCGTGGCCGGGGAACCGGGCAAGATCACAGTGGTCGACGCCCAGGGCAAAGCGATACCAGCCACCAGCCGGGGATGGGACCATTTCGGCCCTAAGACATGATCTCCGCGCTGCGCATAGAATCGTCTAGCTCCGAGGCCACCAAGAAACTGGGCGAGACCATCGGCCAGAATGCCTCTGCCGGGGATGTCATCCTATTAACTGGTGAGCTGGGCGCAGGTAAGACCTGTCTCACACAGGGGATCGCCCTGGGATTGGGGGTTGAAGGCTATGTGCGGAGCCCAACCTTTGTACTCATGACCCGGCACCACGGCCGATTGGCCCTCCATCACGTAGACCTCTATCGTATGGGCAGCCCGGCCGAAGCCTGGGATCTGGGTTTGGACGAGCAGCTATTCGGCGAGGGCGTTTGTGTCATTGAATGGGCCGACCGGGCCTCCGAGATATTTCCGGAAGACTGCCTCTGGATCGACCTTGACTATGGGTCAGACCCCGAAAGCCGCCAGATAACCTTGGAACCGGGAGTCACGAACGATGATTCGCGGTTCAGATCGTTACTCGACCTATTGGATAAATAAGCCCTTCCCTATAGAAGGGGCGTGGCGCCTTAGAGAAATAAGCCCATCTTATGGAAAGGGGCGTCGGGTTTTTTCCCTGCCCAAGCTGGCGACCGGCAGAATTTCATTACTGAGAATTAGATAACTGATGCTTTTGGCCCTGGACACATCGACTCGATACGCTGGCGTGGCCCTCGTCAATGAGGACCGCGTTGTTGCGACTCACTCCTGGCATTCCACCTACAACCACACTGCCGAACTCATGCCTTCGGTTGTGAATATTCTGGAACGCGCTGGCCTGACGGCGGTGGAATTAGACGGGGTGGCCGTAGCGTTGGGCCCGGGCGGGTTCAGCGCGCTCCGGGTTGGTGTCAGCGCGGCCAAAGGCCTGGCATTGGTCGCCAAGAAACCGATCATCGGAGTGAGCACTCTCGACCTTGAGGCCTACCCCTATCTCAAATCTGGCGGTTACGTCTGCGCTCTATTGGAAGCTGGCCGAGAGGAATGCGCCACCGCCCTGTTCGGCCCGGAAGGCACCAGGCTGAGAGAAGACCGGGTCTGTACCGCGGAACAATTGTTGGCCGAGATAACGAACGACGTATCCGGCCCCGTGGTCTTCTGCGGCGAGGGCGTGCCCCCCTGGCAAGAGCAGATCAACCTGGCTCTGGGGACCAAGGCCCTGCTCGTCCGGCCTACCCCGGCGGCCAGGGTGTGGGCGCTGGCTGTCATCGGGCAAGAGAGACTTTCCGCCGGAGAGACCGACGATCTAACGACCCTACAGCCCGAATACCTGAGGATGCCCAGTATCGGCGTGGCCAAGCAGCGGGGCCGGGTCCCCCAGCCTGGCCGGTCGGCACGAAGAGCAGTCCGCTAGTAATGCCCGATTTCACGGCCCTGATCATGGGTTGCGGGACCATGGGCACCGCCACCGCTCGGCTATGCCTGGAAGACATCAGGTTCAAGCATGTCGTCGTTGCCGACCGCGACCTCCAGCGGGCCGAAAAATTGGCCGGGGCTCTAGCCGGGTCTTCAAATGGCTCGGTGAGCGCGTTGCAGCTGGACTGCACCCAAGAAGACCAGGTTGCCCGTTCCCTTTCCGGTATCTCCGTAGTGTTGAACACCACCGGGCCCTTCAGCCGCGACACACTGTCTCTGATGCGCACCGTTGTGGAGGCTGGTATTCCTTATACCGACATCAATGACGACGTTGAGACCCTGCAGGGCGTCTTCGATTCCGAATATCTGGACTCGCTGGCCAAGCACCGTGGCGTAGGCGTATTGCCCGGCTTGGGCGCCAGTCCGGGCCAGACCAATGTGCTGTCCCGGCACCTGGTTAGCCGGATGGACGTCGTTGAGGAGATACGTTTTTTTATGGTCAACGATGCCACCTACCGCAGCGAGGCGGTTTGGCGGCACCGGTTGGCCCTGTTTGGGCAGCCAGCATTGCTCTATGACGGTGGCCGATGGACCCAGACCCCTGGCATGACCGAATTTCAGGACGTTGCATTCCAGGCCCCGTGGGGTAACATTCGTTGTTACGCGGTAGGACTGGAAACGGTCACGATTCCGACGTCATTCAAAGGTTTGCGCCACGCATCTTTCTGGCGAGGGTTCTCCGACCCGGCCACGACCGAGTCCCTAAAAAGCCTGATCGACGCCGGCTTCGCCTCGGAGGAACCCCTGGAAGTTGAAGGCGTTTCGGTGTCGCCCGCGGCGATGGCGGCCATGGTTTTGGCCGGGACACGGACTGGAGCCGCGATCGACGACCCCGGTAGGCTGCCGCGACAGGTGCGGGTAAAAGGGATAAAGGAAGGCCGGCCTGCGGAGCTGACGATGACCTATTCGTTCCCGCCGGGAGATATCGCCCTGGCCACGGCTTCTTGTCTGGTGGTTGGAGCCGGTCTCTTGGTCGACCGTGAGCTGCCCGGCCCCGGGGTTTATCCTCCTGAGGCCATGGACCCGGCCCCATTCATGTGGGACATGGAGTCAAGGGGAGTCAACTTCAGGCTGGAGGACTCGGCCAGCACTCGGACCTAGCAGTCAGAGCACTGTTTAGCCAAGAAAACAAAATAATTTTAAGACGAAAGAGTTCGTGGAGGAAGATATGGAGCGCACTTTGGTGCTGGTAAAGCCCGATGGGGTGCAGCGCGGACTGATCGGAGAGGTCATCAACCGGCTGGAACGCCGCGGCCTCAAATTGGTCGGCATGAAATTGATTCAGGTTGACGACGCTTTGGCCCGTCAGCATTACGGCGAGCATGTGGACCGGCCATTCTTTGCCGGGTTGGTGGAGTTCATCACCTCCGCGCCCGTGGTGGCCATGGCCTGGGAGGCGGACAACGCGGTTGAAGCGGTCCGGAGCACCATCGGCCAGACCAACCCGACAACCTCCCCGCCTGGGACCATCCGGGGAGACCTTGGCCTGGACATCGGCCGGAATTTGGTGCACGGGTCGGACAGCCCCGAGTCAGGTGTAAGGGAACTTGCCTTGTTCTTCAAACCCGAAGAACTGCTGGACTACACCCGAGCCAATGACGGCTGGATCAAAGAGTAGTCCTAGAAAGGTCATTGGCCGGATATTCTCTACGGGATCGGAGTGTGTCTGGGGGAAACCGGGCGGGTTAGAAACACCGCTCCTACGGGGTATGCGCTGGATTATTGACGATATGGACGCCGCCGTGTTCGTAGGGGCGGGTCTCTGACCCGCCCGGTTGCTTTGGCTAAGATCTGCTTGGGAGAGTGGTTTTTCGGCGCAGAAAAAGGGCATCCCGAATTCACGGGATGCCCTTTTGTTTGACTATCGTCGCTGCTGGGGGCGTTAGAGAATCCTGACCACCTGAGGGGCGCGGGCCCAGAGCCGTTCAAGGCCGAAAAATTCTCGCTCTTCGGGGCCAAATATGTGGACGATCACGTCGCTGCAGTCCATGAGCACCCAGCCCGATGCAGCAGTGCCCTCACGCCTGTGGATCGACAATTTCGACTGTTTGAGCGTGGTGACGATGTCCACTTCCAGGGCTTGGATCAGCCGGGAGGAGTCGGCCGACATGATGACAAAGTAGTCGGTGAACGAAGCCAGACCCCGCAGGTCCAGCATGACGATGTCCGCGGCAAGATTATCCGAGGCGACTTCGACGATCATCTGCGCTACTTCTGATGGTTCTATCTGCTGGGTCGTCAGTTCGCTGCCTCCAAAATATTGCCAGAGTTATGATTAATCATAGGATACAAAAAGGACTGATTTGAGTATATGCCAGGCG
>CAVOAA010000200.1:0-5365 GCA_963693555.1 Dehalococcoidia bacterium | reverse complement strand
TCCAACACCATCAGTCTTCCCTTAGTCTTCAACGAAATGTCCGCCGTCAGAGTCCACCCGCAGGTCGCGTTCCCGGACCACCGCGTCGGCGTTCAGCATCCCGTAGATATGCGGGTAGATCTCGCCCGAGCGGCTGGGCTCGTGCTTGACGGGGGACTTAAGCTTGTCTAGGTCCACATCCAGCACCATCAGACCGGTCTCGCCGGGGTACAGCCGTGCTGCAACCTTGACCAGCTGCGGAATGTCTTTGGAACAATGGATGAACCCCTCTTCAGCCAGGCTGGGAGCGGCGTATTCTCCGGTCGGCCGAGCGGCTTCCCAGGCCTCTTTGTAGGTCAGATGAAAGATCAATGCCATGTTAATAACTCCGCTTAAAAACTCCGCCAGGTTTCGAGACACCACCGGCGCAAATTGTACCCCAGAGCGGCGGGTGGTAGGATGATAGCCGCAACCGATGGGGAGGAGTTCTAGAATGCGAGCCGAGATCAACGAGGGAACCGGACTTCAGTACGTTACGGTGGTCCCCGATGAATATACCGAGGGCTCATCCTATCCTCTGGTGGTCATGCTCCACGGGTTCGGCGCCAACATGCAGGACCTTGCCGGACTGGCTCCCGCAATCAACTCCACAGGCTACGTTTACGCCTGCCCCAACGCTCCCATCCCCTTCCAACTGGGGCCGGGACAGACCGGATTCGGTTGGATGACTCCCCGCGGCGGCGGCACGGACGAGGAGACAGCCAACTCCGAAAAGCTACTCGGCGATTTCTTCGACACAGTATTTAAGCAGTTCGACGTGGCTCCGGGCCAGGCTATTCTGCTTGGCTTCTCCCAGGGCGGCGGCATGACCTACCGCTGCGGACTGTGGCGAGCAGACAAGTTCGCCGGCTTGGCGGCTTTAAGCGCCACACTCCCCGACGAGGAAGAACTGGCCAAACGCCTACCGGCAGAACGGACCCAGCCTGTCTTCGTGGCCCACGGCAGGTACGACCAGATGGTCTCCGAGGACACGGCACAGTCCGCAAAAACGTTCCTGGAGGGCCACGGTTACAGCCCTGACTTTCACCTCTACGACATGGGTCATGAGATCAGCGGCGAGGAGCTTGGCGACCTTGTTCCCTGGATGGCCGGGGTTTTACCGCCAAAGGCTTAAACCAGCCTAATCAACGTCCTTCCGCCAACGGCCCAAACAAGCCTAATTACCGTCCTTCCGCCAACGGCCCAAACAAGCCTAATCACCGTCTTTCCAGGACATTACTTTGTTGACGGTGATCTCCAGCAGGACCATGCGCGCCTCTCCCAGGAGTTCCTTGGCGAAGTCGTCTCCCTTGCCGGGTCCGTCGTAGAGAACACACATCCGCTCCACAATATCGGCTAGACCCTCCGATGTAACCCGCGCTTGCCCTTCCAGCACAACGTAGGACAAAGGCCGTTCCGGGGTCGCTATGGAAAGCGCCACTGCCGGGTTGTTTTTGATGTTCCGCACCTTGATGGCGCCGCCATCAGCCATGACCCAAGCCCGTCCATTATCTCCTTGCCCATCACCCGCGGATCCGCCATCCCAGAGGAACCAGACCGGCGCCACATGGGGTGTGCCGGCCGGTCGTATGGTCACCAGATGAGCGATCCTGGGTTCAGCCAATAGCTTGTCCTGATCTTCTTTAACGAGTCTGGCCATCGTTTCTCTCCGTATAGTCTCAAGTGCTCGATTGGCCTAATATACCAAACACATGAAACTCAGAACACTTATTCTCGGCACATTTACTCTCTTGGCAACACTGGCCGTCGCCTGCGGCGGGAATAGCGAGACCAACGTTCCATTAGTTACGCTACCTGCGGATGAAGGCCCCCATGATTCAGTCATCGAATGGTGGTACTTCAACGGCCTGTTCACCGACGACCAAGGCCAGGAATACAGCTACCACTACGTGACCTTCCAGAACGAGGCCACCGGCACGGCCGTGCCCCATCTGCTGCAGGCCAGCCTGGGTGTCCATACCACCGGGGAACACCTCACCGGGGAACGAGTGCTGCTCGACGTTTTAGACCCGGATGCCGTTGGCGTCGATGTAGAGGTGAACGGATGGGAGATGCTGGGTGACGGGGAGTTTTACAGCCTGGAATTCGACCTAGGCGGTTATTTGCTGGACCTGAAAGCGATCCCGACCCGGCCCCCGATACTGCACCAAGGGGTCGGTCTCGTGAGCCTGGGGCCTGCTGGCGATACCTTCTACTACTCACGCACTCGCCTGGACCTGACCGGCAGCATCACGGTGGACGGCAAGCAGCGCCCCATCACCGGCGCAGCCTGGATGGACCACCAATGGGGTGACGTCGTCGGACAGAGGGTAGGCTGGGACTGGGCCAGCGTACAGCTAGACGACGGCAGCGACCTGATGGCCGTATTGGTCTGGGACCCGGCAGACCGGACTCCGTTCGCCGGGTACGGCACTCTGGTCTCGCCGGACGGCACGGTCATAACTGCAAAACAAGAAGATGTGTCCATCAGCTCGTCCGCTATCTGGACCAGCCCAGAGACTGGAATCGAATACCCCAGCGGCTGGACGATAAGCATTCCGACGCTGGGCCTGAGTTTAGAGCTGGAGCCGGTCTTGGTGAACGCAGAATTCGCCGGCAGCCGGTACAACCCGGCGGCGTACTGGGAGGGGGAAGTGAGGGTTACCGGCACGCGCCAAGGGGAAGCCGTCGGCGGGAGGGGTTTCGTGGAGTTGGTGGGGTACGACCCCGGCCAGATCGAGCCATGACCCGGGCCTTAGCCGGTAATTATTGAGCCCGCTAGCTGCGCGGTAAGCCCCAAATAGCCATTACCGTAAAAATATGTGCTAGATTAGAACCATAGTGAGGTCTGAATGATTCGGATTTGTCTGGGACGCTCCGTTCTGTTGGCCGGCGCTCTGCTCGCTTTGGCAGCCTGCAGCGGCAGCTCCCCCACCAACACGCCAGCCGAAACTCCCACCATCACTGCTCCAACAACCACGACACCCACAGCTACTGAGGCCCCGAAAACCGCACCCCAGGCGACTGAAACACCGTCGACCTCCACGGCCCTTCCGCCCTTAACGCCCATACCGCCAGCAACCGAAACCCCAGAGCCTGCCGCCGCCTTACCGACATCTTTTACCCAACATGGTTTCAGTCTCGCTTTCGAACGGGGCGCTGATATCCAGGCCATCGAAGGCGCAAGCCCAGAAGCGGGAGCGCTTTCCTTCGCCTACGGCCAGTCGAATATAGTCATGACTTGGCTTCCGCAAGGCAATAGCTTATTAGCGTTGGTCTCAGGTACTTATGATCTTATTCAGCAGAGCCAACCCGCCTTGGTGTTTGAAACACTGGCCGACGGCGACCTAACGGTGGATGGGGAGCCCCGGATTTTTTTGGGGTTCAAGGCCGCAGACAACACCGGCACAACAAGCGGCGGGCTGATCGGTTCTTGGGTCTGCTCCACATCGAGCACGACATTCACCCTAACTTTGACCGGCGCCGATGCGGCTTTGGTCCAGATACGTTTCGACGAGATCATAGATGGATTCGCCTGCCTAGCTTCCTAAGCAAATCGAACCCAGTTGAGCGGTGATTAAAGATGAAGCGTTGCATTGAGTTAATTTCGATCGCCATTATTTTCATTGCCATCGCCGGTTCGTTTGGCAGTTACATCATCGGAACGACAGCATCCGACGTGGCAGCCCAAGACGATCATGGCGGCGACGACGGCAGTGGATCTGATGATGATGGTGGCGGCGACGCAGGCGCAGAGAGCTTCGACGACGGTGGCGGAGACCATGATGTCGACGGTAGCGGCAGTGGTGGCAGTGGCGGCGGTGAAAGCATCGATGACGGTGGCGGTGACCACGTTGCCCACGACGAATCGACCGCTCACCTCGATGATGGCAGTGGCGATCTAGATAGCAGCGGCGGCGAATATGTCGTCCCCGACTGTTACGAGTGCGGCAGATACATCGATCCCGCCTGTCCCCTATGCGGTGGGTATGTCCAAGGCGATCCCACATTCGTGCCGGGACCCAAGGCGCTTGATCCCGCCACAGGGCTCTGGTATGTGTTCCCGGCAGCTGGCACCGACTACGATCCCAGTGCCTACGTCGAGTTCCATCATTCCAGCAGCGAACGGGGCCACTTCGACCAAAGCGGCGACAAGCCATTCGATGTCGACACCACCCAATTCCTTGACGTGACCACGAATACGCTCGTCAAACCTGATGCCTTGCAGTTCTTCGATACCGACACCGGAGCACTCATTGATCCAGACTCGGCTCAACTCTCAGGGGTGGGTTCGACTATGAATTTCGCACCGACGCGGCTCTGACTGCATATGAGGATGCAGCCGCCATATCTCCGGACGACTTCGCAGGACAACTTGACCTCACCATCGACTTGGCCGGGAACTTGGACTTCCGCGGCTTCCAGGACCTAGGCCCCGCCGCGACATTCAAGATGTACGACGCCATGGGCACCGATGAGTTCTTGAAGTTAGAAAGCGGCCAGATAGCAGGCATACTCAATACATTTGAGTCTTCCCAGTACGAAGAATTGGGAGGCGCACAAATCTTCGAGGCAGCAAAACAGATGCAGCGCGATGACTTCACAGGAATGGGCGCAGGTCAGGCATCACTGATGTTCGATACCATGGGCCTTGATCAATCCCTAGGCCTCGAGACCGCTGTTTTTGCGGGCATGGTTAGCAGGTTTGACCCTGCTCAGTTCCAACAGATTGGCGGCGAGAACGAGGTCCAGGTTGTGGGAGCCCTCACCAAGTCAGACTTGGCGGGGTTGCGCAATGAGCAGGCCTTGGGCATAGCCGCGACATTCGATGTCGAGCAGATCGGCACGCTAGAGACGGCACAGCTTTCCGGTTTGACCACGGCGCTTGCTGCCAACGACATTGGCACACTCGGCTCGGACATAGTCACTGTGATTGCTGGGAACATCGGAGTCGGCGACCTGGTCGCCTTGGACACAGCCCTGGCCGGCTCCATAATGAAACGGGTCCCAGACGGTGCATTAAATGCCTTCGCCACCGACCGGATAGAAGCTACACTGGCGGCCTTGGACGCAGATTTTCTGGGTGCTGGAGCGGCCGATTTTAGCAATATCGCTGACCGGGTCACCACTTTTGACCAAGTGTCATTCGAGACGCCACCGGTATTGCTAGACTTGCTGGCGGATGAGAGCGCCGGGAATATATTTAGCGGACTTTTTGGAAGCGGTTAGCCGTTTTTGCGCGTTACCGCTTTACTTGGAGGCCAAGCCCCGGATGACGTCTGAAACCCGGGCCTGTTCTGCCGGGACGTCCGCCGGTTGCACGGGTATGGGCAGGGCGCTCAGTTCG
>CAVOAA010000199.1:0-5424 GCA_963693555.1 Dehalococcoidia bacterium | reverse complement strand
GCAACGCAGGTCTCAGAAAGCGGTCCTCCTCTCGATGAGGTTATCGCCAAAGCGAGGTCGGGCACTGCTTTGTCAGAACCTGACGTCCAGACCCTGGTTTCGACCGGACCCGAAACCAGCCAAGATATCTGCGCCGTAGCCTCTGAGATGCGCCTACAAGGCAAGGGCAGCACCGTTACCTTCTCACCCAAAGTCTTCATCCCCCTTACGCATCTCTGTCGTGATTTCTGCGGCTACTGCACCTTCCGTAAAGACCCACAGCAGGCCGGCAAAGACCTCTTTATGACCCCTGAGCAGATACTGGACGTGGCCAATGCTGGTGCGGCGATGGGTTGCACCGAGGCTTTATTTACCCTGGGCGAACGGCCGGAGCAACGCTACCCGGAAGCCCGGGAATGGTTGGAGAAACGCGGATTCAAGACCACTCTGGAATATCTGACCTACGCCTGCCAGCTGGTTCTTGAAGAGACCGATATGCTGCCCCACGCGAACCCCGGCACCATGGCCCGCAGAGAGATTGCCGCGCTACAGCCGTTCAACCCCTCGATGGGTCTGATGCTGGAGAGCACCAGTAAAACCCTTTACGCAGTCGGAGGGCCCCACGAATTCGCTCCCAGCAAGCGCCCGAAGGTCCGCCTGAAGACGCTGGAACTGGCCGGGCAGTTGCAGGTGCCTTTCACCACTGGTATCCTCGTCGGCATAGGTGAAAGCCGCCGGGACCGCATAGAATCACTGGTGGCGATCGCGGACCTTCATGCCCAGTACGGCCACATCCAGGAAGTGATCATCCAGAACTTCCGGGCCAAACCGGATACTGCGATGGAGGATGCACCTGACGCAGATACGGACGAGTTCCTCTGGACGGTTGCGGTGGCTAGGCTCATACTGGGGCCGGACGCCAATCTTCAGGTGCCGCCAAACCTTAGCGCCAGCAACTACCATATATATCTGGAGGCGGGGATCAATGATTGGGGCGGTGTTTCGCCGTTGACCCCAGATTTCGTCAATCCTGAAGCCCCTTGGCCAGCCCTCACAGACTTGAAGAATAAAACCGAGGCCGCCGGGTTCCAATTGAAACCCAGGCTTCCTGTCTATCCGGAGTACTTCCTAGGCACGAAAGAATTTCTACCCGACCCCCTTATAGCAAAGGTCTTGTCCATGGCTGATGCAGAGGGATACGTCGCAGGGGGAATGCAAAGATATGTCGGCAGCATCTGAACACCGGTCACATAACCTGGAAACCATGATTGGCGCGCTGAAGCCTGAAACGGCTGCAGTGTTGGACAAGGCCCTATCCGGAGAGGACATCACCAGCGAAGAAGCGGTGGTGCTGTTCGGCACGGAAGGCCAGGAATACAACGCCATGGTGATGACGGCGGATGAATTGCGGAGGCGCACGGTGGGAGACATCGTCACCTACGTGGTCAACCGCAACATCAACTTCACCAACGTGTGCATAAAGGGCTGTGGCTTCTGCGCCTTCAGCCGCGACTTCCGCGAGGAAGAGGGCTACTTACTGCCGCCGGAAGAGATCATCAGAAGGGCCAAAGAGGCCTGGGATTACGGCGCAACCGAGGTCTGCATCCAGGCTGGGCTGCCCCCTAAGATGGAAGGAGACCTCTACATCCGTCTCTGCGAGGCGATCAAAAAAGAACTGCCGGACATGCACATACACGGCTTCTCACCAGAGGAAGTCTTGTACGGCTCCATCCGGTCCGAGAGCACGATCAAAGCCTATCTGACCGAATTGAAGGCGGCGGGTGTCGGCAGTTTGCCTGGCACGTCGGCTGAGGTCTTGGACCAAGAGTTGAGGGACAAGATTTCCCCCGGCCGGATCACCGTTGACAAATGGACCGAGGTGATCACCACCGCCCACGAGTTGGGTATCCCCACGACATCGACCGTGATGTTTGGGTTTCTTGAGACGCCTCTCCAACTGGCCAAGCACATGGACCTGATCAGAGGCATCCAGAAGCAGACCGGCGGGATCACAGAGTTTGTACCCTTAAGTTTTGTGCATACCGAAGCGCCAATGTTCATGAAAGGCCTGGTGGAAGGCGTCCGTCCCGGCCCTTCCGGCATGGACGTGATCAAGATGCACGCCATCGCCCGTATCATGCTCAACAACTGGATACCCAATATCCAGGCTTCGTGGGTCAAAGAAGGCCCCCGCATGTCTCAGCTTTTGCTCACCGCAGGGGTCAATGACCTCGGCGGCACGCTGATCAATGAGAGCATCTCCACCGCCGCCGGAGCGCAACACGGACAGCTCATGCGTCCGTCCGAGTTCAGGCAGATGATCCGGCAGGCAGGCCGTATCCCCGCCGAGCGCTATACCACCTACAAGACCCGCCGGGTGTTCAGCGACACAGACCAGGAGCTTGATCCTCTGGACCTGGTCGGCGACAACGTGGAAGAGATCTTTGGGTCGTATGACCGGTTGGTCAAATTGGACACCTACCGGTTTGAGCATCCCAACAGCCCAAGCGCAAAGGTATAGCCGACAGTGTCCTTTTCTGGCGCCGCCCACGGCCGTGTAACTCCAATTTGGCCTGGCCGTAGATGGTAACTCCTGATTCTCCTGCAGTACTGGCCCTGGCCGGAGGCGTCGGCGGGGCCAAACTCGCCCTGGGGTTGTCGCTTTGTCTCTCGCCCGACGACCTGGTGATCTGCGTGAACACCGGGGACGACGAGACGTTTCACGGGCTCCATGTCTCCCCTGACCTGGATACCATGATGTACACGCTGTCCGGTCTGTCCAACAAGGACACTGGCTGGGGCTTGGCAGGCGACACTTTCACCGCCCTTGAGATGCTGGGCAAATTTGGCGTGGACACCTGGTTCAACCTGGGAGACCGCGACCTTGCGACCCACATCAGACGCAACCAGCTCCTGACCGAAGGCAAGACCTTGTCGGAGGTCACGGCAGAGTTAAACCGGAGTCTGGGCGTCTTCCACGGTGTAGTTCCCATGAGCGACGACCCGGTCAAGACAGTGCTGTTGACCGACGAAGG
Organism: Dehalococcoidia bacterium; assembly: GCA_963693555.1. Taxonomy (GTDB): domain Bacteria; phylum Chloroflexota; class Dehalococcoidia; order Lucifugimonadales; family UBA3495; genus UBA9611. The sequence continues at coordinate 2,410 of CAVOAA010000199.1, read as the reverse complement.
TGAACTGCCCATGCAGCGTTACTTCGTGGGCCGTAGAGCCGAACCGAAGGTGACTGAGGTACTCTATCAGGGCGCAGAGACCGCCACCGCGTCGCCCGGACTACAGGACGCTCTAGCCAAGGCAGGTATGCTGGTCCTCTGTCCGTCCAATCCTTATTTGAGCCTGGGCCCCATACTGGCCCTGCCCGGCGTCAGGCAGCGGATGCGGGCATTTCCCGGCAAAAAGGTATGTGTCAGCCCGATAGTCGGCGGAGATGCCGTGAAGGGCCCTGCCGGCAAGATCATGGCTGAGTTGGGAAAACAGGTCTCCTGCGTCGAAATCGCCCGAGAGTACAAAGACATCTGCGATGTGTTGGTTATCGACGACCAGGACAAGGCCCTGGCTTCAGAGATCGAGGAAATGGGCATAACTCCGCTGGTAACATCGACTATCATGGAGTCGGAAAAAGATAAAATTGCCCTGGCCAGAGAGATACTCGCTCTGTCTGATTAGGGCCGCTGTCCCGGAAACCGCCGCCGCCCCAGATACAGTCGTCGCCCCGGATACAGTCGTTGCCCCGGATACAAAGGAATATGGTCACCGAATCCAGGAACGTAATCGCCATCATCCCCATGAAGCCGCTCTCCCAAGGGAAGTCGCGTCTCGCGCAGGCCCTGAGCGCCGAGCAACGGGCCGACCTTGCCTTGGGTATGCTCCGGCGAGTGATTCTGGCCATCAAGGCCGCAGCGGTGGACACAGTCTGGGTGGTCGGTGGAGATGACCGAGTCCGGGAACTAACTAAGAACCTGGGAGCGAACTCCGTGGAAGAACTGGGCGAAGACCTGAACGACACACTGAAAAAGGCGTTTGAATTAGCGTTTGAACAAGGTAAATCCGCCATGTATGTGGCTGGAGACCTGCCGTTCTTGAAACCGGCCGACGTTCACAGCATGTTGCAGGCTTCCCGCAGCCAGGGCAACGTTACTCTGGCCCCGGCCCGCCGTGACGGCGGAACCAACTCCATCTTGGTGCCGGTGGGAGTACAAATGCAGCCCGAGTTGGGGCAGGGCAGTTTCATGAAACACCTGACCCAAGCCGCCAGACTAGAGACCTCTGTCGCCATCAACTCCAGCCAGGGCCTGGGCTTTGACCTTGACGTGGTCGATGATCTACAGACGTTCCAGCACATGGAGCCGGGGCTATTGGAGCGGCTTTCCGAAGAGCTTGAGTTGCAGCCGATCGATCAAGACGGTGACAGTGGTGCTTAATCTTGGCCGGTAAAAAAATAAAACTCGGCATCCTGCTGCCCACGCGAGGGCTGTTGTTGCGGGGAGAACAGCCCCCCAACATCGACCGGATCATCGGGCTTGCAGAGACGGTGGAGCAGGCAGGTCTGGACGGGGTCTGGGTGGGCGACAGCCTGGTCGCCAAACCCCGCATGGAACCCCTGGCCGTGCTCGCTGCCTTGGCCGCACGCACCAGCCGCGTCAGATTGGGGACGGCCGTACTCTTGCCTGCCCTTAGACACCCGGTGCTGCTGGCCCAGACCATGGCGACTGTTGAACTGATATCCGGCGGCCGCTTGGTCATAGGCGCCGGAGTGGGCGGGGCCTTCAACGACGACCAGAAACGCGAATGGGAAGCGGCCGGGGTGCCGTCGAAAGGGCGGGGACGCCGGTTCGAAGAGATCATAGAGATAGTCCAGGGCCTGGGCTCGGGAAAGCCGTTTACCTTCCAGGGCCGGGATTTTGAACTGGATTCGACGTTGATGCGGCCAGTTCCCGCCAGAGACGGCGGCGTACCTTTCTTGCTGGCCAGCCATTACCGCGCCCAGAGTCCAGCGCAGATTCGGCGCGCAGCCCGCTTGGGCGCCGGGATCATCTCGATCTCCGACACGCCGGAAGAATTTGCCCAGGTCATCGAGCAGGTGAACGAGAAAGCAGCTGAGTTCGGCCGTGACCCGGCCAGCCTGGAGAAGACGTTTTATATCACGGTTAACATGAATTCCGATCTGGCCAAAGCCGAGGCCGACGCGGTCGAATGGCTGACCGGGTATTACGGCTCCGATATCTGGGGCACCCGTTGGGGGCCTTTCGGCGGGGCGCAGAGAGTGGCAGACCGGATCGCGGAATATGTGGCGGCCGGCGCTGAGACCGTGGTGGTGCGCTTCGCCAGCTTCGAGCCCGAGAAGCAGTTAGAGATGTTCCTGGAAAAGGTGGCCCCGGCCTTCGCCTAGGCAATGGCAGTGACAAAGTGTTTGGCCCAATGTCTGATCGTGGGCCTGGCAGAGATGAAGTGTTAGGACAATGTCTGATCGTGGGCTTGGCAGAGATGAAGTGTTAGGGAGGTAGATAGATGTTTCCGATAGACCTGTCCGGTAAAAAAGGAATCGTGTTCGGGGTGGCAAACGACCGGAGCATCGCCTGGGGC
>CAVOAA010000198.1:0-5519 GCA_963693555.1 Dehalococcoidia bacterium | reverse complement strand
GTCTTTGTCTATACCCCCAAAGGCCGCATCGTCGAACTCACCTCCGGCTCCACTCCGGTCGACTTCGCCTATAAGATCCACACCGACCTTGGCCACCACTGTATCGGCGCCAAGGTAAACGGCAAACTCACCGCCCTGGATACCTCACTGGAAAACGGCGACACCGTGGAGATACTGAACTCCAAGTCCGACCGTGGTCCCAGCCTTGACTGGCTGAACCCCAACCGCGGCTTCGTCCGTTCGGCAGGCGCCAGACAAAGCGTGCGGGCCTGGTTCCGCAGGCAAGAACGCGGCTCCAATATCGAACGAGGACGGGACGTCATTCGGCGCGAGCTACGGCGTCTGAACCAAAAAGTCGACGACGAGACCATGCTCGGCCTGTTCAAAGTCGATACCATGGACGACTTATTAGCCAACCTCGGCTCCGGCAACATCGCCGAGAGTCTGCTGGCCCACCGGTTAGCCCAGATCGGGCATGAGACCGAAGAGCCACTGGCGCCACGGCAGAACGACCTGTCCCTCGCCAGCCCCAGCTCCGGCATCAAGGTCCTGGGCGTTGGCGACCTGCTGATACGCATGGGCCGGTGCTGCAACCCCATCCCTGGTGACTCAATCATCGGGTTCATCACCCGCGTCCGTGGGGTGACCGTCCACAAACAAGACTGCGCCAGCGTCCGTCACGAGGATGAGCCGGAACGATTGGTTGACGTGCAGTGGGGCCAGGAACAGCAGCTCTATCCGGTGCGCATCATCATGCAGGCCTATGACCGGGTTGGTCTCCTTAGAGACGTGACCGCTCTGGTCTCCAACGAGGGCGTCAACATCGCCTCGGTGGTCACCGGCGACTATACCGACGGCGAGGTCACGTTGAGCCTAACCTGTCACACCACCGGTCTGGACCAACTGAACAAGCTGTTCTCCAAGCTCGAAGGCGTCCGTGGGAGCATATCCGTTACCCGCGACCGCACCGTCTTGCCCCGTACCGCCGTCAACTAAGCCCCCTCTCCCAGACTGCCTGCTACCAAGTCTCCCCTCGCTCACGTCCCTTCTACCTCCGCCATATGTATAATGTGGGCTCGCGCGTTCGTACGTACCTTAGCCTGAACGCTCGATCAGTAAGAAGAATCCTGGAGGTAGCGTCATGCCAGAGAGAAAGCCAGTGACTCCCGCGGGAGCATCCCCCAACCCAGCCCTATCGGCTGGAATGATCGTCGGAGATCTCCTCTTCGTATCGGGACATGTGGCCATGGACAGCAGCGGCAATGTGGTCGGAGTGGGAGATGCCGAGGCCCAGACCCGTCAGGTGATGGACAACATACGGGGCGTGGTCACCGCCGCCGGTGGCAAGATGGAAGACGTGGCCAAGATCACCTGCTTCCTCACCGACATTGCCAATTACCCCGCCTACAGCAAGGTCCGCGGCGAGACCTGGCCCAAAGAACCGCCCGCCAGCTCTACCGTTGTAGTAGCCGGTCTGGTCCGCCCCGAACTGCTGGTAGAGGTAGAAGCCATAGTCCGCCTACCAACCTAAGCCACGCCAGCATAGCCGGGTTTTCATATCAAGTTCAAGAAATTAAAACAGCCCCTCCAGACTTTGATCTGGAGGGGCTGTTTTACGTTATATCTGCCCATGAAAACCCGGCTGCGCCGGCGGCTTAGCGGCCGCCTTTGGCTTGGTCTGGGAGCCAGGTTGCCAGCTCGGGAAAGGCGATCACCAGTCCGATGACGATAAACATACATACCATAAATGGCAATACGCCAATGAAAACGTCATTGATAGTACCCGTTTGAGCCAACACGCCTTCGGACTCTGATAATTCTTTGTCCGTGTCCTGCCGCGCACCGTGGAGCACGTAGAGGGCCATTCCCTGGGGAGGGCTGATCTGTGCGGCCTCAAGCAAAATTACCATTATGATCCCGAACCACACCTTGTCCACATCGGCTTCATTGAGTACCGGAATCAGGATCGGCAGGGTGGTCAACATCATGGAATAACTCTCCATGAAGGTGCCCAGTATCAGATAGAAGACCACCAACACGAGTACCAGCTGCAACTGTGTTAGTTCGAACGCGGCGACCCACTCAGCCATGTCCACCGTTATCCTCACCGTCGCAAAGGCGAATTGCAGAGTGAACGCCGCCATCAAGATCAACAGAATCATCGATGACGTGCGGGCCATCGAAAGGAAGGATTCTCTTAGAATTCGGAGCATGTTCCCGACGTTACGTCGAATGTCCCCGGGCCCCACCGGCCTGGCATCTTGAATGTCTTGCAAGCGAATCCTTGCCGCTCTGGGCATCAACGGCAACCGTCTTACCAGACCGGCAGTCAAGCTGATGATCAGCATCCCCGAGTTACCGGCAACGGTCAGGAACAATGCTCCGGCCACCCCGGACGCGGCGGCCTCGGTGGGCGTCGCAAAGCCAAAGTAGATGCTACCGAGCACAGCAAAAATCAAAAATCCGATCGGCAGGAGGCTGACCAGGCCGACGAACCGAAGCCGCCAACTGACTATCTCTTCTTTGGGGGCGATACCGGGCCAGATCTTGGCTGCGATCACGATCATCAGCATGAACGTTAATGCCAATATCACGCCGGGGACAAATCCAGCCAGGAACAACCGGCCGATCGATTCACCCACGAGCAGGCCGTACAGCACCAATCCGATGCTGGGGGGTATCAGGATGCCCAGGGTGCCGCCGGCAGCCAAAGAGCCGACTACCAGGCGCTCGTTGTAGCCCCGTTGCCGGAACGAAGGTAGCGCCACTCTGCTGATGGTGGCGGCTGTAGCCACGCTGGAACCGGCGCAGGCGGCGAACACGGCACAGGAGGCGATGTTGCTATGGATCAGACCGCCGGGGATGAAAACCAGCCAGCGGGAGAGGACGTTGTACATCCGCTCGGCGATACCGCTCCGGAGGACCAGCTCCCCCATGAGGATGAACAGCGGGATGGCGATCAGGATGAAGTTGGTGCTACCCTCCCAAGCCCGGTTTCCCAGGATGTTCCAGAGATTGGGGTTGGAGATATTGAAGAACTTCATGAGCAATAGCGCGATCGCGCCCAATGCTCCAGCTACGTATAGCCCGCCCATGAAGAAAACGGACATCATTGAAAATGCAGCAGCAATCGCCATTGTCTATGTCCATCTCCGGCCGCGTTGATTCAGGGTAGAACCGGGCGATATTAAGAGGTCCCCGAAAGCCCAAGGAGCTTCCGGGCTGATGGAATGTGCTTAGGTATCTATGCTAGCTACGAAGAACGGCCCACGTTGGATGTGCCGCCACCGGACTATACAGTAATGGCTATGTGGTTACAGCCTGCTGCCTATGATAGTAACTATCGGCACCGGCCTTCACGCGAAGGAGGCTATCTTTCGGTAATGCAGGGCGTTAATCGTCTGCCGCTGATGGCACCGCCGGTACGGTGTCTTCCCAATTGGGTATCAAGACACGGTTGGTCGGCTCCATGGACATTATGACGATGGCTCCGGCGATGCTGGTGAACGTAGAAACCAGGATGGTGGCGGTGTATGAGTCAAACAACCAGAACAACGCCCCACCAACCCAAGCGCCCATCGCCATGCCTGAACCAGCGCCTAATTGCTGCCAGCCGAACGATGCGCCCATTGGGCCACGGCCAAAATACTGACGGTTGATGACCGGGAAGGCCGAGCCCTCTCCGCCGTAGCCGATTCCGAAGACCACCGCGAACATGTAGAACTGCCAGGGTTCATGCGCCCAAAACAGCATCAGCACCGGCAGGCCCTGCCAGACAAATGCCGTGGCCATGGTGCCCCTGGCGCCGATGTAATCGGAGATCACCGGGGTAAGGAACCTGGTGCTCACGCTGACCAGGGCCAGGGTGCTGAGCACTCCGGCGGCGGTCACCTCATTCACACCGGCCAAGACCGCGATGGGAATGATGTAGATGATGACGATGGCATGGCTAACGCAGCCCAAGAAGTGGATGGAAACGAGCTTCCAAAAAGCGCTTGTCGCCTGCATGCTGGCCCGGAAAGCTTTCAGGCGCAGCAGCTCGCGCTTGGGGTCCCTTTCAGCGGCCGGACCTTCCGACTCCGGTACGCCAAAAGCCCTGGCTCCGATGTCCGACGGCTTGTTCCGGAAGAAAGCCATCAATACCAACATGAGTATCCCGCCGACAGCGCCGATGGAGAAGAACGCCAGCTTCCAAGACGCCCCGGTGATCAGAACACTGACGACGATGGCCATAATGGCCGGGCCAAGCCCATGGGAGGCCTGTAGGAATCCTACGCCGTAACCGAGGTGGGTCCTGAACCAAATTGAAGCGGTGGCGATTATGGGAACGTTGAAACACGCGCTGGCGACACCAAGGAATAGCCCGTAGGAGATCCACAGGTGCCATACCTCGGAGATCACGCCGGTCATCAGGGCCCCGACGACAAATGCGGCAACGCCTACCAAGATGACTTTGCGGGCACCGTAGCGGTCGGTGCAGTAGCCACTGAGGGGAGCTAGCACCGCGCCGGTGATGCTGGCCAGGGCGTAGGCAAGGGTGACCATCGCCGGGTTCCAGCCGCGGGTCTCTTCGAGGGGTACGATAAGCACCCCGAAAGCCTGCCGAATCGACCCTCCAGCCATGTGCATGACGGCTGCAATGGCGATGACGATCCAGGCGTAGTGAATCTTGCTCGACAGCCCAAACGCGGCTTTATTCTTGCGTTTTATCATGTGCAAAACCCATTCTGCGCCTGCGCCATACCCATGTCAATTGATAAGACAGCGTTATTACTATTTAACGTTCTCCTATGGGTTATGGCTAGCCAGGCCATAGCCATAAAGGTAGACGGTATAATCCCCGAAACTACGGCATACGAGGTTTTGAGGTATTTAAATGGGAGCCGAACAGAAGCTGAAAGACTTGGGGTTGGAGCTTGGGCCGGTGGGCACTCCGGTCGCGAACTTCGTCCCAACGGTGCAGACCGGAAACCTGCTCTACGTGGCGGGACACATCGCCGGGAAGCCGGACGGCTCGGTACTGAACCCTGGCAAGGTCGGACGCGATGTGACCGAGGAGCAGGCCTACGAGTCGGCCAAACTGGCCATGCTCAACTGCCTGGCCTCGATAAGACAGGCACTGGGTAGCCTGGATAAAGTCTCCCAGGTGGTCAAGCTGCTGGTGATGGTCAACGCCGACCCCGAGTTCGACCGTCATTTCGTGGTCGCGAACGGCGCGTCAGACCTGCTGGTGGAACTCTACGGAGACCAGGGCAAGCACGCCCGCTCCGCCGTCGGCATGAGCGGTCTACCCCGCAAGAGCTGTGTCGAGGTGGAGATGATCATAGAGATCGGGGATTAGCTTCCGCTCTTCGACATCATCCCGCTGAAGTCCAGGGCGAACCGGATTAGACGATAGCCCAGAGTAAGCACAGATCGCTACTTGGCCAGTTCTTGGTCTTCGCCGAAGGAAAAGCTGGGAGCGGACTCTTCGCTCTCATTCGGCTACGCAAAAGTCATCCTTTCGTGGTGAGCCACGT
>CAVOAA010000197.1:0-5535 GCA_963693555.1 Dehalococcoidia bacterium | reverse complement strand
AACTTGAATTCTTCCATAGAAATTTCGTACTCAGCCATTTTTTGTTGCTCCTATTGACCGTATTGATCCCTGAAATTACTAAGGCGGCCCCACCTTTTACGCTGGCAGAACCGCCCTATTGATCCTACTTGCGGAATAAGTTTTCTTCCAGAAGTCTAGGCGTACTTCCCGCCTTCCTGGGGCACGGTGCCCTCTCGGCCGGAATCGGCCATCTCCAGACGCGTCGTCCTGGGCCAGGTGCGCTTAAGGTTGTCTTGCACGCTGAAGTGCAGTGTGCCCAGTCCCTGCACTTCCAGTTCGATCTTGTCATCGTTCATGAAAGCGCTCAGGCCCCGGTGATTGGTCCCGGTGGCGATGACGTCGCCAGGCTCAAGCTCGTGGATGGACGTGACCCACTCGATGATCCTGGGAATCTTGTGGGCCATATCGTCGGAGTTGAAAGATTGTTTCAGGTCTTCGTTGACCCATAGGTTGATGGACAGCTTCTGCGGGTCGTCGATCTCGTCGGCAGTAACAAGGTAGGGTCCCATGGGCGCAAACGTGTCCCGGGACTTCATCTGGTAGAAGGTGTTGCCTCCCGCCTGTAAACCGCGAGCCGAGCCGTCTATAAAGTTCATGTAGCCGAATATGTAGTCGAAAGCATCTTCTTGTTTGACGTTGCTGGCGTGTTTACCGATAACCAACGCGAATTCAGCCTCGCCTTCAAAGATGGAGGCGGGGATGTCGGGCAGCACCATGGTGTCGCCATCGCCGATGACTGAGTTCGGGGACTTCTGGAAGGCGTTGATGGGAGCCGGCTCATCACGGGTGCCGTCCTCCATGTAATTCACCGCCATGCAGATGATGTTGGGCGGCTTGGGCAGTGGCGAGCGCAGACGTACCTGGTTCAGCGGCGTTCCCTGGCCGCTGTCCGCTGCCTGCTGGAGTGCGCTCCGGTGCTGGGAGAAATTCTCGATAACTTTATTTATCAGGTCTTGAGGCGAGGTGTGTTGGATGCCGCTCACCGCGCCGGAAACGTCCACCACGGTGTCGTCTTTCACCACGCCTAATTTGAAATCGTCGAAGAATACCAGTTTCATAGTGCTCCTTTGTATCGCGCCGCCAGTATCGGCCGGGCATGTAGCGGGCATGTTACTGAACCACCGGGCCGGTGGCAAGGGGAGCGGTCCACTGCCGTGCGAGTCGTCATGTTACGCAGGCCATTATCTGGCGTATAGTATGGGCGAGCCAGCCAGAACAGCGAGCCAGGAAGGAGATTAGGGACCCCATGACCAGCTATATCAGCCATCTGGAATGCACCGTCTGCGGCAAGAGCTATCCCCACGAGCAGTTGATCGGCATCAGCCCATGCTGTGAGAAGGTGCTGTTCGCCCGTTACGACCTGGCCAAACTTGGACGGGAAGTCGACCGCGACAGCCTGGTCAGCCGGCCAGATTCCATGTGGCGATACGCTGAGCTTCTTCCGGTGAACGACCCCGCCAACATCATCACCCTGGGCGAGGGCGGTACCCCGCTGATCAAGTCGAAGAACCTGGCCCAGCAACTGGGCATGCGGGAACTCTACATCAAAGAAGAAGGCCTTAACCCCACCGGAACTTTCAAGGCCAGAGGCATATCTGCTGCCGTATCCAAAGCTGTTGAACTGAAGGTAAAAGGGTTCACTATGCCCTCGGCCGGAAATGCTGCCGGTGCTGCTGCCGCCTACGGGGCCCGGTCCGGCATGGAGACCAAGGTGTTCATGCCCCAGGACGCCCCCGACGCCAACAAGAAGGAGACGTTGGTGGCCGGTTCCGAGTTGAACTTGGTGGCCGGTCTGATCAATGACGCCGGCCGTGAAGCCGTGGCGGTAGCCAAAGAGCTGGGCTTCTTCGACCTATCAACATTGAAAGAGCCGTACCGCGCCGAAGGCAAGAAATCCATGGGGTTGGAGATGGTCCAACAACTGGGCTGGAAGATGCCCGACGCCGTGATCTACCCTACCGGCGGCGGCACTGGGATCATCGGTATGTACAAGGGATTCAAAGAGCTGCTGGAACTGGGCTGGATAGAAGGGAAGCAGCCCAAGTTCATATCGGTCCAGGCCGACGGCTGCCAACCGATCGTCAGGGCATTCGACGCCGGGGCTGATACGTCGGAGATGTGGGAGAACGCCACCACCAAAGCCGACGGGCTACGAGTGCCGCATCCATTCGCCGACTACCTGATTCTGGAAGCTATCCGGGCCACCGGTGGAACGGCGTTGGCGGTTTCAGATCAAGAGATGATCGACGCCATGTACGAGATGGCCACCGCAGAAGGTATCTTCCCGGCGCCGGAGGGTGCAGCAACACTGGTCGGACTGAAAAAGCTGCTGGACCAGAAGTTCTTGGACCCGAACGAATCGGTTGTCCTGTTCAACACCGGTTCCGGGTACAAATACCTCGACCTAATCAGCGGCCCCAAAGCGAACTAAAACCGGGCACGCCGGTCTACTGGAACCGGGTCTAGGGTAGATTGGACGCGGAGCGTTCAGATTTCGCCTGCTTGCCAGGTTGCTCTTTTTTTGCGCTCACTGGCACCGTGAAGTAGAAGGCGCTGCCCTTGCCCAACTCGCTATCCACCCACATATCGCCGCCGAAGTATTCCACGATCTCTTTGCAGATGGGCAGGCCCAGACCGGTGCCCGTCGGTTTATCGGACAGTGTCTCCGCCACCTGCTTGAACTTCTGAAAGATGCTTAAATGGTCGGCCATCCGGATACCGATGCCGTTGTCGGAAACGCAGAGCTCCAGCATTTCTTCCTGATCCACGCTGGTCGTTCTGCTGGCTTTTACCTGAATCTCCCCGCCTGCAGGGGTGAACTTGATCGAGTTACTCAGCAGGTTGGTGACCACCTGGACCAACCGGTCTCGGTCATTCCAGAAGTGAGGCATTTCAGGCTCCAGTTTAACGGTGATGGACAAGCCCTTCTGCAGCAATAGTGATTGAGTGCCGTCCACGGCTGCGGACACAACCTCTTCCAGGTCAACCTCTCCCCAGTTCCAATTCATCTCCCTAGATTCCATGCGCGAGAGGTCCAGGACCTCAGTCACCAGGCGAGTGAGACGGTCGCATTCTTTGTTGATGATGCGGAGGAATTCCAGCCTGGTCTCACGATCCTCATCATCGTAGGCCAACAGTATCTCAGCGGAGCCCTTGATCGAGGTCAGCGGGGTCCTTAATTCGTGGGAAACAGTCGAGATGAACTCGTCTTTCAGCTGATCGAGTTGTTGCAACTCCGCGTTGGCGATCTCGAGGCTCTCGGTGTATTGGGCAATCTCTCTTTCCAACTGTTGGCGTTGGGTGATATCGGTAACCACCGCAACGATTCCGATGGCGTTGCCCTCGTCGTCACGCTCCAGACTGGCTCTGACCTCCGTGGCAACCCTCGTCCCGTCCTTGTGGATATATTCCTTCTCGTAGGGCGGCATGTCCTCACCCTGGAGAGCCCGGTCGAACATACGCTTCTCGATCTCTAAATACTCGATGTCGAATAGCACGCCTGGTTTCAGGGCTCTGACCTCTTCCATGGTGTAGCCCACCATGTTCAGGAAAGCGGGGTTCAGGTCCTTCGGAGTACCGTCTAGGGTGCGAGTGCCGATACCATTTGCAGCGTTGTTGTAGACCGCGCGGAACCTTTCTTCAGACCGGGTCAATGCATCATCGGATTCCTTCCGGTCGGTGATGTCCCGTATGAACGCATTGAAAAAATAACGGTCGCCCAATCTCAATGGGGATATCGTCAGTTCCACCGGGAATTCGCTACCGTCACGGTGCCTGGCCACCATCTCGATGAGCCGGTTGACCACTGTCCCCTGCCCCGCAACCAAATAATTGCTGAGTCCGGCCATGTGTTGTCCGACGAAACGGTTGGGAATGATCAGGTCGGCTAAGATTCGCCCCATAACTTCGCTCGCTGTCCAGCCAAAGGCTGTCTCTGCCTGCGGGTTCCAGGCAACCACCTTCCCCTCGTCGTCAATACCTACGAACGCGTCGTGAGCAGTCTCCAGGATCATCTGGTTGCTGGTATTGCTATCGGTGAGGGCTGCCTCGACCGTTTTTAGATCTCCATAGAGTCTGACGCTATCAATAGCACCGGCGATTTGGTTACCAATACGCTGTGCCAATTCGGCGTCTCGATCTGTGAACGCATTTTCCGTCTTTGAAAGCACCAGGAGAGAGCCGACAAACTCCCCACCGTTGATCAGCGGAGTACACAGCCAAGACCGGACATCGGCCTGGTAACTTGCAACGGTGAACGGAAATTTCTCTTGGAGCTCCTGCTCCGAGACTCCCTGCACGATTATCGTTTGTTTTAATCTGGCAGCTTCACCGGTGATACTTCCATCGATAGGTATCCAATTGCCAATCCGGTTTCCTACAAGGTCGTCTCCCACACGATGGGCTATCTGGCCCATCCGGCCTTCCCGGTCCACGATGCAGATAGCCAGCACGTCGAAGCCGATCAGTTTTCGCACCTGATCAGTAAAGGACTCGTAGACTTCTTCGATGTTCAGCGTCGAGCTGATGACCCGGCCAATCTCGGCAATCACTTCGTTTTGAGATGCTGCTTCGCTGCGCTCAATCACACTATTCGCCAGGTCGATCTCAGCACTTTTTAACCCCTCGAACAACCCGGCATTATCAATGGCGCCGGCGATCTGGTAACTCACCCTGCCTGCCAGAGCGATATCCAGATCAGAGAATGCCTCCGCTTTTGAGGAAAATAACAACAATGCGCCGATGGTCTCACCACGGTTGACCATGGGGAGCCCCAGCCAAGAAAGAATTCCGCCCATTTGACTGTCGGAAAGATGCACAAAGGTTTTCCGGATATCCTCAGGAGACACCACCACCGGCTTACCGCTGTCCACAACCCGACCGGTTACGCTCCCTTCGAGCGGTACGGTTGTCTGAAAATTAGCCCTGTACTCTATTGGACCAGACCAATACCTCAGTATCGTTGTCTCATTCACTGGATCAACAATACTCGCTACGACCATGTCAAATTCAATGAGACGGCTCACCTCGGTGGCAAACAGTTCGAACACTTCGTCGATATTGAGCGTAGAACTAATGATGCGGCCAATTTCAGCGATGATCTCATGCTCTTGCGCCAACCGACGCTCCGACTCAGCCGCCTTGCGCAGTGACTCCTCGGATTGCAGCCGTTCCGTGACGTCTCTGGCATTGATCACGATAACCGGTGGTACCGGGCCTTCCGGTAGCTTGGTGCTGATAGTCTCCATGAGGACCCAATGGCCCTTTTTGTGGCGGAACCTAAAAGACCGAGGAGCACCCGCAGTATCGAGATCCGGGTCAGAGACAACCACGCTGAACACTTCTTGCTGTTCGCCCGCGTCATCTGGGTGCATATAAGCGAAGGCGTTCTCTCCGATCAGTTCTTCCGGAGAGTAGCCGATAGTCCGCTGAACGGAGGGGCTTAGATAGCGGAACGTCCCGTCATAATTGAGCACGACCACAATGTCCAGCGCCGTTTCTATCAGGGCCTGGAAC
>CAVOAA010000196.1:0-5545 GCA_963693555.1 Dehalococcoidia bacterium | reverse complement strand
GACCGTAACGCCCATGTCGGTGAGCCCTTCGGTGAGTAGGGTTAGATACCTCTCGACCACTGGGCGGACGTAGCAGTTGATCACGGTGGTGCTGGTGCGCTCGTATTCCTTCATCTCCGGCAGCAATTCCGAGGATATGGTCATGTTGACGCCCGGCGCTCCGGCTGCCAACGCCTGGGCGATGTACTGCTCGTGCTCAGGGTTGGCGTAGGAATGGAGCAGGCAGACGGCTACCGATTCGACCCGGTTGTCCACCACGTACTGCACGGCCCGGTCGACGTCCGTCTTGTTCAGCGGCTTCAAGACCTCGCCGTGGAAGTTAAGCCGCTCTTCGACCTCCAGCCGGAACTGCCGTTTGACCAGGGGCGGCGGCTTCTCATAGTGGAGGTCGTAGAGCCGGGGGATACGGTTGCGCCGGAACTCCAAGATGTCTCGAAAACCCTCGGTAGTTATAAGCGCGGTCTTGGCGCCTTTCTGCTCGATGATGGCGTTGGTCGCCACAGTGAATCCATGACTGACCTCCGATAGCATGTCAGCGGTGATGCCCAGCTCTTCGATCCCGCTTTTTATGCCATTCAACACCGCCTGGCTGTAGTCATCCGGGGTGCTGGCGACCTTGCGTGCCAGGACCTGGCCGTCGTCCCCCAGGAATACTATGTCGGTGAATGTGCCGCCGATATCAACGCCAACGCGAAAATTCTGCACTCGGTTACTCGCAATCTATCGAATAACGGCATGATACTTTGGCGGGAAATCGCTGGCAAGGGCAGTTTGGTCCGCCGTATCAGGTTCGATCAGGGACGGGTGACGTGCCGTCGGCGGCTTCCTGCAGATGCACAGCGGTGTTGATCATGGCCAGGTGGGAGAACGCCTGAGGGAAATTGCCCAGCATCGCCCCGTTCTCGGTATCGAACTCCTCGCTGAGCAAGCCCAAGTCGTTGGCGCAACCCATGGCTGCGTCGAATAGCTCACGGGCGGCGTCAAGTTCCCCGAGCTGGATCAGGTTGTCGGCCAGCCAGAAAGTGCAGATAACGAACGAGCCCTCGGTCCCGCCCAATCCGTCGTCGAAGTTGGTGTACCGGTAGACGAACCCCTGCGGGCTGGTCAATTCCGACTGGATGGCCCGGATGGTCGAGCGCATCTTTGGGTCGGTGGCCGGTATGAAACCGACCAGAGGTAGCATCAGGTTGGCCGCATCAAGATTGGTACTGCCGTAGGACTGGACGAACGCCTGCCGGCCCGGCGAGTATCCCTTCTCCATGATCTCATTCTTGATCTCTTCACGGACCTTGGTCCAGACCTCCAAGTCGCCCGGCAGGCCGAGGTCGGTCGCCGCCTTGATTGCCCGGTCCAAAGCAACCCAGCACATGACCTTGGAGAAGACGAAATGTTGTCTGCCGCCCCGGGTTTCCCAGATACCCTCGTCCGGTTCCTTCCAATGGTCCATGACGAAGTTCACAACACGCCGTAGGTACTCCCAGTACTCCGGGTCAACCGCGCCGCCGAATTTTCGGAAGATGTGGGCCGAGTCCATGATCTCGCCGTAGATATCCAGCTGGAACTGCGAGTAAGCCCCGTTTCCGATGCGCACCGGCCGCGACTTCTGGTGGCCTTCCAGTTCTGGAATTTCAATCTCGGTCAGACGGCGTTCACCGCCCAAACCGTACATCACCTGCAGGTCCCTGGCCCGGCCCGACGTGCTCCATTCCAACCAGTCTTTGAACGCCCTGCCCTCCGCGGTGTAGCCGATTGTCGACAATGCGTAGAGAGCGAATGTGGCGTCTCTGATCCAGGTGTAGCGGTAGTCCCAGTTGCGCACGCCGCCGATAGTCTCCGGGAGCGATGTGGTTGGCGCGGCGACGAGACCGCCGGAGGGTGCGTAGGTCAGGGCTTTCAGGGTGAGGGCACTGCGTACGACCGCCTCCCGGTGCTCACCTTTGAAGGTGCACTGGGCCGCCCAGGTTTCCCAAAAAGCCGTCGTATCTGCCAGTTCTTTCTCCAATTCCCCACGGCTCAGCGGCTCCGACCGGTGGGAGAAAGAAAGCTGATTGGACACTGTGGCGTATAGTTTTTCGCCTTCGAAGATGGCGCCTCTCGACCGAAACCCGTCATTGACGACTGATAGCGGAGACGAGCAAAAGACTGAAACCGCGTCGGCGCCCCCATGGGCCATTCCGGTGTTTGGGCTGCTCAGCGACGCATGGGGGACGATGGTCCCATAGTCGAACCTGGGATAGCAGTCCATCTCGAAGTCCAGGCGGCCTTGGGTGCAGCTCAGTATGCGCACCACCCGCTGGAAGTCGGTCTCTTCCAGTGGCGCTCTGGGCCGGGTTATGTGGCGGTGGACCGGCATGAAATCTACGAGGGTTCCAGTCCCAGTGCTGGTGATGAAAGTGGTCTCCAGGATGTTGGTGTCTGGCAGGTAACGGCGGCTGGTACTGGTGACATTGTCCGGGCACAACTTGAAGTAGCCGCCCTTGGCCGAGTCGAGTATCCGGCTGAACAGCGCCGCTGAATCGAACCTGGGTATGCAGCACCAGTCTATCGAGCCATCAGTCCCGACCAGGGCCGAGCCGTGCATATCGCCGATCAGGCCGTATTGTTCTATGGGGTTATAGGTCAACGGTGCTTCCCCGAATAAAAATGAGAATAAAAATGATTTCCTGAAAAATAATTAGTGCTGCCAGTTGCGGTTCAACCACCTGTGTCCGTATTTGGCCAGGAACCGGTCGGCTTCTTCAGGGCCTTCGCTCCCTTTGTTGTATCCGGCAACGGGCGGGGCTTCAGGCATGCCCAGGCCTTGAATTATAGGGTCCATTATCTCCCAGGCCTCTTCGATCTCGTCGCTTCGAGTGAACAGAGAAGCGTCGCCATTTATAGCGTCCAACAAGAGACGTTCGTAGGCGTCGGGGATGTCTTGTCCGCCGAAAGAGTCGTCGTAATGAAATTCCAGGTCCACAGGTCTCAGGTCCATCTTCTCATCTGGCGTTTTGGCTTGAAACTCGATGTGGAGTCCCTCATCCGGTTGTACCTGGATGGCCAGTATATTGGGGCCTATCTCTTGAGGGAACATCAAGTGAGGCGGCCTTCGGAATTGGATCACGATCTCGGTGCTCTTGTCGTCCAAGGCCTTGCCAGATCTTAGGTAGAATGGCACACCCTGCCAACGCCAGTTGTCGATGTCCATCCGCATCGCGGCGTAGGTCGGGGTGCGCGAGTCTCCGGGCACTCCGGGTTCTTCGAGATAGCCATCGTACTGGGCAGCCACGGCAATCTCTGATGCGGACTCGGGTGTAACGCGCCGAATGGCATTCAGAACTTTGACCTTTTCGTTGCGGAGCAGGTCGGCCTGGAAATTCGACGGCGGTTCCATGGCGACCACCGTCAGAAGCTGCAGAATATGGTTCTGGAACATATCCCGGAATACGCCTGCCTGGTCGTAGTATCCCGCCCGGTCGGCTAGGTCCACCGTCTCGGCGACGGTGATCTGGATGTTGTCGATGTAGTTCCGGTTCCAGACCGGCTCGAAGATCGTGTTGGCGAACCGCAGCACCAAGATGTTCTGCACGGTCTCTTTGCCCAGGTAATGGTCGATGCGGAAGACCTGGTCCTCGGTGAACACGGAATGTATGGACTTATTGAGGGCCTGGGCCGACGCCAGGTCAGCGCCGAATGGTTTCTCTATCACCACCCGTCGCCAGGCTTCGGGTTCACGGACCATTCCCGCGGCCCCCAGGTTCAGGACGGTCGGCCCGTAGAGGGAGGGCGGCAGGGCCAGATAATAAAGGCGGTTGGCTGGTTTGCCGGGCGCTTCTATGCCCTTGAGGGTTTCTTCAAACCCTTTCATGTCATCGGCGGACGAGACGTCGCCGCAGCGGTAATGGATGCGGGATAGGAACTCGTTCCACTCCCCCTGCTCGGGGCTGAAATCCGGGAAGTCGTCCATGCCCTCGGTCAACGATTCCCGGTACTCTTCCGTGGTGATGTTGTTGCGCGCCATGCCTACGACTTGTACTTCGGGGCCGAGCCGGCCTTTGCAAAAAAGGCTGCACAACGAAGGGATCAATTTGCGTCTGGTCAGGTCGCCTGACGCGCCGAAGATGACGATCGTAGTGGTCTGGCCGCTGTATGTACCGTCAAAACCCACGGGATTATTCAGACTTCCGGACGGCATGTCCACCGAACTGGTTTCTCAGCGCCGCCAGTAGCCGCCCACCGAAGGGCTGCACCTGCCGGGACCGGAACCGGGCCTGCAGTGCCAGGGTGATCACCGGGATGGGCACGGCTAGTTCCACAGATTCTTCAACCGTCCAACGGCCCTCACCGGAGTCATCAACATAGGAGTCCAGGGACTCCAGATTTGGGTCTTCTTTGAGCGCATCTGCAGCCAGGTCCAACAGCCAGGAGCGCACCACGCTACCGTAACGCCAGGTCTGGGCGATGGCCGGCAGGTCAAAGCCGAATTCTTCCTTGGCGGCCAGAAGCTCGAAACCCTCCGCGTAAGCCTGCATCAGGCCGTATTCCACGCCGTTATGGACCATCTTGGTGAAGTGGCCTGCTCCACTGGGTCCGACCCTGCTATAGCCCTTGTCTGGCGCCGGAGCCAGGGTGTGGAAGATGGGCTCCAACCGGGTGACTGCAGCCTCGTCGCCTCCGACCATCAGGGAGTAGCCTTCGGTCAGCCCCCAGATACCGCCGCTGGTGCCCACGTCGATGAAATCGATGCCCTGGGCGGCCAGTTTTACACCACGGCGCATGCTGTCCTTGTAGTTGGCATTTCCGCCGTCCAAGATGGCGTCGCCGGGGCCGAGCAGTTTGGCTAGGTCGTCGATGGTGTCTTCAGTGGGCTGACCAGCGGGGACCATGATCCAGATCGCCCGGGGAGCGGCCAATTTCGAAATCACGTCCTCTAGTGAAGATGCACCCTCTCCGCCGAACCCCTGGCTCGTCGTGACCGCCTCGGTGTCCCGGTCGTAGGTCACCACCCGGTGTCCACCGCTGACCAGTCGCTGTGCCATGTTGCCACCCATCCGCCCCAGGCCGATCATTCCCAATTCCACAGGCTTAACTCCTTAAGTATCTAAAACGGGTTTCGGATATCGCTATTTGGAAACGCCAGGTCAGACCGGCAGTTGCCCGAAAGCCCGCTGCATCACCTCGGGCAGGGCCGGATGCACATAGATCGACTCAACGATGACTTCCACCCCGGCCCGGAAGCGCATGGCGTTGGCCGCCTCTTGGACCAGCGTCGCAGCGTCTGTGCCGATGATGTGGCAGCCCAGTATCTCTCCGGATTCCGGGTCAGCCAAGACCTTCACGAAACCGTCCTTGTCCTCTATAGATGCGCCGTAGGCGGTATCGGAGTAGTTATAGGTGGCGGTCACGTAGGTTGCGCCCCGGCCCTCGGCCTCCTGCTCGGTCATGCCCACAGAGGCAACTTGCGGCGAGGCGAACACGGCATGAGGCATGGCGTGGTAATTCACTGCCACCTGGTTGTCCGGGTCCAGGATGTTGTTGGAGACGTAGGCTGCTTCCAGGTTGGCGC
>CAVOAA010000195.1:0-5586 GCA_963693555.1 Dehalococcoidia bacterium | reverse complement strand
CGACGGGTTAAGAAGTCTAAATTCTTAATGACTGGTAGGCGTATACCGACCTCGGACAGTATGCCGTAGGAGTCTTAACAGTGTCAGGTGTGATCGATCAAGCCATCGAGGAAATTCTTGCAAATTACCCATACCCGGCAATAATAAAAGAAACTGGAGCGACTATCCGAAGCCTCGCGGAATCGCTTGTGAAGTTAACGCCCGACCGGGGGCGGCTATTGGATATTGGTTGTGGTGGCCTGGACAAGACTATCGTTTTCCAAAACCTCGGATATTCGTGCTTCGGTTGCGATGATTTCCAGGACCCTTGGTATCTTTCCAACGAAAACTTCGACCCGGTGCTTGAATTCGCCCGGGAGTCGGGGGTCGACGTCCATAAGCTAACGGATGGTTACGAGATCCCGTGGGAGTCCGGTTCGTTCGACGTCGTCACCATGACTAATGTTATCGAGCATCTTCATGAAAGCCCGCGAGATATTTTGAACCTTGCTGGTCGCCTGCTCAAACCGGGAGGCTTGTTGCTAGTGGCGATGCCGAACTCAGTAAACCTAAGAAAACGCATTTCGGTGATGCGTGGCCGAAGTAACTACACGCCGGTGAGGGGGTTCTTCGAGAACGATGGCGTTTGGCGGGGGCATGTGCGTGAGTTCACACTGCAGGAGACTTGCCAAATAGTTGAATGGAACGGATTTCAGGTGATCCATAAAAAAACGTTCCACGGTATGCTGGGTAACCGTCTGCGGAATCCGGTGGCAAGGATGCTGTTCAAAGGAATTTCATATGTCCGCCCGGATTTCAGGGACGGTGTCATGGTAGGTGCCCGCAAACCGCCAGATTGGACCGAGCGGCAACCAGACGCCAGTGCGATGGAGGTCTCCCTCACAGATGCTTGGATTTCAGGAGAATGATCAGAGGTTAGATACAGTCTGATCTCTTTGGAAGATTTATCTGTCTATTTCGCGGGACCTTTGTCCTGGCCAGACCTGGAATGGTCATCGCCAACGCCATTGCTGAAATCGCGGCCGTTTCCAGAGCGTTTGGAGTCCAGATTCAGCCGCACCCTTGGCAGCCTGCGCCGTCGGCCCCGGTATATTCGGTAGGCTTCGGCGATGGCATTGGATAGCTTGACGGGGTCGTGCCTGGCCGTGCTGTTAGAGTCGGTCTCATCGATCACGTCAGCCTCGACAAGGTGCACGTGGTCGTCCCAGGGGTCATTGGCTTTGATGAAGCTCAGGCCCGCCGGCGTCAGTCCGTCCGGCAGATTCCTATTGGCGACCACAGCATCCACAGATCCCTCGCCGCCGTAATGGCGGACCACATTCAGGTGATCAAGGACGCTGTAACCTTCGGTTTGGGCCGGTTCTTCAGCGACATTGCACACGTAAACCTTGAACGCCGGCGATTCTGCCAAAGCTGCTGAGATATCGGATATCAGTAGATTGGGCACGATGCTCGTGAAAAGACTACCCGGCCCAAGTACCACCATATCGGCATCTTCTATAGCCCGGACAGCTTCTGGATGAGCCATCGGGTCAGCGGGTATCAGGGTCAATGAACGCAACCGGTCTGATGAATTGCCGACCCGGGTCTCGCCGATCAGAGTCTCCCCGGAAACCGTGCTGCCGACCAACGTGACAGAGCTGGGCGTGGATGGAATTACGCGTCCACGGATGGCCAGCAATTCTCCGGCGATCTCAACCCCACGGTAGAAATCCCCGCCGATGCCCGCCAGGGCCGCGATGAATATATTTCCGAAGCTATGGCCATCTAGCTGACCATCCGACTCAAACCGGTAGTCCATGAGCTGCTGCATGACGTCTTCAGAGTCGGCCAGCGCCACCAGACAGTTCCGGATGTCGCCTGGAGGCAGTATCCCCAGTTCATTCCTGAGTCTGCCGGAGCTTCCGCCATCGTCGGCAACTGTCACCACCGCGGTGATGTTGGAGGTGTAGTACTTGAGGCCACGGAGCAGGTTGGGCAGACCGCTGCCGCCGCCAATCACGGTTATCTTCGGGCCGGACCCGAGTACCCGTTCCACGTATAGGGAGTCAAAAAACGTCAGGTTCCGGGTACTGTTCCTAACATCTGAGAGAGACCGGGTGAGACCGATGCCGGCGACCAGCGAACCAATGACCCCGAGGCCGATGAACAGGCCGCCCCGTAGAATCGGCGACTGGTTGCGCAGGCTCACTGATTCCAAGAAAGAGATAAAGGTTGGGCCGGTCGATATCTTCAGAGCGAAGATAACGCCTACTGTGATCAGGGCAAGGCCAATCACCCCTACTACCAGCCAACGTTTCAGTGAGATTCCGGGTATCAGCAGGAATAGAATATACTGAGAAAACTGCCTGCGGGTCAGCGCTCTGAGCGCTTGAATCATGGTCCTCCGCCGCCTCCGCCGTTTCCGGCGCCACGCGTCCACCACGGCTTGATCGAGGCTGGTTTCGCGGGCCAATAAGGTTGGCCAGGAAACAAAGCCATTCGTCTCAATGCGATTCTAGGGAGCGGCGTGCTGGGGTGTCAATAAGAAACGGCCCATCAGAAACCGGGTCGGCTGGGCCCGCGTCGTCGCGGCGGGCTCGCGGCCTGGGCCTGCCTGGGTTACTTGGGCTACCCGAGCTGCCTGGGTTCAGATATTGTCAATCTCTGGCGCAGTACGCGTATGCCAGGTCGTCGCCTGTTCGTAGGCATGAGACGCCCGGAACAGGGTTTCTTCGGCAAAGGGGCCAGCGCCGAGTTGAAGACCGATGGGCAGGCCTTCTGAGGTGAACCCGCCTGGTATGGAGATGGCGGGCAGTGCGGTCAATGAATAGATGCCGGTATAGGCGCGGCGGAAGAAGAACCGCTGGCGCACATCCTCGGCATTCTCAAACTTGGCGGTGAGGTCGGTGTGCTTGGGAGCGGGGTACGGTGAAGTGGGCGAGACCAATATATCTACTTCGTTCAAAGCAGCGATCATCTGACGGCGCAGTAATACCCGCGCTTTGGCGGCCCGGTTGTAGACCTTGGCGGGGACTAGAGCCGCCGATTGAAGCCTGGTGCGGCTGGCTTGGTCCAGGTCTCCAGGCTGATTGCGCAGAATCTCGTCTCTGGCGCCGGCGCCTTCGGTGTCGGCGATGCCTACGAAGATCGCTCCGGCCAATTCGGCTAACGGGACCGAGACCTCTTTCACCTCAGCACCCAACTCCCGGAAGGTGTCTAGGCTTGATTCGATGGCTGAACGGACGTCTGGATGCATGTCTTGTGTGTGGTGCAGCTCTTTTATGAGGCCGACCTTGAGGCCCTTCACCCCGTCCCGCATTCCTGCGGTGTAGTCCGGGACCGGTTTGTGACTGGTGTAAGGGTCGTTCTCGTCGTAGCCGGCTATGACCCCCAACATGATGGCGCAGTCTTCCACGGTTTTGGTCATCGGCGCGGCAGCGTCCATGAACCAACACATATGGGTCATGCCATACCGGCTGACGCGGGTGAACGTGGGGCGCAGACCGACCACGCCGCAATACGACGCCGGGCCTCGGCCAGAGCCGCCGGTGTCTTCACCCATCGATGCGGCGCACAGGTGGGCGGCCAAGGCCACCCCGGAGCCGCTGCTGGACTCGCCCGGAGTGCATTCGAAGTTCCAGGGATTGGCGGGGATGCCCCATGGCGGGTTCTGAGTGCCGCCCATGGCGAGCTCGCTCAGATTGAGCTTGCCCAATAGCACGCTGCCGGCGTCTCTCAGGCGTTGGACCACCGTCGAGTCGTAACTAGGGATGAAATCTTTATAGACATTGGACCCGTTGGTCGTGAGGATGCCCTTGGTCCAGTATTGGTCCTTGATCGCGATGGGAACCCCGGCCAGAGGGCCGACGTCTTCGCCATTTTTAATCCGGTCTTCGATCGTCTGCGCTGCGCCCAGGGCCTCTTCCCGGATCACAGTGATATAAGCGGCCAACCGGGAGTCCATGCGGTCGATGCGCTCTAGATAGGCTCGGACAGCGTCTGTCGGCGAAAGTTCTTGGGCTTTGACGGCCCGGGCGGTGTCAGCGGCGGAAAGAAAGGCGATCTCTGTGGAATTCATGGCCCTCTCAAAAAATGATTACAGGATAAAGCAGCCGGAATAAATCAGCCGGAAAAATCAGACGGAAAAATCAGACGGAAATTAGACTTCGCCGTCTTCGGGGAAAATCGTCACGGGGTGGATGTCGGCCAGGTCCAGGTCTTTAAGCCGGTCCATCTCCTGGATCAGGCTGCCGAACCGGTTGGTCACCTCGTCCAATTCGTCATCGGCGATCTCTATCCCGGCCAGGCGTGCTAGTTCAGTCACGGTCGCTCGGTCAACTGCCATTTCGACATACCTCTTGCTTCGTCCCTTTTTGGCTCGTCTCTTGGTTGCGGGCGGCGCTGGGACTGGGATTCTTGCGCCAATATAGCCTTGGGCTACGGTCCTGTCCAGACTGAGCGCCCATCCACGACCGGTCGACAGGCATCTGGCGAATAAAGTTGCACGTAACTATGATTGGTACTTACCCATCGCGACGCAACAGATAATTGATGAAAGCCCATCTATCCCCAGCCTATTTCGGACACAAAAACCAGATAGCCGTGTTAGTCGCGGTATTGGTGCTGCTGGCAGTTGCCTGTGCCTCTGCGACAGTCACGCCTGAGCCTGCTCCGTCCCACACTGCAGAGCCGGCACCTGCCAGCGCGCCTACTGCCACTTCGACGGCGGTCTCAGACCCCACAGACTTGCATCGCATCGAGGCCGAGGCGTTTGCCACGCTGGAAGAGATACTGGTAGAGCTGGGGCCTCGTGAGAGCGCGACCGTTCAAGAATCTGCCGCCGCAGAGTATCTCAAAACTAACCTTCAAGAATTGGGTTACGACGTGCAGATACAAACTTTCAACGTTGAGAACCTCTCGCTGGCCGGTCTGGGACTGACCCTGGGCACGCCTGGCTCGCCGGAGTCGCGAGAATTCAGGGCGCTGCCCATGGTCGAATCCGGCCTGGGCGACGTGTCAGGGTCGCTGATATCGGTGGGGCTGGCCAAGCCGGGGGACATCCCTGACTCCGGGCTCGAGGGTCGGATCGCTTTGGCCAAACGCGGGGGAATCACCTTCCAGACGAAGGCCGAGAACGTCTTTGCCGCCGGCGCAGTTGGTTTGGTCGTTTATAACAACGTGTTTGGCGGGTTCCGGGGCGTGCTGGTCACAGAATCAGAATTCCCCGTTATATCCATTTCCAGGACGGACGGCGAAACGATCGAGGACCTGCTGGCTGAGTCCGACATCGAGGCTTCTATCAACCTGGCCTTGGTAAACCAGTCCTCTCAGAATGTGATCGCAGAGAAGACCGGCCCGGGTGATGCAGTCGTCGTCCTGGGCGGCCATTACGACACTGTGCCCGCGATATCCGGGGCCAACGCTTCAGGCACGGCTGTCCTGTTGACCATCGCCCGGCTGCTGGCCGAGTCTGAACTGCCGTTCACACTGAGGATCGTGCCCTTCGGCTCTGAGGAATTAGGGTTGCTGGGCAGTAAGTTCTACGTTCAGTCACTAAGTGAAGACGAATTACAGAATACAAAAGTGATGCTGAATTTCGACGCT
>CAVOAA010000194.1:0-5751 GCA_963693555.1 Dehalococcoidia bacterium | reverse complement strand
ATCTTGGTGATTCGGACAAGGATTTGCATCTAAAAGTATTTGCCTGTTCCACCTACCGCAACGGAGGATTATTCGTGGCTGCCGATGATTCGACACGCCGTTGATTAAGGCTGATTGCGGAACGGAAATTTGAGCGGCCAGGCACCGGAATCCACACCTGTGACGGTATTGGAACAGTACTTGGCGACCACCCAATCATAAACCCAAAGAGACGCCTAGTTCAAGGTAGTGAAGTGGCGTCGAGTGGCAAAAAGAGAGAGCCATTGAGTCTCGTTGAGCAGTTTACATAAGAATACGGTCCAAAATGCCCAAAAAGAGTTGCAATTACTAAAACGAAGCACTATCATGCTGGTGACGAAAAGAGATTACACGTTGAAGTTCAACGAATTAATAATCAGTGATTATTACGAATTACGCAAAAGATTTCCAAGTTATTGGATTGAAAGCGCAGCGCTGCTGCTCAGAGCCCCTCCAAAGACCACCCACCGTTTTTCCTCCCCCCAATGGAATCCAGATTCCTAGTCCAGGGCGCGGTAATGTGCCCATTCAGGTTGTAACTTCCCTGTGACGGCAGAGCTTGGTTGGGCCGTTAGATTTACTCAGCTAAGCCGTTATCCACACCGTATTCTGCCCCGTCCTCCTCCTTTCATCCTCCTTCGCGGTCCTCAATCTGGACTCTCCAGAATCAAGGAATCGCTATATCCAATAGACCGATACATGTGAGAAGGAATGAAGAGAAACTATCAGGCAATTACACAACTGAAAAACGCGCCAATGGCGTTAGCAATCGTGTTGGCCGTATTGTTAATAACGGTGGCATGCGGCGGAAGCTCATCCCAAGTGACCGACCCTGGGTATCAGAACCCAGCCAAGGCTCCGACCGGAGAGACTGGGTCCACCCGGGATATCGTTAAAGACTTGTCCGGCACTATCGAAATCGATGGTTCAAGCACCGTGTTTCCCATATCAGAGGCGGCTGCCGAGGAATTCGGGCTGCTGAGCGGAGGAAATGTACGGATCCTCGTCGGAATCTCAGGTACCGGAGGCGGGTTTAAGAAATTCTGTAGTGGAGAGACCGACATCGCCAACGCATCGAGGCCCATAAAGGCCCAGGAAGTCGTGGCCTGCGCGGAAAATGGCATTCAGTTCATAGAACTGCCGGTCGCTATTGACGGCTTGAGCGTCACCGTTAACCCTGAAAACAACTTCGTTAGTTGTATAACCCTCGATGAGTTGAACATCATGTGGTCGCCGGATGCCGAAGGAAGGATCAAACAATGGGACCAGGTCCGGCCCGGTTGGCCGTCAACCACATTGTCCTTATACGGCCCGGGGGCAGACTCGGGGACATTCGATTATTTCACTGAGGTGGTGAACGGGGAATCCCAGAGTTCACGAGGGGATTTCATTGCCAGCGAGAATGACAATGTGTTGGTGCAGGGTATCTCCGGAGACCGCGATGCGCTGGGATACTTCGGGTACTCCTACTACATCGAAAACCAGGACAAGCTGAAATTGGTGGGAGTAGACGCCGGCCAAGGTTGCGTCCTGCCTACCCCAGAAACCATCGCTGATGGAACGTATGCGCCATTTGCACGGCCATTGTTCATGTACGTCAACGCCGAGGCCGCCTTGCAGACTCACGTCCGGGCGTTCGTGCGGTATTTCCTGGGCGAAGAGGGAGCTGCATTAGTGAGGGAGGTAGGATATATCGCCTTTCCAACGGAAACTGCCAAGCTCAGTGAGAACCGGGTAAATTCCTCGTCAACCGGTACTCTTTTCGGTGGGGAAACCCCAAAATCGGGACCGGTGCACCAAATATTAGAAGCATATCCCTAAAACGCTGACAGGTTGGACCCTGAAAATAGACGGCCCCGCCCATCCAGGGCGAGGCCTTTTTCTTTGCCTGGGCCGGAGGGTTTAGGGTTTTTGGGCTCGAATATTAGCGCCCATGGTCTCGAATTGCTTGGCCCTCTCGCCGCCCTCGGCGCCGTCGAACACGTCTTTGGTGGAGATCAACTCCACATCGATCAGACCGGAGCTCGAGATCGCATCCAGGTACTCTCCCTCCAGGAGAGCGCCGCCGATTCAAGCGGTCCAGAGGTCTACTTCCTTTCTGATCTCATCTGATATGAATTTGTAGACCACGATGTCGGCCAAATACAGGCGTCCACCGGGCTTGAGAACTCGGAACGCTTCTCGGAAGATCGCGTATTTATCGGGAGTCAGGTTGATGACGCCGTTGGAGATCACAACATCGACCGAGTTGTCTGGAGCGGGTAGCTCTTCGGCGTAGCCTTTCTTGAACTCCAGTTGGGTCAGCCACATCTCTTTGGCTGTTTTCTGGGATTTTTCCAGCATGGCGTCGGTCATGTCCACACCGATGACCTTGCCGGTGGGCCCGACCATCTTGGCAGCGATGAAGCAGTCGAAGCCGCAGCCAGACCCGATGTCCAATACCGTTTCACCCACGGCAATCTGACCCACGGAGAAGGGATTGCCCACTCCGGCGAAAGATTCCACGGCCTCGGCCGGGAGTCCGGCCAGATGCTCTTCTTTGTATTCCAGGATCCTAGCCAATGGCAGTCCGTGATGGAAGTGGAATTCAAGCTCCGGGCTGCTGGCAACCTCCGTGTATTTGTCCTGGATCTCTCTGCGCAGGATATCTACTTCGGGTGCTACTTGAGTGGCCATGTCATTCCCCCAGTGATGAATTGCCGTCAACCGTGGTTGAGCATGATCGTCTGGCGTTACCGTTCAGCGATTATATCAGCCGCCAAAGCCTTTGGTTATTGGTCCGGGCGTTTCTACCGGTCAGTAGATCGAATCAGCAAGAATATATGCACAGAGGCTAAAAACTGCCGATCTCTTGCCGATGGCTTAATGAGGCGTTGGCAGGGTTGGGAAAAGCCAAAGGGCGCGCCGAGAGGAGGGTTGTTCTACATCCGGTCGGGAGCGCTCATGCCCATCAGGTCCAATGAGCGATGGAACACGATCTGGGCCGACTCCACCAGTTTCAACCTGGCGGCGGTCATGGCGTTGTCTTCTTCGTTTGAGGACACCACCCGGCAGTTCTCGTAGAAATTGTGGAAGGAGTTGGCCAGCTCGGTGGCATAGTGGGGCAGGTGATGGGGCTCAAGGGCCTCGGCCATCTGCCCCACCAGCTCCGGTAGCTGCGTCATGGCCCGGATCAGTTCGAGCTCGGCCGGATGCTTCAAAAGATTTACGTCGCCATCGCTCCAATCGATTTCCCGTTCCCGGGCCAAACTGAGGATGCTGGCGTTGCGGGCGTGGGCGTACTGAACGTAATAGACCGGGTTCTCCGACGATTCTTTCTTGGCCAATTCCAAGTCGAATTCCATCTGAGTGGACGGGGTTCGGGCCAGGAAGAAGAACCGGCAGGCGTCCACACCGACCTCATCGGCCAGCTCTTTCAGGGTCACCAGGTTGCCGGACCGTTTGGAGAGCCTCATTCCCTTGAGAGTCACCATCTGGGATATGAGCACGGTCAGGCGGTCTCGGTCGATGCCCAGCGCTTCGACCGCCGATTTCATCCGCGGGACGTGGCCCTGGTGGTCTGCTCCCCAGATGTCCACCACGGAGTCAAAGCCCCGTTTGACGAACTTGCTGTAGTGATAGGCGATGTCCGAGGCGAAGTAGGTTGGCTCGCCGTTCGACCGGACCACAACGTTGTCTTTGTCGTCGCCGAGCATGGTGGAGTTGAACCAGGTTGCGCCTTCCCGCTCAGATAGGTAATCGTTCTCGCGAAGGAGCCCAAGCGCGGTGTCGTACTCGCCCCCTTCAAACAGGGTTCGCTCGCTGAACCAATTGTCGAATTCCACGCCGATACCAGAAAGGTCTTCTTTGATGGTGGCAACCATCTTCTCGCGGCCGATGTCGCCGATCTCTTTAAGGGCCTGTTCTTCATCCATCTCCAAGAACCGAGAGCCCTCCGCGTCAGCGATCTCTTTGGCCAGGTCGAAGATGTACTCACCTACATAACCCTTTTCCGGCATCTCGGCTTCTTGGCCGAGCGTCCGCTTGTAGGCGGCAAGGACCGACCTGTAGAACAACTGCATCTGGTTACCGGCGTCGTTCACATAGTATTCCCGAGTGACGTCATAACCGGCCGCTTCCAGGACATTGGCCAGAGCGCTGCCCAACACCGCCCCGCGGGTATGCCCCACATGGACCGGTCCGGTGGGGTTAACACTGACAAATTCCACCATTGTTTTGCGGCCCTGGCCGGAGTCGACGTTACCGAACTCATTGCCAGCCTGGCGCACCGTCTCCACCTGCTGTTGCAACCAGGATTCCTTCAGGTAGAAGTTGATGAACCCTGGAGGCGCGGCTTCTACCCGGTCGATCACATCACCAGTGGCGATATTGGCCGCCAACGTCTGGGCCAACTCCAAAGGGTTGATCCGAGTGGCCCGTGCCAGCCGCAGTGGCAGGTTGGTGGAGAAATCGCCGTGTTCCGAATTTCCGGGCCGCTCCACCTGAATCTCGGGAAGAGTCTCCAGTTGCAGCACGCCTTCTTGCCGGGCTGACTCGAGGGCGTCGGCCACGAGTTGCTGGATGGTGTTGATCAATAACGGAGCCGGCATCGGTGATAGTTCCTTGGAATTCAGAAGAGTTTGCCAGGTGTTATCAAATAACGAAAGGCGGCCATCAAGCGGCCGCCAAATTTCACTGGCAGGACTTATCTTACCACAATCCAAGGGTGTTCCAGGCACGGATCGCCTACGGCGTTACAGCGTTGCACCGGCCAGACACACGCGGTAAAACAAGCCGGAGACGCTTGGCGGATGCCCCCACGCAAGACCGCCTGTTACAATTGTTGAGACGCCGGTTTTATCCCTACTCTGAGCCTGGAACAACACTGTTCGTGCGCCATGGGCAATAGATTGGCGGACCGCCTCATACACTGCAAGTCATAGATTCAAACTCGGCCGATGGTCAACGAATAACCAATGGACCAAAGTCAGACAACACCGCCCGAGCACCAAGCTGAAGGACGCCAGGTCCGGCCACCTGAAGAGGTGATCCAAGAACTGGTGGATGAGCTTGAGCGTCTTTTGGAATCCGGCCAACTGCCGGAGGCCCTGGAGTGTTTTGCTGGCCTGCACCCGGTGGACCAAGGCGAGGTCTTGGACGGTCTGCACCGCGACCTGCGTCAGACGATCTTGGGTGAGCTTGATGCCGCCGTGGTGGCCGACATCCTGGAGTTCATGGAACCCGAGGAGTCGGCCGAGCTCATCGGCGACCGAGAACCGGCGGACCTGGCAGAAGTCCTCGACCTCACCGACACCGATGTGGCCGTTGACCTGCTGCAGCAGATACCGGAGGAGAAACAGCTAGAAACACTGGAGGCAATGTCCGACTCGTCCGAGGTGTCGGAACTGCTCCAATACCAAGTCGACACCGCCGGCGGTCTGATGACCCCGGACTATCCGGTAGTCAATCAGAAAACAACAACCCCCAACGCCCTCGACCAACTCCGGCTATTGGGCCAAGACGCGGAGGACATCAACTCGGTATTGGTGGTGGATGACGAAGAGCGGCTGGTAGGGTCTTTGAGCGTCATCCGGTTGGCATTGGCCAGAGCCAATATGCTGATCGGTGACATCATGGACACGGACGTCAATTCAGTCTCGGCCGAGACCGACCAGGAAGAATGTGCCCGGGTGATGCAACGCTACAACCTGAACGTGCTGCCGGTGCTGGATGGCGAAGGCCGGCTCTCCGGGG
>CAVOAA010000193.1:0-5809 GCA_963693555.1 Dehalococcoidia bacterium | reverse complement strand
CACTTCGAAGACGGCCTGACCTTCTGTCGGCTGGGTGGGTTCAAGCCGGCTTTAGCTTGGACCTGCCTCGAGTACGCTGAGATGCTCGTGAATTCTTCGGTAGGTTCCGGACGGATCCAGGACGAGACCCGAACCAAGAGCATGTCCCTACAAAATGAGGCTTTGGCCATCTCCAGCGAGTTGCAGATGCTTCCACTGATCGAGCGAGTAACAGCACTGCAGAAGCGGACCGGACTAATATTTGGACCAGGCCCGATCTACCCAGGTGGCCTAACTAAACGAGAACTGGAAGTTTTGCGCCTGGTCGCCTCAGGTTTTAGCAACCGGGAAATTGGGTCGAAGCTGGTCTTAAGTACCCGAACGGTGGAGCGACATATTACTAACATCTACAGAAAAATCAATGCGCGTGGGCGGGCTGACGCTACCGGGTATGCGCTAGGACACGGGTTGCTCGACTAAACGTAACCCTATGGGGATTCGCAGTTTCGTATCGATGGGCACCGTGAGGGTGCCCATTTTTTTGAAAGATACGTGGTCATCTACGTGGTTTCTCGGATGGAAGGGTTATCCAACTGGGGTACTTTAATTTCCGCTGGGTGATTCGCCGGACGCGTTGGCTCAGCGTATCCGCACCCGGCGGACGCCCAGTTACAGCTAATCGGCCATGACGGCCGAATTTTTAGGAGAGAAGCTATGACGATGTTTCCAAGGACCAATTCTGAGGGCGGATGGATGAGATGGGGGTATCTAAAACCGACATTGATACTTATCGGTTTGCTAATGATTTTATCCCTCGCACCCGTTTCCAATGCATCCCAGCCCCAATCGGCAACATACACTGGGGAGTGGTCTCCCACCAATTTCCCTGAACCCCCAGTACAAAGAGGGCAAGGGAAAGGACCATTGTCCATAAATATGGACACGGTGCTGGACTTCGTCTCAGGCGGAGTTGATGGGGAAATGACGGGCTCCCTCACCCTTCTTTTTCGGGTAGATGCCAACCACATCACAGTCACGACTTCAGGCGTGTTTGTGGGAACGATTGGCGGAAGCGAACCCGGTACAGCAAAATTTCACTCCGTCGTGGAGGGAGAAAGATTTAACTATCGAGGCCCCATCAATTTCTACGACGGCACCGGCGGTTTAGAGGGCATTAACGCAAAGGGGTTCTTTACCAGAGACGGAGGGCCTCCAGTACTCCCCAGGTATTCACTTGATGTGATCTTTCGATAGGGACCTGCTCATTTAACACTGGCTGTGTTAACGACAGACGAGGATGAGTGGGTGGTGTTGCTGAGAGATTTGAGCCAAATCAGGGTTCAGTCTTCGCTGTAACGACGGCAAGCGCTCTCTGGGTGAGAATATAAAAAAGCCCGGCTTTCACGAAGAAGGCCGGGCTTTTTGTTTGCTTGTTTGGAGCTGGGTTTTAGCAGTTGCCGAGGATGTGTCCCATGCGGGTTTTCTTGGTTTTCATGTAAGTGCGGTTCTCGTCGGTGACTTCCGTTTCCACCGGAATGCGATCGACGATCTCCAGGTCGAAGCCCGATAGGCCAACCACCTTCTTGGGGTTGTTGGTCAGCAGGTTCAGCTTGCGCACGCCCAAGTCACGCAGTATCTGCGCCCCCACATCGTAGTGACGCAGGTCAGGTTCGAAGCCCAGCGTCTCGTTGGCTTCCACGGTGTCCAGGCCCTGGTCTTGCAGGGAGTAGGCCTTGATCTTGTTGTGGAGACCGATGCCACGGCCCTCTTGGCGCATATACAGGAAGATGCCATTGCCCGCTTCGGACAGTTGTCGCAGCGCCAGGTCGATCTGGTCGCCGCAGTCGCACCGCATGCTGCCAAACACGTCTCCGGTGAGGCACTCGCTGTGGATACGCACCAGGACGGGCTCGTCCGGGGTCCACTCACCGATGGTCAATGCGATGTGCTCGCCTGTGTCAACGTGGCTCTTGTAGGCGATGGCCTTGAACTTGCCGTAGCGGGTCGGGAGACGGGCTTCCGCCACGCGCTCGATCAACTTCTCAGTCCGCCGGCGTTCGGCGATTATCTGGGCGATGCTGAGAATCTTGAGATTGTGCTCTTCGGCGAACCGTTCCAGCTCGGGAAGCCGGGACATCGAGCCGTCTTCAGCCATGATCTCGCAGACGATGCCGGCGGGGTACATGCCAATCATCTCGCAGAGGTCAACGGCGGCTTCGGTGTGGCCAGCCCGTGCCAGCACTCCGCCGGGATGGTACCGCAACGGAAAGATGTGGCCGGGGCGGGTGAATTCGTCGGGCTTGGCGGCTGGGTCCAACATGGCCAGGATGGTATCGGCCCGGTCACCAGCGGATATACCTGTGGTGGTGCCGACGTTGTAGTCGATCGACACGGTAAAGGCAGTCTGGTTCTTTTCTAGTCCGTTCGCGGTGACCATCAGGGGCATCTGGAGCTCGTCCAGGCGCTCGCCGATGATCGGCATGCAGAGCAGTCCACGGGCGTGGGTGACGACAAAGTTGACGGCTTCTGGTGTCACCATTTCGGCCGGCATCACCAGGTCCCCTTCGT
Organism: Dehalococcoidia bacterium; assembly: GCA_963693555.1. Classification (GTDB taxonomy): domain Bacteria; phylum Chloroflexota; class Dehalococcoidia; order Lucifugimonadales; family UBA3495; genus UBA9611. The sequence continues at coordinate 3,262 of CAVOAA010000193.1, read as the reverse complement.
TCTCACGATTCTCATCGTCCACCACGATGAGGAACCGGCCCGCTTTTAACTCTTCGAGCCCTTCTTCGAGACTGCACAGAGGCATAATTCAGTCCTTAAGAGGCGTAATCTTCGGACCCGTATCAGCGGTCCAGAAGACTTTCTACATACTTGGCTAGAATATCGGCCTCCAAGTTCACCCGGTCCCCAACCGATAATGATACCAAATTAGTATTCTTCAACGTGTATGGTATCACAGCCAGGGTGAACGATGAGGCCCCTCTTTTTACCACGGTCAAACTGATACCGTCAACAGCAACGAATCCCTTCTCGACGATATAGCGGTTGAGGCGCTTCGGGACACGAACGCGAAATATGATCGAGTCCCCTTCCGTTTTGGTCGACATAATGCGGCCGGTCCCGTCCACGTGACCCTGTACGATGTGGCCGCCCATCCGGTCGCTGACCAGAAGTGCCCGCTCCAGATTCACCGGGCTGCCCTCCGAAAGTTGACCCAGGGAGGTGCGGCGCATGGTCTCCGGGGAGAGGTCCACCGAGAATTCGGTCTTGGTGAAGTTTACGGCGGTGAGACAGGCGCCATTCACGGCGATGCTATCGCCCAGCTTGACGTCTTCAAGGACCTTGGAAGCCCTTACGGTCATGCCGCTGTCGCTGATCTTGGCGACGATACCAACTTCTTCTACGATTCCGGTGAACACTATTTCTCCAACTCTCGCGCTTGTTCGTCGTCCGGTTCGTCGTCCGGTTCTTGAATGCCAAGAGATTCGTCTTCAGAAGAATCTTCGTCGTAAGAACTCGGATCGAAAGCCTGTTTCTCTGGATAGCCTATTATGAGCCAATCAGGGCCAATCTGCTCGGACCTGGTGCGAGTCAGGATCCAAGAATCGGCCATCGCGGCCACACCCGAGCCTTCAACCGGCGACCGTGCTGTCTCGCCGCCAACGATCTGAGGCGCGACAAAGGCGTAGACCTTGTCCACCAGGCCAGCGTCGAAGAACGCGCCGTGCACCGATCCTCCGCCCTCGACCAACAGGTTCACGATTCCTCTTGCGCCAAGGTGGGTCATCAGCTTTTTGAGGTCGATCCGCTGGTCTTCTCCCGAGGAGAGCACCACAATCTCGGCTCCAGCCTGCTCCAGGGCCAACAGCCGCACGTCCGGTGCGGCGTGGGTGGTGGCGATCAGCGTGGAGCCTGGCTGGACCAGCATGGCCGCGTTGACCGGGGTGTGGCCGACGCTGTCCAGCACCACTCGCAGCGGCTGGCGGGCCAGTGGAGTGCCGTCGTCGTCTCGCGCGGTCAGGTAGGGGTCGTCCCTCAGTGCGGTATTGACGCCCACCAAGATGGCGTCGCAGACCCGGCGCATCGCCTGCACGTAGCCCCTGGCCTCGGGCCCGGTTATCCATTTCGAGTCACCGGTGTAGGTGGCGATCTTGCCGTCCAGCGTCATGGCATATTTGACCGTGACGAAGGGGGTTTCGGTCTCGATATGCTTTGCGAACGCCTCGTATAGCTCCCTCGCGCCCTCAGCCTCTTCTTCGACCACCGTGATGCCGGCCTCGACAAGTTCATCGCGGCCCTTGCCGGATACGTTGGGATTGGGGTCGATGACCGCGAAATGGACCTCAGTTACCCCGGCTGCGATTATGGCTTTGGTGCAGGGCGGGGTGCGGCCCCAGGTGCAGCAGGGTTCCAGGGTTGTATAGAGGGTTGCGCCACGGGCCTGGTCGGATGCCTGTTTCAAGGCGACGATCTCGGCGTGGTCTTGGCCCGGCGGCTGGGTGGCGCCGACGCCGATCTCCACGCCGTCTTTGACCAGCACCGCGCCCACCGAGGGGTTGGGGCTGGTGGACCCGATGGCCTCTTGGGCCAATTCAACGGCCCTTTGCATGTGGCTCATGGCCTGGGCTATGACGCCTGGTTGGAATCCGGTTGGGCTGGGCTCGACCGGGTAAAGTCCTGGCTGAACCGGCTGGCGGTGGGGACGGTCTGGCCCTGGTACTTGCTGCCCAGCGACGCTGAACCGTAGAGCCGATCGGCCGGGGTGGTGAGACGCAGGTAGGAGATCTGCCCGATCTTCATACCGCGGTATAGGGTTATGGGGAGCCTGGCCAGGTTGCTCAATTCGAGGGTCAGATGGCCCTTCCAGCCAGGGTCGACAAAGCCGGCGGTGGAGTGGATGACCAAGCCGATACGGCCCAAGCTGCTCTTGCCTTCCAGGCGGGCCACCAGGTTATCGGGCAGTTCAATGTTCTCCAGAGTGCTGCCCAGAACGAACTCGCCGGGATGGAGTATAAAGGGGCTGTCTTCTTGAATCTCGACCATCTGGGTCAAGTCGTCCAGGCTCTCTTTGACGTCGATATACGGACGCCTGGAGTTGGCGAAAACCAGGATACTGCGGTCCAGATGAAGGTCGACACTGGCCGGTTGGATATCGTCCGGGTCCAGCGGCGAGATCACGATGTGCCCCTTGGCCAGTGCTTCTTTGATGGACCGGTCGCTTAAGACCATATCTCTCCCTAGAAAACCTGTTTTGAGTAGCCCCCTGCACAGGTGGCGGAACATGAGGCCTCAGTCAGCAGGATTCTAACAACCCTGGAATAGCCCCGCAAGTGAGAATGGCCCCGATTGACGGGGAGTCGGACAGGAAAAAAGGCGGGGTCCCATGAGACCCCGCCTTTTGCCGTAGGTATGCGCCGGTCAGTTTCGCTCTAGGGGGCGATGGCGAACACTCCCTGCACGCTCACGTTCACGTCCAACTCACCGGCCTGGAGGCTGGTGGACTGGTCTCCGGCGAACCCGAAGGCCGCCGACTCCATCCTCGCAAAGGACTGCGGGAAAACGCCACCGGACTCGGTCAGGTAGACCAGTTTTCCAAGTTCAACTCCCGCCAGAGTGGCCATGGCGTCGGCTTTCCGCAGCAGGTCGGCGATGGCTTCCTCCCGGGCTTCGTCCTGAAGCGGCTTGGTGTCTTCGATGGTGAAGCTGACACGGTTGATCCGGATCAGGTTGCCGGCCGCTTCGGTAGCGCCGTCGATGATCGTGCCCATGCTATCGATGTTGCGGACCTTAACCGTCAGGGTGTTGGTCACCTGGTATCCGACGAGCACCCGTTCGAACTCCACCCGGCACTCGCTGCCTTTCTCTTCTTGGACCACTATCATCTCTATGACTTCGGGGGAACCAGGAGCAGGCGTTCCCAGAGACGCTACAGCCTCTACGTCTTCGGCGTCCAAGGCGTCCCTAGTGTCGCTTGAGGCGCTGC
>CAVOAA010000192.1:0-5817 GCA_963693555.1 Dehalococcoidia bacterium | reverse complement strand
AAAGAGCACATCGAAGCTGGACCCGGAGATTTCCTGTTCGTGCCGGCCAACTTCAATCATATTGAAGGCAACAACCACGACGAGGTCGCTGAGGTCATTCTTTCGAGAGGACCGGACAACATCGTCGTCAATCTATAACCAGGCTCTTTGGCCCGATAACCGCGCCGATCACCGGCCCAGCCATACCAGGCTGGGCCGGTTTTATTTTTGGGCTAGTTTTTCGGATTTGTCCGGATTTGTAACGAACTTGGACAGGGTTTGGGAGCCAAGACAGGTTGTATACTAGACTGGGCCCACTCCACATGACTTTCGTACCGGTACCTGGGCCGGCACCCGGTATTCATGCGGCCTCCAGCCGCTTAAAACCCGAGCGACCCCTCCGATTTGATTAAAGAAAAAATCACAGAGAAGATGCGCCTGCCACGGAACATGTTCTATGGCTGGTGGATCGCGATAATCTCCGCCAGCGCCGACTCGCTGAAACACGGCACGTTCAACAAGGGTTTCACCTCCTACATCATCCCTCTCCGCAATGAACTGGGCATTGGCGTGGCCGCGATCTCTTTCGCCGAGATGCTGGGCCGCATGGAAGGCGGTCTACAGGGTCCGATCATGGGCTGGGCGACTGATCGCTATGGACCACGGGTGATCCTGATGTTTGGGGGGCTCACTTCCGGAATCGGGTTCATCCTGCTCTCGTTCACCCAGAACTATCTCTACTTCATCTGCATATTTGTGGGATTGCTGTCTTTGGGGTTCCGTGCCGGCTACAACAACGCAACCATGCCGGCGATCAACCAGTGGTTCCGCAGGCACCGTGGCCTGGCCATGGGGATAGCGGGCATGGGAACAGCCATCGGCGGCACGGTGATCGCTCCCCTGATGGGCTTCCTGGTGCTCAGCGCCGGCTGGCGTCCGGCGGCGTTCATCTCCGGGGTAATCATTCTCGTAGTGGTCATCCCGCTGTCTTTCCTGATCCGCCGTGACCCCGAGAGCATGGGTCTGCGCCCGGACGGAGACCCGATACCCGAGGATGAGATAAATATCGCCGAGGTCATCGCCACCGACGGTAAAGAGCATCCGGGTGAACGGCATGGGGCGGCCATCCTCCATGCCGGCGAACCGGATTTCATGGCCGCCGAGGCTATGCGTACGCCGACATTCTGGATGTTGGTGTTGGCCGTTGGTATGCGAAACGTGGTCCACTCGGGCACCACATTCCTGTTCGTGCCGCTGGTTGTTTGGTTTCTGATGGGGTCTGGACGCAGCGAAGATGACGCTCAGCCCGTTGCAGTGGCCTTCATCTTTGCGATGTCGTTCAGCCTCTTGATAATGACGCCGATCATCGGTTGGTTGAGCGACAAGTGGTCAAAAAAGAAGCTGAGTTCTTTGTGCATGATCGGTGGAGCAGTGTCGATGCTGGCGTTGATCGATGGCACCGGAAATATCTGGCAGGTGTTTGCGTTCGTGATATTGTTGGCCTTCTCCGAGACTGCCAACCCGTTGGCCTGGGCGATCATGGGAGACTATTTCGGACGGCGCAGCTACGCCACGTTAAGGGGCTGGCAGCACTTGCCGGACCAGTTCATGTCCATGAGCACACCGGTGTGGATGGGTGTCATCTTTGACCATACGGGCAGCTTCAAATGGGCTTTGGTCCCGTTGGTCGCCATCTACTGCCTGGCGGCCGTCTTCTACTGGATAATCCCGAACCCGAAGACTCCGAAGCGGGTCACGGAATACCTGGAACGCGGCAATATTCAGTAAAACTAAATGCGACTAAAGGCGACTAAAGACCGGGGCTAACCTTCCGGTGCTGCCAAGGCCGCAGCGAACCCCTTTACCGCTCCTTCCAGAACCCAGTCCTCAACGCAGTACGAGATGCGGAAGTAGCCGGGCGTCCCGAACCCCCTGCCTGGCACCACCAATACGTTGCTGTTCAACAGGGTCCGGCAGAATACCGAGTCGTCTTCGATGGGCGCTTTGGGGTAGAGATAGAACGCTCCCTGCGGTTGCACCACCTCATAGCCCAGGTCCCACAGGTTCCGGCAGAGATAATCACGCTTCTTCTCGTAATATCCCGCGTCCACGCTGACCCCCTGGAGGTTGCGGACGATGTGCTGCATCAGCGCCGGGGCGTTCACGAAGCCCAGGGTGCGGTTGCAGAAGGCAAGGCCGGAGCACAATTCTTCTTTGCCGGCGTAATTCGGGTTCACAGCGATGTAGCCGATGCGCTCTCCCGGCAGGGCCAAGTCTTTGGCGTGGGATGTAACCACCACGCTGTTGTCGTAGTGGGGGAGCACCTGGGGGAAATTCATGCCGTCGAAGATGATCCGGCGGTACGGCTCGTCACTGATGATGAAGATCTCGGTGCCGTGCTCGGTCTGCTTCCGTTCCAGCAAAGCCGCCAGTCCCTTGATGCTTTCTTCCGAGTAGACGGCGCCGCTGGGGTTGTTGGGGGAGTTGACCATGATGACCCTGGTCTTGGGGGTCATGGCCGCTTCGATGGCCGCCAGGTCGGGCTGGAACTGGTCGTCGCAGGCCGCCACCACCGCCACGCCGCCGTGGTTGTCGATGTAGTAGAGGTATTCCCAGAAGTAGGGCGACAGTATGATTACCTCGTCGCCTTCGTTCAAAATGGTCTTCAAGACCACGTTGGCCGCGGCAGCAGCGCCGCAGGTCATGATCACTTCGCCGCCGGAGAAGTCCAGGCCGCTCTCGGTCTTCAAGGAGTCGGCTACTGCCTGGCGGGTCTCCATGTAGCCAGGGTTGGCCATGTAACGGTGCATCCCGGCGATCGGGGCGTTGGCCAGGCGGCGCAACTCGTCGTGAAATTCTTGGGGCGGTTCCATCACCGGGTTGCCCAGGGACAGGTCGAACACCTTGTCAGCCCCTATCTGGGCCTTCAGTGCCATGCCCTCTTCGAAAACGCGGCGGATCCAGCCACCTTCGTCCATGAAACGCCGGACCTTTTGCGACACCGCCATGCGGGTACCTCCGATAGCCTCTAGGGCCAAGCTAGGCGAGTGTAGCAACGAGGGTTGTGGGTGTCAAAAATCGGGCGTCGCCGGATGTCGTCTGGGCTTCTAATAGAGCCGGAATGCGGAGGTGAGATAAAGCCCCGATTTATGGGTCCGATTAACGTTGAGATATTTGAAACCAAGATATACATTACCCTAATATATGGTTCAAAGGTATAACGCATAACTGCTAGTTGACCTGTGTACTGGGATTGTCGCAGCCAACCACTGGAGGCCCTGTTGCTTAATAAACTGAACTCCGCCCAAATGGCCATCGTTGAACTTGGCATAGCTAGACCCAAGCTCGTCTTATTCGCGGCGTTGATCGCGACCGTGGTGCTTGGAGCGGCGATACTGCGAGTGGAAGTCGATACCGACCCTGAGAATATGCTGTCGTCATCTAACTCTGTGCGCGTGTTGAACCGTTCCATCGCCGAAGAGTTCGGGACCAAGAATATGCTGGTCCTGGGCATCGTAGAAGAGTCCGGCGTCCTGAACGTAGACACTTTGGGCAAGGCAGCCAGGCTTGTTTCAGACATCAAAGGCATCGAAAATATCGAGCCTGAAGGCGTGCTCAGTTTCGCTTCGGTGAGCGGAGTACCGGCCGGCGACCTTGATGAAGACGATGTGAAAAGCATCGCTGACGCCCTGGCTGCGGACTCGATACTTGGCAGCCGGGTGATCTCTGAGGACGGAACAGGCTTAGCTATCTATATCCCTCTGCGAGAGAAGGGCGACGTGAACGGAGTAACGTCCGAGGTGGAACGCCTTCTGGGCGTTCATGGTCTGGCCGGAGACGGGAATTACCTGGCCGGACTGCCCTTAGCTGAAGAGAAGTTCGGGCGGGATAGGTTCATCCAGATGGGCCTGTTGGCGCCCCTCGCCGGGCTGCTGATCTTCCTGCTGATGTACTATTTCTTCCGCAAGCTGATCCTGGTAGTGGCGGCAATGCTGGTGGCGATGCTCAGCGTTGTCTGGACCATGGGCCTGCTGACGGGGACCGGCTTCACACTGCACATCATGAGTTCCATGATCCCGGTGTTCTTGATGCCGATTGCCGTGTTGGATAGCATCCATATTCTGAGCGAGTTCTTCGAGCGCTATCCGTCCAGCAAGGACCGGCAGACCACGCTGCGAACGGTCTACGGAGAGCTGGCCACTCCGATCACATTCACATCGCTCACTACTGCGGTCGCATTTTAGTCGTTGGCTCTGGCACCCATCCCTCCGGTGCAGGTCTTTGGTCTGTTCATTGCCTTTGGCGTATTCGCGGCTTGGTTGCTGACCATGCTGTTTCTGCCGGCGTTCATCATGCTTCTGGGCGAGGAAGGGCTGCAGAAGAGTCTTAAAGGCGACTCCGAGTCGGGAAGCAAAGTTCTCACCGGTGGGCTTCGGCGGCTGGGTGGGCTAGCCGTTGGGAAACCGCTGATATTCCCGGTGCTGTTCATCGTGTTGGGTGCGGTCGCCATACCTGGGATGCTCAGTGTCTCGGTCAACGACAACCCGGTGAAGTGGTTCAAGTCCGGCAGCGATATCCGGGTCGCTACCGAGGAGTTCAACCGGCTGTTCCCCGGCGTGTACAACGCCAGCCTGGTCCTGGAGGGAGAAAGCCTCACCGACCCCGATACGGTCACGCAACTCCTGGCCTTGAAGCAACATCTTTCCGAGATCTCATTCGTTGGCCAAGTCACGTCGTACGCAGACTTGGTTGCCGGGGACGAAGATGCCGTCCCAGGAACAGACAACGAGATCAGGGACTCGCTGGACGCTGTTTTCGACTCGCCCCAGGGTATCTATGCGGGTGGGCTAATCACCGCCGACTACCAGCGGGCCAATGTTCAAGTCTCGATGAAGAGCGGCGACAACAAGTCGATGCAAGAGGTGCTGGACGAGACAGATGCCTTTTTAGCGGCCCGGCCGTTCCCCGCCGGCACCACGGTCGACTGGGCGGGTGAGACCTACTTGAACTTGGTCTGGCAGGACAAGATGGTCAACGGGATGCTCAAGGCTTTTATCTCCACGTTCATCGTAGTGTTCATCCTGATGGTCGTACTCTTTCGCTCACTGCGCTGGGCCTTTTTGGCGATCCTGCCGCTGTCAGCCACAATCCTGTTTGTCTACGGGGTCATTGGCTTTAGCGGCAAGGACTACGACATGCCCATAGCGGTGCTTTCAACCCTGGTCCTGGGCATCGCCATCGACTTTGCCATCCACTTCATCCAGCGGTACCGCCAGCTGATGGAGGAGCACGCTTCGGTGGGTATGGCGTTGGGCAGGATCTACGAGGAGCCGGCCAGGGCGATTACCCGCAACGCCCTGATCATCGCACTGGGGTTCGTGCCCATGTTCTTCGCCTCGCTGACGCCCTACACAATAGTCGGCATCTTCATGGCCTCGATCATGGTCCTGAGCTGGTTGGTATCTTTGGCTCTGCTGCCGTCAATCATCACGCTGTTTCAGCGAGGTGCGCGGAAGGCGGAGGCATAGCCTCGCTTTTTGTCTACCCACGTGAAGCCGGTAGACTAGGCAGACCCGTGTAAAGTTGCTGACCGATTGAATCTCGCGGAGGAGGGTAACGTGGATAACGCTAAGTACGTCCGAATCTACACAGATGAGGCGGGTGGATCTCATTTTGAAGATATGGAGACCGAGCTTGTTCTCATGGACTTTGCTCCGCCGGCTGGTCCTATGGCGGTCGCTCCGTTTTTGCCCTCCACGAAGATACAATGGCTGGGCGCTCCAGTAGGGTGGCCGGGTGACGTACCTCATCCAGTCCCCATCAGAGCATTGTTTGTCG
>CAVOAA010000191.1:0-5831 GCA_963693555.1 Dehalococcoidia bacterium | reverse complement strand
TACCCTGGGCAAGAACTAATTGGTGCGAATAAAAGTTATTGCAACTGGTTGCGATTAACAATTCTAGCACTGGGGTAGGGGATGTCAACCGTGAATGAACCCGAACACCGCTTTTGATTACCCGCCTAATACCGTTCGTCCTGAGGCTCTCGAAGGGCGCGCACTAGCCGAGTTACTTACATCAGTAATTTGTCCTACTAGCAGTGATGGTTCGACAGGCTCACCACGAGCGGACATACGGCGTATGCGCTTCCAAGATGGAACGCCCGATCACAGAGGAAAATTCCACGCCGCGGCCGGAGCTAGACCTTGACGCGGTAGATCATGAGCCCTGAGACCACCCTGGTGGCGGCCATGGCGAAGAACACGATGGGCCAGGGGCTGCCGGCCATGTCCAACACTGCGGCGAAGATGAGGGCCTGGGCGCCGGCATAGGCGTAGCCGTGAGCGTCCAGCAGGCCCGAAGATGTTCCAGCCATGTGCCGTCCGGCGATGTCCACGGCGATGGTTGAGATGGGTGACATACCCATGGAAAGCCCACCGATCAGCAACAGGAAGGCCCCCAGGGTTATGTTCACAGGAGGGGCCAAAGCGATAGCCACCAGCACGATGGAGCTGGCGGTGCAGGAGAAGACGACCATGGGCATGCGACGGCTGCCCAAAAAGCGGTCCGATATTATTCCTGAAACCGGCGGGGCGATCAGGTAGCCCAAGGGTAGCAAGATGGTGAGCAGAATCGTTTTTTCGATGGACAACCCGCCCTCTTCGAAGTAGTAGATGGGCACCCAGGTGGTCAGCCCATAGCGGACGACGTTCTCCAGTCCTTTGACATGGCTGGCCAATAAGAACCTGGGATTGGACAGCAATTCTTTGTACGGGCCGAGACCCTTGAGCCGCTCGGGGTCCAGGGCCTCGGGAGCGGCCGAGACCTCGTCTTCCTCAATGTACTCGGGCAGGCCCACCTCGGATGGGCGGTCTTTGGCGACGAAATAAAAGGCGATGCCCAAGACCGCGATGATTATCGGAGGATATCGAAAAGAAGCGCGCCAACCCCATTCCGCGCCGACGTAGCCGGAGACCCACCACATCATCACCATCGCGCCGCCGGCCGCAGTGCCGACGATGCCCATCGCCATACCGCGATTCCGGCGGGGCCACCACTGGGAGATCATGCTGATTCCAGGGGCCCAACAGGCGGCATTTACGAATCCGGCGATACCCCATGGTATGGCCATCGTCACGGCCGATGTTGCGAAGCTGGTGATGATGTTGAAGACGGTGGTGAGAATGGCGCCAATCATCACCCACAAACGCAGGCCGTAATTCTCTGCCAGGCGTCCGTGGACCAGGTCTCCTAGACCAAATCCCCAGAGGAGCAATGCGTTTACCAGGCCGATCTCGAAGTTGCTGAGCGACAGGTCTTCTTTGACCAGCGGGGCGACGGGCCAGAAGTTGAAGCGGCCCATGTAGAGGAACAGGTAGAAGAAGGCAAACGCCAGCAGTATTCGCCACTTGAAAACGTGGTAGCTGTGGGGAAGGTCGTCGTAGCGTGCTGTTGTGGGGGTGCTCATGAATGATCTAACTGTGAGTCTAAACAAAAAGGCCGAGAGGCAGGCTCGCTAGTTTCTACGAAAGCGGTCCACCTTTCGGCCTTCAAGCTGGGCATCTTAAGTGCCCTAAAGACAAACTAGGCTGGTACGCGGTCCTTGGCGATCTTATGCAGCTCTTCGTCCGTCTGCGTAGTGATGTCGATGGGGTCGCCCAAGGGCTGGGGGACCTTGTAAGGAGTCCGGACATACAGCTCTATGCGGTTGCCTTCGGGGTCAAAGAAGTACATGCCGAAGGCGATGCCATGGCTGACGATACGCTCGACGCTGACGCCATCTTCCGCTTCAAGCCGCTCTTTGAATTCTCTCAGGTCGTCCAACGAAGGGACGATGAATGAGATCTGCTGAATGACCTTGGCGTCGTCGCGGGTGACCCGGCCCTTCATCAGCACGAACTCGTGGTGCTCGCGCTCTTTGTCGGCAGTGAAAAAGGTCATTCCCCGTTCTTCCAAGTCCTCATCGGAAATCTCAAGGCCCAGGACTCGGCTGTAGAAGTCCCTCATCTTAATGAGGTCTTCTGCGTAGATTCCAACGTGTCCCAGAGAGTCTATCTTTGGCATGGTGGTCATCCTTCGTACCTAATCGGTGTGTCTGGTGATTGTTACCGGAGATTGTACACCAAGGGTTAGGCTTGGTTCAGTCCTCTGAGCCTGTTCCGCAGAATGTTCGCCGCAGGGCTAAACAAGCTCCGATCAAACCTCGCCTATTTTTCCGCGTTCATAGCCCGGAACATCTTCTCCGAGCTCACCGGCAATTCTTTGATGCTGACGCCGGTGGCATCGAGAATGGCGTTGATGATGGCCGGGGCCACGGAACTGATGCCCTGTTCTCCAATGGCCTTGCCGCCGTAGGGCGTGGGGCCGCCGCTTTCGCTCTGCACCAACACGGTACGGAGTTCCGGCATGTCGGGCATGGTCGGAATCTTGTACTCGCCCATAGACAGGGTGGTCACGTGTCCTTCGTCGTACTGTAGGTCCTCGGTGAGGGCGTAGCCGATGCCTTGCATAACCGTTCCGTCGATCTGGCTCTGATGTCCCAGAGGGTTCAGAATCGTGCCGACGTCGTGGGCGGTGGTGAACTTAGTCAGCCGGACGTACCCCGTTTCCGAATCAACTTCCACCTCGGCGATCTGAACGCAGAACACGGTGATATCTTCGTCCCGTTCCGAGTCGTAGGTATGGTCGGCTTCCATTAGGTCTCCTGACCGGGAGACCATATCGCCCAAACTGACTGATACCTGGCCTGGCGCCGTCACCTGGCCCTGGGAGAAGCCGGTTTCGTCCTCCGGCCAGCCCAAGAGGTCGGCGGCCATGGTCACGATCTTTTGCTTCAATCCTTGGGCCGCACGGTAGACTGCCTGACCGGCCACGTGCGTGACGCGGCTGCCGCCAACTCCGGTCTCGAAGGCAACGTCGTCGGTGCTCCAGTTCTCCAGCTCGATCTCGTCGTAGGCCACGCCCAATTCCTGTCCGAGTATCTGGCGAAGGACGGTGTAGAACCCGGAGCCGGTGTCTGGCAGGGCGGTGTAGAGCGTGACCAAGCCGTTGGAGTCGATAGATATCCTGACGGTTGAACTACCGGCGCCAACATGTCTTTCGCAGAGCGCCATGCCCCGGCCAACAAGTCTGCCGGGTGTCTGGGTTTTGGCATCCTGGTACCTCGCCTCTTTCACGGCGGCGTCCAGGGTCCTCATGCCCATGACGTTGCTCCATTTTTGGCCCATTGCCGAAAGATCACCGTCCTGCACTAGGTTCTTCTTCCTGAACTCGACCGGGTCCATCCCCAACTCACGGGCGATGATGTCGAGCTGGGCTTCGGCGGCGAATATGGACTGAGGGTCGCCGGGGGCACGCATGCTGCCGCAGGGCACTTGGTTGGTGTAGACCACATAGGAGTCGATCTTGCCGTGGGGAATCTTGTAAGGCCCCAAACACCGGGCGCCGTAGGTTACGCCCTTCTGGGGTTTGAAGGCGGCATAACCGCCACTGTCATAGACCAAGTGGGCTTGGCGGGCTGTGATCGAGCCGTCTTTCTTGACCCCTGTCTTGAAGGTCATCACCGCCGGGTGCCGTGGGTTGCCGGCCATCAGCTCTTCAATGTAGGTCATGGCCATGCGTATCGGCCTCCCGGTGGTCTTGGAGAGCCAGAAACCCAGGTGGGTGTCCATGAAGCCGCCCTTGCCACCGAAATCGCCGCCGATGGTGATGGGATTGACCCTTATCTGATCGGTGGGCATGTCGATGCCTTCGGAGAGTTGCTGTCGCACCTGGAAGGGCATCTTGCTGTTCACCCAGGTCTGGACCCGGCCGCTATTGTCTAGGAAGACCACCGAGGCATGGGGTTCGATGTAGGCCTGGTGCTGATGGTTGGTCTTGAAGGTATGTTCGAAAATCAGGTCAGCTTCGGCGAAGCCTTTTTCAACGTCGCCGTTCTGCCAAAGCCCGTGTCCCGCTGCATTGGGATATGCCTGCGGACCCTCCGGGATTCCGACGTAGTCGGCGAAATCCGGGTGTAGGACCGTCGCGCCAGGTTTAATCGACTCCGACGGGTTCAAGATAGGTTTCAGTTCTTCGTACTCGACCTGGACTAGGTTCAGCGCCTCTTCGGCGATGTCATCGTCTTCAGCGGCGACGGCAACGACCTTTTGGCCAGCGAACCGGACCACATCACGGGCGAGTATGGGCATATCGCGCAGCATCCGGCCCACCAGATGGGGCGGGATGTCATCGGCAGTCAGTACGGCATGGACTCCGGGCACCCGCCGGGCGGCGGCAAGCGAGTCGGGGTCGATGGACAAGATCTTAGCGTAAGGGAAGGGACTGCGCAGGCATTTGCCCACCAGGGTCCCAGGCAGGTTTATATCGGCGGGGAATATCGCCTGGCCGGTGACTTTGGCCGGCCCTTCCGCACGGCCGACTGGCTGGCCGATGGTCTCATAAGAACTGGTCACGGGTGTCTCCCTTATTTGGCCTTGGCTTTGCTTTTGGGTTTCTCGGGTTTTTTGGTTGCGGCCGCATCGGCCAGATCAGATGCCAACTGGGCCAGGGTGCGTACCGGTACGCCGGTGGCGCCCTTGACCAGGTATCCGGACGCTTTGTCCGAGGTCGATGTGCCGGCAATGTCCAGGTGCACCCAGGCAGCGCCGTCAACGAATTCGGCCAGCAATAGGGCCGCGCTGATGGAGCCTGCTTGCCGTCCTCCGCTGTTCTTCATGTCGGCGACATCGCTCTTGATCAGCTCTTTGTACTCGTCGAACATTGGCAATTCCCAGAACTTCTCACCGGTCTTCTTGCCGGCATCAATTGTCTGCTGGACCAGGGTGTCGTCATTGCCCATGACCCCCGTACAGGCCTTGCCCAGGGTGGTTACCATGGCACCGGTCAGGGTCGCCACGTCCACCAACTTGGTGATGCCCTGTTCCCTGGCGTACCAGAGCGCATCGGCCAACACTAGGCGGCCTTCAGCGTCGGTGTTGATCACTTCGATGGTCTTTCCATTCATAGCCCTGACCACGTCTCCGGGGCGCTGAGCGGAAGCCCCGGGCATGTTCTCCGTAGCAGCTATCACAGCCAGCACGTTTATCTTGGGCTTGGTCTGCCCGATGATCTCCATGGCAGCGATCACGGAGGCTCCCCCGGCCATATCGCCCTTCATGGCTTCCATGCCGCCGGGCGGTTTCAGGGATATGCCGCCAGTATCAAAGGTGATGCCCTTGCCGATCAGGCCCAGGTTGTTCTCGGGATTACCGGGGTCGCCTTCGTAACGCAGGATGATCAGCTTGGCCGGTTCATCTGTGCCTTGGGCCACGCCCATGAATGCGCCCATGCCCAACTTCTTCATCTGGGCGTTATCCATGATCTCTATTTTGAGTTTCTGTTTGGATGCCACTTTCTGGGCTGCTTCGGCCATCTTCGACGGCGTCATATGGTTGGCCGGCTCATTGACCATGTCGCGCGCCGTGATCGACGCCTGGGCCACGGTAGTGCCGAGCTTGACTCCCGATTCAATGGCCTTGGCGCGGTCCTTGTCCAACTCCACCACGGTCAGACTCTCGAACTCGGTGGATGAATCGCCGTTCTTGGAAAAATAGATACCGAACTTGTAGAGACCCAGGTGAGCACCCTCGGCAATGGCCTGTCCGGACAGTTGGGGATCAAGTCCGCCAATACCAGCCCCGTGGGCGATGGTTGCAGCTTTGGAGATTCCCTTGCGTCGAAGGAAGCG
>CAVOAA010000190.1:0-5836 GCA_963693555.1 Dehalococcoidia bacterium | reverse complement strand
TAGAGCGATAACCAGGCAGGTCACGGCAAACATAACCTTGTTCATAGTGATGTCCCAAGGCGGTTGAGTCGTTTCATACCTGTTAGACGAAGCTGTACTTCAATTTGTTCCCACTATGCCGAGGCTTGTTCATCACTGTCATTCTGAGGCGCGAGCCGAAGAATCTCTTTGCCAATGAACCATCTTACTGAGAGTAACGAGACCCTTCGCTTCACTCAGGGTGACAAGGGAGGGAGGCATTTCATTCAACCGGCACCGTCGCCTGGAGTACCCCCGGCACCCTGATTGTGCTTATAATAGCGCGGCCGTCCCCTGATTGGGAGGGCCACATAGACCGCAGGAGGACAACAAGTCATGACTCAATCATTGAAAATCGACCGCGACAAGACGGCGGTTGTCATTATGGATTTTCAGCAGAGGATCATCGCCAACAACGCCAGCGAACCCGAGAACGTGGTGAAGCAGGCGGCGTCGGTGCTTGCCGGCGCACGGAAGGCCGGTATCCCGGTGATCTATGTGATTCACCGCGGCGGCGCTCTGACCGAATACGCACCGGACGTGGAACTCCACGAAGGAGTGCCTCCGGCCCAAGGCGAGATGGTCATCACCAAGACCCGGCCCGGCCCCTTCTCCACGACCAACCTGGACGTAGCCCTGCGCGAACTTGGCCGCGACACCATCGTCATTATGGGCGTGTCCACCAGCGGCTGCGTACTGTCCTGCACCCGGTGGGCCGTTGACGTGAACTACAAGTTCATCGTTGTCTCCGACGCCTGCTCCGACGGCGATACCGAGGTACACCGGGTCCTGACCGAGAAGATCTACCCGAGGTTTGGCACGGTCGTGAACGCCGAGGAACTGCTGAACGCCATCTGACCTGGCTTCACCAACTAGTTCCGCAATAATCCCCCAATCATCCCGGAGAGGAAACATGAAATACGATGTAATCGTCGTCGGCGGCGGGTCCGCCGGTTCGGTGGTCGCTGCGCGGCTGGCCGAAGACCCCAACACCAATGTACTGCTGCTGGAGGCGGGGACCGACTACCCGGACATCACCAACCTGCCTTATGACATCCAGTTCGGCCACACCAGGGCTGCTGAAGAACCGGACTCCGAGCACAATTGGGCGCTGCGAGGGACGATCACCGAGGAACAGGGCGAGATCCACGTGGCCCAGGGCAAGGTCATCGGCGGCGGCGGTTCCATCAACGGCCAGGTCTACCTGCGGGGCATTCCACAGGACTTCGACGACTGGGCATCGTGGGGCAATGACGAGTGGTCCTACACCAAGGTGTTGCCCTATTACCGGAAGCAGGAGACCGACCTGGACATCAGGGACGATTTCCATGGGACGGACGGCCCGATACCCATCAGCCGGAAGCCGGGTGAGACTTGGCCGGTGATACAGTCGGCGTTCCACACCGCTTGTCTGCAGAATGGGTATGACACCACCGACGACATGAACGGCGTCAACCCAACCGGCGTGGGCGTCGTGCCCATGAACAACCAGAACGGCGTCCGTATGAGTACGGCTATCACCCACCTTTCACCCATGCGGCACGCCCTCAACCTGACCATTAGGGGCAACGTATTCGCCCGCAAGTTACTGATCAAAGACGGCCAGGTAAATGGGGTGGAAGCCGAGAGCGGTGGAGAGGTGTTCACGGTTGAGAGCGACAAAGTCGTCCTCTCGGCTGGAGCGCTGAAAACTCCTCATCTCCTGATGCTCTCGGGGATCGGGCCTAAAGACCAGCTAGAAGAGTTCGGCGTAACTGTTTTGCAGGACACGCCAGGGGTCGGCGCCAACCTCCGTAACCACCCCATATCGCCCATATCGTTCCGGGTGAAAGAGGGCATTCCTCTGGTGCCGGACGCCTCCGGGGTGCGGACGGCGCTGCGCTATACCGCCAAAGGTTCCAAAGAGTCCAACGACATGATGATGACCACCAGCTCCATATTCAGCCCCTTTACCGGTGAAATACTGCCGGACCGGATCGGCCGCATATCCTGCGTGATCGAGCTGCCCGCCGGGGCTGGTTTCGTGCGGCTGGCGTCGTCTGACCCCGCTGTTCAACCCAAGTTCGACTACCGGTATTTCAGCCATCCGGAAGACATGCGCCGCATGCGTGACGGCATCCGGCTGGCAGTGAAGATTTTGGAGACCGACGCCTACAAAGACATTACCGAAGAGCGCGTGACCCCCGCCGACGATATTCTGGGCGATGACGATGCCCTGGACCTGTGGATAAGTCAGACGGTCGGGTCGGCCCGGCACGTGTCCGGCACCTGCAAGATCGGCCCGGACTCCGACCCCATGGCTGTGGTTGACCAAGAATGCCGGGTGAAGGGATTTCAGGGCCTGTGGATCGCCGATTCTTCGGTCATGCCCCAGGTGCCCCGGGCCAACACCAACGCGACGGCCATCATGATTGGGGAGAGAGTGGCCGAGTGGGCGGCGTAGCCTTGGCTTAATCCCAGCAACACCTGGCCTGGCCGGCGCCCATGCCGAAGCAGCAACAGGAATATTGGGAGGGACTTTGGCGTTAGCAGTCGCCTTTGCGTTCCTGGCGGCCTGCGGATTCGCCAGCGGCAACATACTGGTCAGAGTGGGCACCCAGAAAATACCGGCGGCAACGGCGGCGCTGGTGACCGTGCTCAGCGGCATGGTGCTGGTGGGTGGCTTGGCCCTGGTATTCAGGTTCGACGATATCTCGTCACTGTCCCTCGAAGCCATGGGCTGGATATTGGTCATGGGCATCATGGGCTATCCAATGGCCCGGCTTTTTATCATTACCGCGATCTCCATGGTGGGGGCGACACGGGCGGTTCCCATGGCCGGATTGCAGCCGGTGATCGCCTTCACATTGGGCGTGATCCTGCTCGGTGAACGGCCCAATCTTCTGGTGACCATCGGCACGCCGATCATCGTGGCGGGGCTTTTCTTGGTGATTATGCCCAGGCGCGGCTCCAACGCCGTTGGCCAGAACGTGGACTTCAGGCGGCTGGGCTACATTTTCGCCATCGGCGCGTCGGCCACATTTGCCAGCAGAGACGTCATCAGCAGGCACGTTGTTTCCAGTCTTATAGACCCCTTGGTGACGGCGGGTCTGGCGTTGGCCGTCGGCGGCGTGATTCTCTCGGTTATCATGCACCGGCAGGTGGCGCGCACCATCCAAACTCTGCCGAAGAACTATCTCTTGATATGTGCCCTGGCGGGGATATTTCAGGGCTTGGCGGTAGCTTCATTGTTCCAGGCGTTGAGCCGTGCGCCAGTGACCGTGGTTAGCCCCATCTATGCTTGTCAGCCCCTGCTGACCCTGATCTTGGCCCGTATCTTCTTGAGCCGGTTGGAGGCCATCGACTTCCTTTTGGCGGCCGGTACGACGATCAGCGTCGTGGGCGTGATTCTGGTCATTTTGGGAGCCACATCCTAGCGGAATTCCCGGGGCAGCCGTCAATGGGTATCCACCGACATTTCGAGCCTGTCACGCCATTTGATATATGTTATACTCCGCAGCGGTGGTATTAATCTGTGTCCTTCTATAGGCATACTAGATCGGTCTACGGGTATCCACGGGCGTTTCGTCCATCCGGGTCCTCATCTAACATTCCGCGTCTTATCGTCTCGATGACCAGACTTTTGCCAACTCTACACGAACAGGGAAGTCTTCTATGAGCTACCAGGACAGAAATCTAGCATGCGTGGAGTGTGGACAGTCGTTCATCTTCTCGGCCGACGATCAGTCGTATCATGCCGAAAAGGGTTACACGAACGAGCCCAAGCGGTGCCCCTCTTGCCGTCAGTCAAGGCGAGCGAACAGCTCCTCCGATGGCTTTGGCTTTGACCGGGGTCCTCGCGAGATGCACACAGTCGTTTGCGCCGAGTGCGGCAACGAGGCCACCGTGCCTTTCCGCCCCCGAGGCGACCGACCCGTCTACTGCAGCGATTGTTTCAGCCGCCAGGGTGGTGGAACAGGCGGCGGCGGCGGACGCTACTAAGCGAACGCTACCGGGACGCTAAACCGTCCCCCGTCCAAAGGTAAAACCGAATAAAACAATCCCCTAGCGGTAACCCGCTAGGGGATTGCTTGTTTTTAGCACACCCGTTGTACCGACCATCTCGGTCGACCGCCCCAATTAATGAAAGCGGCGGATTATCCTTCTGCTATCTCGATCACGCAGTCGATTATCACCGCGGTGTCTCTGGGGAGGACGGCCATGCCCGGCGCCGACCGACTGTGACGTCCGGCCTCGCCGAATACTTCTACGAACAGGTCAGATGCCCCGTCAACCACCTTGGCTTGGTCTCCAAAGTCGGGCGAGCTGTTGACCATCCCGAAGACCTTCAAGATGCCGGTCACACGGTCTAGGTCGCCCAGCTCCACCTTCATTCGCGCCAGCAGGTTCAATGCGCACCACCGGGCCGCCTCGTAGCCCTGCTCCACAGTGAGGTCCGCCCCCAGCTTGCCGCTGATGCGAGACCCGTCGGCACGGCGCGAGCCGACTCCCGCCATCCACATGATGTTCCCGCTACGTGAGGCAGAGAGATAATTGCCGATCGGCTCCGGAGGAGTAGGGAGGGTGTAACCCAATTCAGCGAGCTTGGACTCGACTACGCTCATCGACCATTCTCCATAGGCGTATCTAGGTTTCGGGTGTTAGAGGCTGCTACCAGAGCTATTTGGACTCGTTCAGGCACTCGATCAGGAGGTCCAAAGCCGCTTTGGTGAAGACCCACATGTTCTTCTCACGATCGGTGTCGCCAGTCTCCAGGGTGATTACCTTTTCAACTGGGCCGGTAACCGCGAAACAAGCGTGGCCGGACGAATCCCCGTACCGGTTGCCGGTGGGTCCGCTGGCCCCGGTTTCGGCCAACGCCCAAACGGTGCCCAGGGCTTCGCGGATGGTCCTGGCATTCAACAGGGCATAGGGTTCGCTACTGGCGCGCATGCCTTCCATGGTTTCGTCGGGGACCAGTAACAGTCCCTTCTGGGCTACCCGGGTATAGATGGTGCTGCCACCAACGTAGTAGTCGGACGCTCCGGGTATGGACACTAATGCCGCGGATATGAGACCGCCGCAGGATGATTCGGCCACGGCGATGTTCTGGCCGCTTTCTTTCAAGAGCGCTGCCGCAGGGGCGGCAAGAGATGTTAGGTCTGGCATGAGGGTTCCTCCGGTGGGAGAGTATGTGTTTGCTGGTGTGCCTAGCTTAGAGCACAGTTATTCTACATTAGGAGCAGCAGTACGCACATACCGCCTCGAACAAGCAGGGGTTTTATGGAGTATTTAGTGGACCTAGGCGTAAACACTTGACAAGTTGGCACTCCGCATGCTACGATAGCGAAAGCGCTTCAACGACAAATGTTGAAGCGAATTTTTTTGCCCTACAGAAACTCAAATCTCGGAAATAGAAAGAGTCCCCGTCCTTTAACAGAAGGACGGGGACTCTTTTTTGTCTCGCGCCGGGGCAGTTTATCAGTCGTTTATTTAGCAGTTTATCTAGTAACTTATCTGGCGCCAGCTTATTCGCTGGATATCATGTAGATGTCCCAGTTGGGGGTAGCCGCCGAGTGCACAGTAGCGGCATAGGCCAGCGATAACCCGTCCGGAGACCACGTGGGCCAACGCTCGCTGATATCTGGCGTGTTGGTGATCTGGAGTAGGTCGCTCCCGTCGTCACTCACGATATATATATCAGAATGAGAGTTGGCTAAGGTGGACCCCGTCAGTTGGACAGGTTTGGGGCAATGTTAAGTGAGACTCCCGCCGTCGTTCCAGGGTCTGCCAATGTTCTACTTGGTGACCACCTCCTCTCCGTTGAGCGTTCATCTGA
>CAVOAA010000189.1:0-5848 GCA_963693555.1 Dehalococcoidia bacterium | reverse complement strand
TTATCAGAGACCAGCTTCTGGCCAGGAAGCTGATATCCCCGGAAGACCTGTCGTTGTACAAGATCGCCCACTCAGCGGAAGAGGCGACGGCCTGGATCAAGCATTACTACTCCACCTACCACTCCGTCCGTCAGGTCCAGGACAGGCTCGTCGTCAGACTGGAAAAAGAGCTCTCGTCGGAGAATATGGCCCAGTTGAACGAGTCTTTCGCCGACCTTTTGGAATCCGGAAAGATCGAGAGGACAGAGGCGCGGAGTCAGGAAGAGGACGAACCCGAATTGTCATCCAAGCCGAGGATATCTTTCCGCAACAACAAGCAGAGCCCCGGACGGCTCAACCAGATGATACTGGCGATCAACGAGATGGGAAGCGCGGGGTAGCACAAAAAAGAGGGGCCATCATGGCCCCTCTTTTTCTTCAACTGACTTTTAGGCTAGAGATCAGGCTTTAACCCACCGGCACTCGGGTTGGTGGCCGTGGGCTCCGTTGTCGGAACAGGTGCAGGGGATGTCTTCCCGCAGCCCAAAGCCGTGTTCCTCCAAGAAAGCATGGAACCCGAAATAGAAACCGTCGCCGTCGTCGATGGAATCGAAGCCTGCCTGGAAAGCCTCTCTCAGCTGCTCACGGTCGGGCTGAGCCGAAACGGTGCTCGCCATCAGCCCAGCACTTCCACGATGTCCTGGGCGAAGAACATATCTTCGCTGCCCACAAGGGACGGGTCATCAGGACAGACCAAGTATTTTCCGAAAACCCAAACGCCGTCTTTGGGGTTATCTACGATCTCTACAGTGGCGCCAGCGGTCGTGGCGATCTTGGCGCCCTCGGCTAGGGTTATCAGGTTTACTACTTCGGCCATCTCAAAACCTCTTCCGGTACCGGCCCTAGGAATCCAATTACCGATGCGGCTGGATTCTAGGAAAACGCATTCCTAAAATCAACCTATGTATATACGAAAATTTATCTTTTCAGTATTGGCGATAATAACACTATTGCTGGTGGCCTGCTCCTCGGGCAGTGGTGATCTGGCATCGGTGGCCAAGGTCAGCAATCCTGACCCAACGGCTACGGCGGACCCGGCCCCGGCTGCGGATGTCACCGGACCGACCGCCGAACCCATCTCAGCTCCCAAGCCCACTACAATGCCTGAACCTACTTCGGCTGCAGAGATAGCTCTGCCTAGCTTGGACGGCTCCCTGGAAGACCTGAAGAACATGGACATGGCCGAAATCATGCAAATTGTGATGGGCTCTCCAGAATTGATGACTTGCATCAGTGGAGCTTTAGGCATGTCTGGGATGATGGGCATGATGAGCCATGAACCGACTTCAGACGAGATAGAAGTCTTGCTCTCATGTTCCGATGGGGAACAAACCCAGTCGACCACTGGCGCGGCTAGTGATGGCACCGACCCTGCCCCAGCACCGGCTAGGCCAGTGGTGTTAGAGCAAACGGCCCTAGTGAGCCCTGAGGGCGTTCCGTGGTATGACGGGCCTCTTTTCGACGCCCACATGCACATGACAGGTGTAACAGTGTCAATATTCGACGACCCCTACACCACTTCCGACGTGTTGCGGATGATGGACCGGCATTACATGGTGGGCGGCGTCGCATTTTGGTTGCCGCCGCTCTTTGGCCGGCAGTCAGAGACCGATCTATTGAACAAGAGCATCGGCGAGGTGGACCACAGGTTGGCCAATCTGATGATGCCTCCCCCGATGGATCTTGGTTTCAGCTTCGGATTTCTGGGATTCGCCGATGGTACCTATACCAAGAGCCTTTTGGAGGAATGGTATCCGCCCAGCGGCCCCTTTGACGGCTTTGGCGAGATAGCTTTCTACATCGACAAACTGCAGAAGATCAACCCAGGGGACTCCCAATTGGACGAAGTCTATCCGTTGGTTGCGGAATCAGGTGGAGTCATGATGGCCCACGCCAGCGCGACCCAAACCGCAAAAGATTGGGCTGCGGTGATGTCCCAATATCCTGAGATCACCTTCTTGTTCCACGGCCTCAAGGATTTTCACGGCAGCGGCCCGGATGAGCGGGCTGCGATCCTGGAGCTGCTGGATACCTATGGAGGGGACAACCTCTTTTACACCATAGACGCTGGGCCATTGCTTCATGACCTGGCGATCGATAACGGCGGCTCCATCGGAATGGATTCTGAAAGCGGAGAAGCGTTGGCGATATTGGTCGACGGAGTGGGTCGGCAGCAGCTGGCCGAGCACGTCTATTCCGAGTACAGCAAAGAGGTGATCGACCATCCGGGCCGGCTGATGTTCGGCACCGATTTCCTGGCGGGTTGGCACTTTGAGGACGCCGGCAATGACGTCATCATAGATTTTGCCCGGCGGTTCATCGGGCTACTCCCTGAGGAGATCCAGGAAGATTTCGCCTATAAGAATGGTCAGAGAGTATTCGGAAAATACCTCAACTGATCCGAAATTAGGCCAGACAAACGTAGGGGCAGGTTTCTAACCTGCCCCTTTTCTTCGCTACGGCGCTTGTCGAAACGAAACGGGCCTCGGGGTAGTTTTAGGGAGCAAACCATATTGGGCGTGGGCGCAGTTGAGAGCGGGCGGGTTGGAAACCCGCCCCTACGGGGTTGGCGTCAAAATGATTGCCTTCTAGAAAAAGAAGGTCAGGTTCTTCGCCAGTAGTACGTTCTGATCGAGGGTGATCTTGCGCTCGGCTATCTTCCAGGCCCCGTTCTCTTTCCTGAGGGTGTCTTCCCGCTTGCCAATGAGGAAATCGGTCTCCGTTTGCACCCGGTTTCGGTAGACCAGGAACCGGCACCTCACGAAGACTTCGGTGGCGTCGGAGGCCGACGGGGTTGCGCTCACCAACTGGACGTTGGTGATCAGGTGGCGGATGCGGGAGAGGGGTTCCTCCGCCCAATGGACGCCGGTGCGTATCTGCATCACCCGCCGTTCCAGGGTTTCTTTACCCTCGTCGAACCAGTTGATGTCCTGTCCCTCGCGGGTGAACTCCCGGTCCAGTTCGTTGGACTTCACGTTGCGGCGCATGGGCATCCAATAGCGGATGTCATCAGAGATCAGATCGAGCCAATCCTCGAATTGTCGATCGTCCAACAACTCTGCCTCGTTGTAGAGGAACTCAGAGACCTCTTCTTTGAGTAGCAGGTGGGCGATGGCTGATTCGGTTGTTGTCATCATGCCGGGGCCTCCGTGGTTTTCGCGGTGTTGATGGGTCTTCCAAAACCGTGGTTCGACAGGCTCACCATGAGCGGAATTGCAACTATTAATCGTGCCATATGAGCGGAATTACAACTATTAATCGTGCCATAATTTACGTCCAGCCAGCGACTTTCGGCTACCTTGTTTACCTAAAGCCCGTCGCCATATTCGCTCATCCTGAGCCTGTCGCCATATTCGCTCATCCTGAGCCTGTCGAAGGACCGTTAGGCTCAGTGGGCCTTTCCGTTGCCGTTGCGCCAGGTGGCTAGCGTGTCCCAGTCCGGGGCGTTCATGAACTCGGACCACCGCTGGTAGAAACCGCGCTGGTTCTGTTCGGCAGCCTTGGCTTTGGTCACGTTCCTGATCTGCCCAGGCATGTCCAGGCCGTCGGTGTCCACCGGCGGGCCCTCGAAGCCCATGCCCATCTGATAGTTGTACGGATGACGCCGGGCGATGGTGCCCTGGCTGGCGTTGTGGGCGTAGTTCCAATTCTCCATGTCGTCCTGCTCGGTGAGACCGGACGGCCCGGAGTAGCTGATGTAATAGTGACGCAAGAAATCTTTGACCTCGGTCGGGGCATTCTTGTCGATCAAGAACCAGCGCCAGGCCTCGTGGCTATTGGCGCCACGGGGATGCCAGACCGAGATGGTGCGGGGCTGGCGCGGCAGGTAGGACATATTAGGGAAAACGGTGCTGGGGCCAGGCACCAACCGTGCCCACTGCCCATAGTTCTTGCGGCGCTCGGCCTCGCAATGGGCGAAATACTCCCCGACAATCTTGGATTGCTGGTAGGCCGGCACCACGCTGTCATCGGGACGCAAGAATGTGATGGTGCCGTGGCCACGCTCCGGGAAGGAGATGTCCAGGGCCGCGGCCCCCTCGCGTTCTTGCATGTCGCGCCGCCCGCTTCCGCTGGGGCCCTGTCCCACCATATCCACCGACCGGTGGCTGATGTTGTGATAACGGTCGCCGATGAAGTTCTCCGAAGGGAACTTCCAGTTACACGGAATGACCCATTTCTCCACTCCGCCGAAGATTTCCACCTCTCCTCCGGCGCCGTCCCAGGTGTCCAGCAGAAAATCGAGGTAGGTCGTGAAACCGCCCATGTATTCTTGGAACGATGGAGCGCTCTTGTCCCAGGTGGCCCAGATGCTGCCTTTGTAATTGACCATCTGCGCTACTTCGGGCAGTCCCCACTTGGACTTATCCAGCGTCTCTTGGTAGGCGTCTTTGAAATACGGGACGCCGACCAGCTTGCCATCAGTGGCGAAGCTCCAACCGTGGTAGGGGCAACTGAATACCGGTGTGTTGCCCTCGTCGTACCGGCAGACCTTCATGCCCCGGTGGGTGCAGGAGTTCAAGAAGACATGGACCCCGCCCGTGCGGTCTCGGCAGAGGATCACCGATTCCTCGCCCATCGAAGACACGAAGAAATCACCGGGCTTGCTGACCTGGCTTTCGTGTCCGACGAACAGCCAGGCCCTGGCGAAGAGCTGTTCTTGTTCCTGGGCGTAGATATCAGGGTCGACGAAGACTTCACGGCTGACGGTACCGGCGTTCAGGTCTACCAGTCCACCTGCGTAGCCGTTCGTGTGGCCGTTCTTGCTGCTGCTGGTTTGGTCTGACTTTCGGGCGGTTGCCATGTTGGGTAGCCTCCTTGATATGGGGAGAAGAGATCGTAAAAGCTATTTGCTCGGCGTGTTGTTGGCCTTGGAGCGGACTTCGGCGCTGGCCATCTGTTCCAGTATCCGTGCCACCACCGGGTACCCTTCTTTGCCCAGGCCTTGAGCCTGAGCACGCTGCAGCACGTCGTCCACTATGTCTCCGATACGGGACGGCGCCTGCACGTCGCGGGCGAGTTGGCAGGCCAGGTGCAGGTCCTTGGCCACTATGTCCAATGTCCCGTTGGAGGCGAATGAGCCATCCAGCACCGCGCCCATGGAGCGCTCCATGACGCCGCTGGCCGAGGCACTGATGGGTATCAGTTTCGCCAGGATATCCATGTCCAGGCCGGCCTTGGCTCCGATGAGCATGCCCTCGATGCCGGCGATGAAGTTGGAGTACCCAAGGTATTGGGTGACCAGCTTGGCGGTACAGCCGGCGGCGGTCTCACCCACATAGATCACGTCTTTACCCATGGTCTCGAGCACGGCCCGGTACTTCTCGAACACCGCAGGGTTGCCGCCGACCATCATCGTCATGTTGGGGATGCGGCCGCTGACCGGGCAGTCCAGCATGTCGATCCCGCGTTGTTTGCAGATGTCAGCCAACTTGTGGATCACCGTGGGGGAGTTGGTGGTGGTGTCGATCCAGGCGTCCCCGGCCTTCAGCCCGGCCAGGATGCCGGTTTCGGGGTTGGTGAGCACCTGTTCGGCCTCCACCGGGCCGGGCAGCGAGGTGAATACCACCTCGCTGGCCTCAGATAGTTCTCTGGGGGTATCGGCCCAGTTGGCGCCCATCTCGCAGAGGTTGGTGGTCGACTCACGGCGCACGTCATAAACGGTGACCGTGTGTCCCGCATCAATGAGGGCCTTGGCCATGGGGTTCCCCATGATGCCAGTGCCGATATAACCAAGTTGCATCTAGGTTAGCTCCTGGCCTATTTGACGCCAACGGAGGCTGCGGGGCGGTGGCCCCAGATGCTGCCCTTT
>CAVOAA010000188.1:0-5886 GCA_963693555.1 Dehalococcoidia bacterium | reverse complement strand
CCCGTGTTTAATGTCGGAACAGTTTAGCACCGGCGACTGGGAGCCGCATCAGCCTGATGCCATACAAAATGCCCCGGACAGGCGGTTTGCGAGTCCGAGGCATTTCTGCGTTTAAGATCGGGCGGGATCAGACTTGGCTGGCGGTTAAATGGTCGTCCACGCGCTGCATCAGGTCGATGATGTCGGGCATGGCCGGACCGTAGCGGTCGGCGTCGTCGACGCCGTACCCCTTGTGGTAGGCGGACCGGAAGTTGGCGATGGCGCCGCCGGCGCCGGTAACCGATGAATTGCCCTCATCCCAGATACCGCCGTGAATCAGGTCGGGCATGGAAGCGGGCTCCCTGAAAACATTCTTGGGGTCGCCACCGTCTTCCACGATAAGCATCTGCTCTTCGAACTGCCGGCGCATGAACACGATGGGCAGGTCGGTGCGGCCCAGTTGTTCTGTCGTCCGGTCGTAGATCTCGCCCTGGGAGACCCAGGCGTGCGCGTCTTGGGCGAGCACGAAGTCCCACAACGGTTTGCCGTCTTCATCGAAGATGGGGATGTCGTAGTAGGGGACGGACTCCTGCGGCACCACTGGCACGGCCTCGGGGGCCATGTAGCAGCCGTAGGCGATGTGGTAGGTGTTGGTGTCGTCGATGGGCACCCGTATCTGGAATTCCTGGCGCACCTGGCCGGGACCGCCGGTCTGGGTGTAGAAGGGGAATATCACCGTCGAGTGCCGGGACTGGCGGTCCTTGTCGGCGCCCAAAGCCTTGGAGTAATTGATGCCCTTCTCCATGCCGTATTGGGTCTCATGGGCGTAGAGCGACTCTATGCCCCGCCCCATGTCCATCCGGGAATGGAGTGTGGACATCCGTCTGTCTTTGGTCCGTTCCTCCAGCTCACCCTTCTTCTCCAGCATGTATTTGAACATATGGCCGTGGAGATAGACGCTATGCGCCGGGTCGCCTGTGTTCTCGTGGCACTGGAGCCAGTTGCATTTCAGGTGGGAGATTCCGATCTGCCGGATGGCATTGGGCATTACGAATAAGTCCCAAGGCGCCAGTAATGGCACTGGCTGAGGACCCATGTAGGCCCAGACCAGACCACCCATCTCCTGGACGGGGTAGGCGGCTATCTTGACCTGATCTTTCAGCTTGTTGGTCGGCGCTTCCAACGGCATGTCGATGCACTGGCCGTCGGGGGCGAAATTCCAGCCGTGGTAGCAGCAGCGAAGGCCGTCTTCGTCGGGAATACCGTACTTCATCAAGACTGCCCGGTGGGGACAGCGCTCGCCCACCAGACCCAGCTCACCATTTTTTGTGATGAATAAGACCAGGTCCTCGCCCAGTATGCGGATGGACATCACGTCTTCTTCTTGAAGTTGGGCCAGGGGGCGGACGGGTATCCAATAACGGCGCATCAGTTCGCCCATCGGGGTCCCCGGTCCCACTCTGGTCAGTCTTTCTTGGGCTTCGGCGGTCAGCATGCAGACCCTCCACGATCGTCCTTGGCTGATCGGTCGTTGGGGAGGTTTTCCCCACCAGATCAGGTGGCGACCAGTATATCGCAGATTCCACAAACAAAGAGAGCTGGCCGGGGGGTCCGGCCAGCTCTATCCATCTGGGGCTAGGTCGATCTATCTAGCCGATCCACCTGGGGGTAAAGGTCGTTGATTCTTCGTTCACGAACACGGTGTAGGTTCGTCCGGCCTCAAAGTTGTCGCCAAGCGGTATCTCGGTGACGACCACCGGCAGGTCACGGGTGCAGGGGACGCTGTCTTCGGTAACCTCCATGTGGGTCATCTTGATTTCGATGCGGTCGAGGAACTTGCGGTCGATCTCGTAGCCGTTGAACCGGGAACAACTACTGCCCATTGGCAGCCGGGACACAACCGTTAGCGTGTTGCCGCCATCGACATCGACGCTCTCTACCGGCGACTCTTTTTCGACCATGACTAGGCCAGCCTCATCAAGGGCCGTGAATGAGACAGCCAAATTGCCGTTGACGGTCACGGTGTAGGCCTCACCCGGGGTTAGGTCACTGCCCAGGGTTATCTTTTCATCGTGGTATCCGTAGATAGCCGTGCAGGCGATGGGCTCAGAGGGGTCTGGCACCAGGTTGGTGACTTCCACCAAGAACCGGTTGCCGTCTCGCTCGACAGAAGAGCCATCGAACTGGGCGCAGCCACCGGGCAGTCCGGAAGTTATCTCCAGGGTATAGTCGCCGCTTACAGCCTCCGGCCGGGCCACAGAAGCGGCTTCGATGGGAGCGGGGACGTTGACCATCGCCAGTTCATCTTTAGGGAACGTGGTCTGTGTTCCATTGACTACCACCGTGTAGGTCTGGCCTGCTTCGAAGTTGCCGCCCAGGGGGGATCGAGGTCACCACGACTGGCAGGTCAGCGGTGCAGGGGACATTGTCCGCAGTAACCTGCAGATGCGATAGCGACACCTCGATCTGCTCGACGAACCGTGTGTTCACGGTGTAGCCATTGAACCGGGAGCAGCTGCTGCCCAAGGGCAATCGGGAGATGACATTCAGAAAGTATTCGCCGTCCGATTCAAGGACTTCGATCAGATCTATGGGAGACTCTTGCTCGATCATGCCGTTGGCGTCTTGGACGATGAAATGATGCGTCCATTTGCCGTTAATCTCGACCGTATAGCCTTCACCGTAGACCAATTCGCCGCCCAGCATAACCTCACTTACTTGCGATCCATAGATCTCCGTGCAAGCCATGATCAGGCTCGGATGCGGCACCAGGTTGGTGACTTGCACCACGAACCGGTCGCCGTCTCGTTCGACCTCGTATCCGCCGAACTCGGCGCAGCCGTTGGGTAGGCCAGAGGTGATCTTCAGGGCGTAATCGCCGTCCGGTGTCGTCGGGAAAATGACCTTTGAGCCGTCGATGGGCGCCAGGACTTCCACATCCGCCGGTTGTTCCGGTGGGGGGTCGCCTTGGGGAAGTGTTTCAGTGGGTGGCGGCGGCCCTTTGACTGGCGTATCAGTGGGTGGTGGCGCGGTCGAACTGCTGCCGCAGGCAACCGCCGTCAGTAATGCAACCATGGTCATCAGTAAAAATATGATGCCGATCTTGTTTTTCATTGCCGTCCTCCGCCGTTCATTCTCTTATTTTGTGCCTTCTTACTACCTGACGGATTTCG
This sequence comes from Dehalococcoidia bacterium, assembly GCA_963693555.1. GTDB lineage: Bacteria > Chloroflexota > Dehalococcoidia > Lucifugimonadales > UBA3495 > UBA9611. Next base: position 2,734 of record CAVOAA010000188.1, on the reverse strand, counting down.
TCACGGATTTGTTCCCGAGCCCCGTTAGCCTGTTGCGATATACTGTGGTGCCCGTCACGGGCGCTCGTGTCGGAGGACTGCCCCGGAGCGGCCCATATACAAGCCTGACGATAACCCAGGAGGTGCCTCAGTGGCCAGTGCCAAACAACCTCTAGTTGATCCTTTAGACGCCTTCTGCAAAGACACGGAAGCCTACCTAGAGGGACCGCCGGGTGGCCCGTTATCCGGCCTGACCTTCGCCGCCAAGGACATCTTTGATGTCAAAGGGCATGTAACCGGAGGCGGAAACCCCGATTGGAAGGCAACCCACGCGCCGGCTGAGCGCAACGCCTGGATCGTTGAGATTCTGGTCAACGCCGGGGCGACCATGGTCGGCAAGACACATACTGATGAGCTGACCAGGGGCATCCTAGGTGAGAATGCACATTACGGAACGCCCATCAATACCAAGGCGCCAGACCGAGTGCCCGGCGGCTCGTCCAGCGGGTCGGCGGCGGCAGTGGCCGGGGGGCTGGTCGACTTCGCCCTGGGGTCAGACACCGGGGGCTCGGTGCGCATCCCCGCCAGCTTCTGCGGTCTATACGGTCTCCGTCCCACCCACGGGCGCATACCCTTAGAAGGAATACTGATGCAGGCGCCGAGCTACGACACCATCGGCTGGTTCACCCGCGATGCGGACACCTATGCCCGTGTCGCCGAGGTGGTTTTTGGCGGCCCAATACCCGATACGGCTCCCAGCCGTATCGTGATAGCGCAGGACGCCTTTGACGAGGCCGACCCGGAAATTTCTACGGTGTTGCTCCCGATAGCAGAAAAGATCGCGGCCCTCGCCGGAAGCACAATAACCCTGAGGTTGTCGCCAAACGGTCTGACCGAATGGGCATCACAGCAGAACGTCCTTCAGTCCGAGGAAGCCTGGGAGTCGGTGAAAGACTGGATCAATGAGGTTAACCCCAGGTTCAGCTTCTGGGTCAGCCAGCGCTATAACCTGGCCATCAGTTTGACCGATGCCCAATTGAGCGAGGCAGGCGTTCTGCGAGACAGCGTCAGGGCCAGGATGGATGAGGTTTTCGCCGGCGGCGGCTTTGTCTGCCTGCCCACGGCGGTGGTTCCTGCGCCTATGCGGGGATTGCCAACCTCCGGCAAGGTTGAGATTCAAGGGCGGTTGAGCCATCTGACCTGCATCGCCGGCACCACTGGAAGGCCACAATTGAGCCTGCCATTGGGTGAGGTAAACGGTCTGCCGGTGGGCCTCTCCCTCATGGGAGACCACGGCGCCGACGAGGAACTGATCGGCTTCGCCCGGAAGGTAGCGGCCGCTCTGGCGAACTGAGTACGGCGGTCGGCCCCATAAAAGACCGTTTCAAAGTCGAACCGACCTTCCACGAACCCTGGGAGGGCACGCCTACGGCATGATTGCCGCCATGGGCGGGGCCGGTGGACAGACTCGACTCCCACAGCTTAATATCCTCCGGTAGCCTCACCAGGGGCTCAGGGGGAGAAGTTTCATGGTCCATCAGGTTAATGGAGTAGTCGCGGCTGCCAAGGGCGAGCCGGTGAAGTTGGTCCCTATCTTGGTGCCTGATCCGGGCCCCGGCGAAGCGCTGATACGGGTGAAGGCCTGCGGAGTCTGCCACACCGACCTGCATTACCGTGAAGGCGCCATCAACAACGACTTTCCCTTCCTGCTGGGACACGAGGCGTCCGGGACCGTTGAGTCGGTCGGTGAAGGCGTAACCAACGTGGCCCCCGGCGACTTTGTGATCATTGCCTGGCGGGCGCCCTGCGGCACCTGTCGTTCCTGCCTGCGCGGCGCTCCCTGGTACTGCTTCTCCAGCCGGAACGCCTCCCAGCCCATGACCCTGGTGGACGGCACGCCCCTCTCTCCAGCCTTGGGCATCGGCGCCTTTGCCGAGTTGACCCTGGTGGACGCTGGTCAAGCGGTCAAGATATCGTCCGAAGCCAACCCCGAAGCCGCCGGGCTAGTCGGCTGCGGCATCATGGCCGGACTTGGTGCGGCCATGAACACCGGCAATGTCGGGCGCGGCGATTCGGTTGCCGTCTTCGGCTGCGGCGGTGTAGGTAATGCAGCCATCGCTGGCGCCCGGTTGGCAGGGGCACACACGATCATCGGAGTGGACCTGGACGACCGTAAACTTGCTTGGGCCAAAGAGTTCGGCGCGACCCATACCATCAACGCATCGTCCGTTGACCCGGTGGAGGAGATCAGAAAATTGACCGGAGGGAACGGCGTTAACGTGGCCATCGAGGCTGTTGGCAACCCGATAACCTACGAGCAGGCCTTCTACGCCAGGGATCATGCCGGCACGGTGGTGCTGGTCGGCGTGCCTAGTCCCGATATGAAGATCGAACTGCCTCTGCTGGAGATATTCGGCCGCGGTGGCAGTCTGAAATCATCCTGGTACGGCGACTGCCTGCCCTCCCGGGATTTCCCGATGATCATCGACCTTTACTTGCAGGGCCGCCTAGACCTGGACCGGTTCGTCTCCGAGACCATCGGTATCGACGGAGTAGAAGAAGCCTTCCACAAGATGGAGCGCGGCGAAGTATTGCGGTCGGTGGTGGTCTTTTAAGCGGTCTACTTCGTGGCGGTCAGCATCTGGGCTGTCATCAAGGCCTACTTCTTCGCGGTCAGCATCTGGGCTTCCATCGGAAACACCAGCCCATCGTCTCCCAGGTACGGCGCCATCTCCGCGGCAACTTCCGCCGCCAT
>CAVOAA010000187.1:0-5922 GCA_963693555.1 Dehalococcoidia bacterium | reverse complement strand
CGTGGCCCGAAGTATTAGAAAAGGTTTGCATTGGCAAAGGGCCTTAGCAAAGGGATTTATGGCAGAAGCAACACAAAGGTCGAGAGGTCTCAGGCAGAACCGGAACTTCTTACTTGGAGCATTGTCCTTCGGCCACGGCGTATCCCACCTCTACGACCAGGGATTCCCAGTCTTCATGCCAGCCATCAAGGCTGCTATGGGCCTGTCCAACTTCGAAGTCGCCTTCATGCTGGGCATACGCCAAGGTGGTTTCGGAGCCGTCAACCTGATTGGCGGGGCCATCGTCGACCAGATGAAGGCCAGCTGGGGGCCCATCCTCACCGGCTGCATGATCTGGGCGGCCCTGGGTTTCTTGGTACTGGCCGCATCTCCAAATCTGGGGGTGCTGACCATTGCCGTAATCATCGTGTCGGTCCCCGGTGCCCTGTGGCATCTGCCTTCCACCGCTGCCCTCTCCAGAAGATTTCCAGACCGCCGCGGCTTCGCAATATCTATGCACGGCTTTGGTTCCAACGTCGGCAACGTTATGGCCCCTCTGGTTGCCGGTGGATTGTTGACCGTCATGGCGTGGCGGCCCATCCTCCTGATGTACGCTGCCCCTGCCGCGCTGATGGCCATCTTTGTCTGGTTTGCGCTGAAAGACCTGGGTATCGAAGAGGGAGACGACCAGACCAAAGACCGGCCCCAGCGGAAGGTGATCGACGGCTACCGCGAGGGCCTGGCGATGTTCAAGATCCCGGTGGTCGCCACACTGGTTCTAGCGGCCGCCGTCCGGGGAGTCGCAAATAACGCGCTTTTCCAATGGGCGCCGTTCTATCTCAGAGAGTCGGTCGACGGCGGGCTGGGCATGGGTTACTTCAGTGTGGGAGTCCACCTATCCTTGCTCACGGGCATGGGAATCATATCGGCCCCGATCCTGGGCTATCTCTCTGACAGGTATGGCCGGAAGCAAGTACTGGTGCCAGGGTTGATCATCGCCGCCGTATTGACCATGTTCGTGGTCAGTGCCGGTGACAGCTGGGTGTTGGCGCTGATTCTGGGTGGGATAGGATTATTCAGTTTTGCCCTGCAGCAGATCATCTTAGCTGCTTTGCTAGACGTGGTGGCAAAGGGGGCCGAAGCCACGGCGTCCGGCCTCATCTTCGGGGTCAACGGTCTTCTGGGCTTTGGTTCGCCGTTCCTGGCGGCCTACATCATCAACAACCTGGGCGGCTATGGCTCCATCTTCTACTACGTCGGCGCATTGACCGTGGTGGCAGCAGTGATCATCGTCTTCATACCCTTCCCCAACTACCGGATAGAGAAGCCCGCCGCCAGCTGAAATAAACGGACTGAATTTTCGTTTGACACCCTCTTTCAAGCGAGCTTAAAATATAACTGCCATCCACCCGCAAGGGGGGTGAGCGCCAGGCACGGAATCACATTCAGCATTGCCGCTGGGATCTGAGATGACCGAGACGGCCCGAAATATGAAGTTGACTTCGGTTTGCGCCCCGCTGCGTCGGGGCGTTTATTTTGCCCGCGAACAGGCCGTTTACTCTCCCCTGAGGCCCTCTTGAACCAGACCATCACTGCCGTGAAGGGACTGGAGGCGGGCCATTATACCGACCTCGAACACGCGACTGGCTGCACCGTCTTCCTCTGCCGTGAGGGTGCGGTCGGCGGGGTAGACGTCCGTGGGGGTTCCCCCGGCACCAGAGAGACCGACCTACTTCGCCCCGTGCATCGCGTTGACCAAGTACACGCCGTTGTCCTCAGCGGCGGCAGCGCCTTTGGACTGGACGCCGCATCCGGGGTGGTCGCCTATCTCGAATCCCAGGAAATCGGCTTCAGGGTCGGCCCGAAAGAAGACCCGGTCGTTGTGCCCATAGTGTCTTCGGCCATCCTCTATGACCTGGGGTTGATCACGTCAGAGGTCAGGCCCGGCCCGGACGACGGCCGCAGCGCCTGCCTGGCCGCCAGCACCGAGCCCATGACCGAAGGAAGTGTTGGAGCCGGCACCGGCGCCACCGTGGCCAAATTGGGCGGCGCAGAGCGTGGCGTCAAAGGCGGCATAGGTTCTGCATCGATAACCCTGCCGACTGGCCAGACCGTAGCTGCAGCTGTGGCGGTGAACGCCGTGGGCGGGGTCTGGGATTATACCGATGGGCAGATACTGGCCGGGCCGAGACGGGCTGAAGGCGGCTTCGACGACCCGGTAGCGATGCTGCTGGCGGGAAACTCCAACGCCCCGGACGGCCCGGTGAACACCACCATTGGTCTGGTCGCCACCGACGCCCAAATCACCAAGGAAGACGCCAATTACCTGGCGAGGGTGAGCCACGACGGCCTGGCCCTGGCCATCCGCCCCTGCCACACAGTCAGAGACGGCGACACGATGTTCGCCATGGCCACCGGACATAATCAGGATTACGTGGACATGACGACCCTGGGAGCGGCTGCAGTGGAAGTTACCGCACAAGCCGTGCTCAGGGCGATACGGCAGGCAACCGGACTCGGCGGCATACCGTCCATCAGCGAATTGGCAGCCTAGCTACCCAGACCAAGCGTTGATCTTAAGCTGAAATATTGAGTGTTTTGAAATGACACAGATGATAGAAAATAGCATGCGGGTGATCAGTACCAACCGGGAGATGGCGCAGGCCTGCCGCGATGCCGAAAAGCCCGTTGGCCTGGTGCCGACGATGGGTGCGCTTCACGCCGGGCATCTGAGCCTAGTTGACCAGGCCCGGGCCGACAACCTCACTGTCGCCGTGAGCATCTTTGTAAACCCAACTCAGTTTGGCGACTCGAAAGACCTGGATCGCTATCCCAGAGACTTGGAAGGCGATCTGGAGATGTTGCGCCGTCACGGCGTGGACTTGGTCTACGCGCCTACTGTTGATCAAGTGTATCCGGAAGGGTTCGACACGTGGGTCGACGTTGGTCCACTGGCCGGAAAACTGGAAGGTCTGCACCGGCCCGGCCATTTCCGGGGCGTGGCGACCGTGGTGTCAAAGTTGTTCAACTTGATGCAGCCCAACCGTGCCTACTTCGGCCAGAAAGACGGTCAGCAGACGGTGGTGATCCAGAAATTGGCCAGGGATTTGGATATGGGCGTGGGAGTAGTGGTGATGCCCACTATCCGTGAAGCCGACGGGCTGGCTATGAGTAGCCGCAACGTTCAACTCTCACCCGAGCAACGTCAGGCGGCCCCGGTGGTGCACGACGCACTGTTCCAGGCGTATATGCTGTGGTCCGGTGGAGAGAGGGATGGTAACGCCCTGCTGAGCGCCGCCACAGAGGTATTACAGGCCGAGCCCAGGGTGGACTCCATAGATTACGTCAGCGTAGCCAGCATGACTACACTGGACGAAGTGGAACACGTTGACGGCCGGGCGATGGTCTCAGTAGCGGTACACATGGGTCCCGTCCGCCTGATCGATAACATCGTCCTGGAATAAGCGCCGCTCGCCTTTAGCCCTGGGTCAGTTCTTTGACTGCGGCGGTCAATGCCGGTAGAACTGTCTCCCAGTCTCCAACCACTCCGTACCGGGCCTCTTTGAAGATGTTGGCCTCGGCGTCCTTGTTGATCGCCACGATGACCTTGGCTCCGGAACAACCGGCCATGTGCTGGCTGGCGCCGGAGATAGCCACCATGATGTAGAGGTCGGGAGTGATGGTTTTGCCGGTCAGACCCACCTGATAGCTTGACGGGACCCAGCCGGAGTCCACGGCAGCGCGGGAAGCTCCAACGGTGCCGCCCATGATCTTGGCCAGCTCTTCTAGGTGGGCGAAGGGTTCCGGGCCGCCCAGTCCGCGTCCGCCGGAAACCACGATATGGGCGTCTTCAAGCTTCACGCCTTCAGCTTCTTCAATCACAGTCTCTACTACCTGCGTGAGGGCCATCGACGCGTCAAGCTCCACGGGGAACGATATGACCTCTCCCTGGCGTGAGGAGTCGGCTTCTGCCGGCTCGTAGGCCTTGGGACGGATGGCGGCGATCTGGGGTGTTTGGTCGCAGCTAACGACGGCGATGGCGTTGCCGCCGTACACCGGCCGGTTGGCCAGCAATTTCTTCTCAGCGGTGTCCACGGAGACTTCCAAGCAGTCCTGGGCCAGACCGACGCCCAGCCGGAACGCCAAGCGCGGGGCCAATTCACGGCCCTCGTTGGTGCGGGCTACGAGTATCACCCGGGGGGCTACCTCTTTGCAGAGAGATTCCAGCGCCGCCAGATGAAGGTCAACCTGGTAATCGGCCAGTAACGGGTTATTCACCGCATAGACCTTCTGGGCGCCGTGGGCGATGGCCTGTTGGGCCGCAACGTCCAGGGTGTCTCCCAGAAGTGCCACAGTCAGTTCTTCGCCTAGGTCAGCGGCAACTTTTTGTCCGGCGGCCAGCAGTTCAAGGGTCGTGCTGCCCAGTTCTCCGCCAGAGGCGTCGCCAAGTATCAGTACTCCGGTGCCATCAGCCATCACGGCCTCCCGTGCTCTTGGAATCAACCTGCCAGTCCGAAACGGCTGCCAGGCTTAGAACGTATCTATGTCGCTGTGTCTTGCTGGTGTTTGCTAGTTATTATCGGGAATCAGACTAAATGATCTTGTCTTCCCGAAGTTTCAAGGCCAGTAGCCGGCCCGAGTCGGCCGGGTTCTCGCCCTCTATGATCTCGCAGTCTTGGTCGCTGACCGGTACAAACAGGTCACGCAGGGTTATGCGGGCCTCCGACTGAGCGGCGTCCAGGCCCAGGTCGCTGGCACTCCAGATGGTCGGCTTCTTCCGGGTGGCGGCCATGATGCCGCGCAGTGTTGGATACCGGGGTTGTCCCAGTTCGTTGCTCACCGTGACCAAAGCCGGCAAAGGTGCTTCAACGACTTCGTAGCCATCGGCGATGATCCGCTCGACGCGGACCTTTCCGTCAATTATTTCGACCTTCTTACCTAGAGAGATGCAGGACATGCCCAGGATCTCGGCCACGCCCAGGGGGACCTGTGCGTTGTCCCAGTCAGAAGCCTGGCGTCCGCAGATGATGAGGTCGAACCCATCAAGTTTTCGTATCGCTGCGGCCAACAGTTGGGCCGTTAAGAAGCTGTCGATGGTGTTTTGGAAGGCGTCATCCTGAAGGAGGACCAGTTCGTCGGCGCCCATGGACAGCGGTTTCTTCATCACGTCCAGGGCGAACTCGGTGCCCGTGGATATCACGGTTACCGTAGCTTCCTGGCCGTCTTTGATCAACAGTGCGGCTTCCACCGCGTTCTCATCAAAGCCGTTCACCACCGGGGGGATATTGGGCGGCGGAACTACCTTTTTGGAGCCTTCATCGATCCGGAACGCCGCCATGGGCATCTCGGGGTCGATCACCTGTTTCGCCAGAACGCCTATCTTGACAGCCATGGTTCTCCTATCGGCAAACGGCCTTTTGACGGCCGAAAACGAGCCACTGAAAACGAGTCTAAAGAGGCCTTGGGAAACATATCACCAAGCACAACTGGTGTCAATTGAATCCGAGACTGGCCAGGCGGGCGTAAATCCTATTGCTAGACCAGCAAGATGCTATAATCTGCAGAGCCTGATAAGAGGCTAGAATCTGGTCCTTGGAGTCCTCTGGATATTGCCGGTGGATCTCCCAAATATAAGGCCTTACCCCCGATGAATACAGTAAAAACATTCTTCTTGATGATGGTCATGTCGGCGCTACTGCTTGTGGTGGGCGCGCTGCTTGGCGGCATCGGCGGCATCATATTCGCACTCGTCTTGGCCATCGCCATGAATTTCAGCGCCTACTGGTTCTCCGACCGTATCGCGCTCAAGATGACCCACGCCACCGAGGTCACCGAGAACGACGACCCTGAGTTGTACAGCATCGTGCGCGAGCAGGCTTCGTTGGCCGGCCTGCCCATGCCCAAGGTCTTCGAGATAGATTCAGAATCACCCAACGCCTTCGC
>CAVOAA010000186.1:0-5929 GCA_963693555.1 Dehalococcoidia bacterium | reverse complement strand
TCAAGACCAGAATGAACATTCGCAACAGCACGGCAAGCATCGCCAATTTAGGACACAACCTGGGACTACGAAAGCTGCTAATAATCGCCGCAGTCATGCTCTTAGGTATCACAGCCTGCTTGGGGCCCAGCGACGCTGAAAAACACTTCACCACCGGCGTCGCCCTCATGGGAGAGGGAAGGTATCAAGAAGCTATCGCTGAGTTCGATTCAGCGATCATTCTCGACGACGCCATGGTTCCAGCCATCTACAACCGGGGCTTGGCCGAGCAGCGGACAGGCAGTTTGACCTCTGCGATCCATGACTTTAGCCGGGCGATCGATCTATCCCCCGACCTTGCTTCCGCCTATGCCAACCGTGGCGGCCTACATCTCCAGACCGGCGACGTCCAAAGTGCGCTGGCCGACCTGGAGAAGTCCCTGGAGTTGGACGAAAAATCGGCGCCAGCCCACACCCAACTTGGCCGGGTCTACCTGGGCTTGGGAAAGTATCGGGAGGCGCTGGCAAGCCTGGACCGGGCTGTCGAGTTGGACGAAAAATTCTTTCCCGCCTACGGCAATCGAGGCATCGCCTACAGCGGGTCCGGTGAGATCGGTCTGGCCTTGGCAGACTACGACAAGGCGATCGAGCTTAATCCTGACTATGCTTTGGCCTACAAGAATCGCGGTGCCGTTCACCTTCTTCAAGGTGATCTGGCCTTAGCCCTAGCAGACCTGGGCCGAACGATTGACCTGGAACCAGACGACGCGTCCGCCTACGTGAACCGTGGCGTGACTCAGGCAGCAGCGGGAAAGTTGACCCTGGCAGTGGAAGACTTTAGCCAAGCCGTGGCGGTCGACCCAACGTCGTTGAACGCCTACATGAACCGCGGGTCGGCCTATGACAATCTTGGCCTTCTTGAGAAGGCAGTTGCCGACTACGACGCCGCACTGGGTCTGGCCCCCGGCTCCGCGACTCTCTATACCAACCGGGGTGCCAGCCTTCATGCCCAAGGTCAGCTGCAGAGGGCGCTGGCCGACTTCGAAAAGGCCATCCAACTCAACCCTACTTCAGTCCCGGCCTGGTACAACCTGGGCGTGGTACACGAGGATTTGAATGAAGCCCTGCAAGCCGTCAACGACTATGGCCAGGCTCTATTTTTTGAGCCTACGAACGTAAATGCGTTGATCAATCGCGCCCTCCTTTACTCCAGCCTGGGTGATTACCGCGCCGCCGTGGCCGATATGGACACATTGATTGAGGTTGCCCCAGGCTATGCCAAGGCCCTTTTGGTGCGCGCATCGGCCCATGCCAACCTCGGTATGGAGCCTCAGTCTCAGGCGGATATCGACCGTGCGGTAGCACTCGGCGTAGACCAGGCCAAAGCGGAATCAAACGTCATTGGAGCTTCTGCTTCCCCTTAGGCGTATAATCCGTTTACATTTCTACAGCGCCATTTCCAGACCGGCGCCTGGACGCCGCCTATTTACTCGCGTCTAGGAAACGACCAGTCTGGCCCTGTCGGCTTAGGGGTCACCTTTAGATGATTCTTCGCTTCCTTTCTGCTTTCTACGGTGGGATGAAATCTGTCTCCAGTGGTATCTACTTCAACTGGGGCATGACCTACGCCCGGTGGGGACAGCCCAGCAAGGCCATGTACTACCTCAATAGGGCTGCCAAGCTGAACTCCAAAGGCGCTCATATCTTCTACCAACGCGGCCTGTTGATGATCGCCATGGGTCGGCCTGAGGCGGCGATCGTCGACTTCGACACCGCCATCGAGGCTAATCCAAAGTACTTAGAGGTCTACGTTAACCGCAGTATGATGCTCGCCATGACCGGCAGGCACGACCAGGCCCTGGAAGACGTTGAGTCGGCTGTGGCGTTGGGCGCTGACCGGCCCAGCCTGGAAACCCGCGTCGCCGAGTTGCGAGACCAGATAGAATAGCCCCAACTCTCGGACCCATCGTCCCGGGACCTACTCTCACCTAACCTATCGACCGGAAAACAACCATGCGAATCTTCATAGTCTTCAAGATCATAAGCAGATTGGTACGCTGGGCGCTCCCCGGTGCCGTTGCTAAGTCTTCGGCTGAAAAAACCTACGACCGCGGCGTGATGATGCAACGCCAAGGCAGATTAGACGACGCGGTAGACCGCTACACAGAAGCCATCGAGCTGGACCCCACCCTCGCCCAGGCGTTCAGCAACCGTGGCTCGACCTACTTGAACCTCGGCCAGCCCGAGAAGGCCATCGCAGACCTCGATGAAGCCCTCAGCCTCAATCCAACCCTGGCCGTCGCCTACAGTATCCGTGGGTTGGCCCATACCAGCATGGCCAATTTCGGTGAGGCCTTGAAAGACCTGAATGAGGCTGTGCGCCTCAATCCCAAATTTGCCGATGCCTACAGTAGCCGGGGCTTCGCACACCGCGCCGCCGGCCGTCTGAACCGCGCCATCAGCGACTTTGACCAGGCCATCCGACTCGACGAAAAATTCCCGGTGGCCTATAACAACCGGGCCGATGTCCACATCGAGATGAACAACGCCGACCTCGCCATGCCCGACCTGGACCTAGCCATCAAATTAGACCCCGGATTCGCCGTCGCTTTCGCCAACCGGGCCTTCGCCTGGACCCTGCTGAAAGATGACAAAAAGGCGGGCCGAGACCTCGATTCCGCCGTAAAACTGGGGGTCGACCGGGACCTCATGGTAGAGAAGATGGCTGAGTTCAAAGAACGCGCCAAATAGCGCCCCAAGTTCCTGAAATACCAGCTGCAAGAAGCGCTGAAAACACATCACAAACGAGGCCGCTGCCATGTCCCGGTATCCCATCAACGAGCCAAGGTTCAATCAGACACTTCAAGAGCTGGGCCAGCTGGGTGACAGCCCCGAAGGCATGGTCCGAGTGGCCTATTCTCCGGAAGACATCGCCGGACGGGAATACGCCATCAAGCTGATGCAGGAAGCGGGCCTCGAGACCCGTATCGACACAGCCGGCAACATCATCGGACGCACCAGCGGCTCCGATGACAGTCTCCCTGCCATCGCCCTCGGCTCCCATACAGACACCGTCCCCAAGGGCGGCAAGTACGACGGCGCATTAGGAGTCATGGCGGCCATCGAAGTCATGCGCACTCTGAAAGAACAGGGTCACCAGACCCGCCATCCCGTTGAGGTGATCAACTTCACCAACGAAGAGGGCACCCGTTTTCACCGCTGGCTGGTGGGCAGCCGCTCAATGGCCGGAGTGCTCGAACAAGAAGACCTGGACGCGGTGGACGATGATGGACTCGGGCTTGGCCCCTGCCTGGCCGACATCGGCGGCGACATCACCCGTATCGGAGAAGCTGCCCGCAGTACCGGCGAGTTGGCTGCCTACTTCGAACTACACATCGAGCAGGGCCCCAATTTATATCAGACCGGGACACCCATCGGCGTGGTCACCGGCATCACCGGCAGGGCTGTCTTCGAGGTTGAGATCGAAGGCAAGGCCAACCATGCCGGCACCACCCCCATGTCCACCCGGCGTGACGCCCTGGTAAGCGCCTCCAAGCTGGTTCTTGAGATTCAAAAGATGGCCGCAGAACAAGAGATATGCCGGGTTTCCACCGTAGGGTCGATCAAAGCGGTGCCCAACGCGGTCAACGTGATTCCTGGCAGCGCCAGTATCGGCCTGGAGTTTCGGGACACCGATATGGAAGCCCTGGCCGCCGCAGAACAAGAACTCCGGAGGATCACAGACCTGGCGATTGCGAACGACCTTGTGGATATAGAGGTCATACGCCACCGGTTCACAACATCCGTGCCGATCACCCCTGACATGCAGGCCCTGGTTGCCGAAGCCGCGGAGAACTGCGGGTTCACCTGGTACCCTCTGCCCAGCGGCGCCGGCCACGACGCCCAGGCGGTGGCCAACATCGCCCCAGTGGCGATGATATTCGTGCCCAGCGTAGATGGCATAAGCCATTCGCCCGAAGAATACTCAACACCGCAGGACTGCGCCAACGGCGCCCAGGTATTATTAGAATTGCTACTGCTGGCCGACGACCGCTTCTAGCGCGTTTCCGACCGGCAAAGACATCACGAGGCAATCAGATGAAGTTATCCGGAACATACGAATTTGACGCGGCCCCTGAGAAAGTCTGGCAAACGTTGATCGATCCAGTGTCCCTCAGCGCCTGCATCCCCGGCTGCGAAAAGATGGAGGCCCTCGGCAATGACGAGTACACGGCCGTCGTTACCATCGCCATGGGACCCATACGAAGCAAGTTCAACGCCACAGTCAAGATGATTGACCTCAAGCCTTATGAATCCTATAGCCTGGTCATCGAAGGCAAAGGCCCGTCCGGATTCGTACGCGGCGAGTCCCAAGTGAAGCTGACCGATAACGGCGGTAAAACCACCGTGGACGTCGAGAGCGAGTCCTCGTCCGGGGGCCTACTGGCCCGTGTCGGCCAACGCATGATCGAGAGCTTCGCCCGAACCATGATGGACCGCTTCTTCACCTGCCTACAACAATCGGTGAAATAACCCGTCGAATTTCGTTCCGTTATCAAAGCCCCAGTCCCGTTCTCCCGTTCGTAGCGGGCCCCATTCTCCCGCTCGCTGTCAGATCCCGTCCTCCCGTTCGTGGTGAGCTCCGTCGAACCATGACTGCGCCCAACTCTTCGACAGGCTCAGGACGAACGGAGGGCGCAGCGCATTTCGGCAGAAAGCGGGTTGAGATTCAGTAGAATCACCCAGCGAAGCGACCACCCCGATTGCGCCGCAGTGTCCGCTCTGCTATCGTGTCCGCGAACCGGGCACAAACCAGCTACAAACAACCGGAGGGGACTATGGAGCGCCGCGTACCTACCAAAGACGAAGTACTGGCTTACCTGAAAGAAGACCGCAACTGGGGCCGCTGGGGCAACGACGACCAGGTCGGCGCCATCAACATGGTCACCCCGGAAAAGAGACTCGCCGCTGCCGCGTCGATCAAGTCTGGCCGGGCGGTATCCCTCAGCAGGGAGTTCCCCAAGACCCCGGCTCCCAACAACCCCACTCCGGCCCACCATTACATGAAAAAGGTCTTCCGCAGCGAGAAGTCCGGGTTCTCTGCAGACTATTACGGCATCTCATACCACGGCACCGCAACCACCCACCTCGACGCCCTCTGCCACGTGTGGGACGAGAATGGAATGTGGAACGGGCGCACCCATGACGACACCGTCACCATGGATGGCGCCGTCTGGGGCTCCGTTGAGCATTGGAAAGAGGGCATCATCACCCGTGGTGTGTTACTGGATGTTCCCAAGTTCCGGGGCGTCCCTTACGTGACCATGGACGCTCCCGTTCACGGCTGGGAACTGGAAGACATAGCCAAAGCCCAGGGCGTGACCATGCAGCCCGGCGACGCGTTGGTCGTCTACAGCGGCCGGGAAAAGTGGAACGAAGACGGCAACATGCTCTGGGGCGGAGACGCCAACGAGCGGCCCGGACTGCACGCTTCCTGCCTCAAATTCATCCGCGAGTCCGATTGCTGCCTGCTTGTCTGGGACATGATGGACTTCACTCCCAACGGCTACGATCTGGCCTGGTCGGTCCATGGCTCCATCTTCGCCTACGGCATCGGCCTGCTTGACAATGCACTGCTCCAGCCATTGGCTGAAGCCTGCGCCGAAGAGGGCCGCTACGAGTTCATGCTCACCGTAAACCCACTGCGGGTCGTCGGCGGCACCGGCTCTCCCGTGAACCCGGTGGCCATCCTGTAGGAAAGGGAGCCGGTCTCACAGATAGGCTTCGTCTCAATAAAGACTAGGAGCCACGCTCCGGTCCCAACAAACGCCGCCGGTATGTCACCCTGCTATGTCACCTTGAGTGGAGCGAAGGGTCTGCCAGGATCATGATCGGCAGTTTCTTCGTCGGCCTCCGGCACTCCTCAGAATGACGATGCTTGGGCCAATGG
>CAVOAA010000185.1:0-5930 GCA_963693555.1 Dehalococcoidia bacterium | reverse complement strand
GGCTTCTACTGTTTAAGCAGATGCCTCCATTTGTTTAAGCAGGCGCCTCGTTCGTTTAAGCAGACGCCTCTTTTATTTCCGTTATTCTTATCAATCTAAAATTACTTTTAGATATTATTTAAGAATATTTTTATATTTTAACCAAGCCATACCCTTATGTCAAATCGTGCTCAATCCCTGTACAAACCCGCCTATCAGAGGTCTTGACAACCGGTTTTTGCCGTCGATTCTAAGGGTTATGTCAGTTCCAGCGGGCCTCGAAGATGGCCGTTCCTTGGTTTTCGAACACCTTTTCACCCAGATCATCGAACTTCCCTAGGCCATCTCCCGGGTAGGTGATCCGCTCCAGATCGCCCACTACAACGTATCCCACTCGGTACTGACGCAGCAGTTCCACCGCTCTTTCGGGATCAGTCGTCACATACATCTCCCGGACGTCCCGTGCCCGTTCTCCGATGGCGAAGGAATAGGCGGTTCGTTGCTGTATCTGGTGCCAGGGCCAGCCAATGACGGTCGGCAGGCCGGTGTAAGTCGCAAATCTGGAGCCCCAACGGTATTGATCCAGATGAGCCTCCAGAATGACCGGAGAGCCGGATACGTTGTCTTGCACCCATTCGATGGCTTCCTGATCCCATCTCAGCTCTAATGGCACCTCTTGCTCCTGGTGGACCGCGTCCGTCATATAAGCAGCGCCGTCCAAGCCTGATGGGCCGTCAGTGAACCGGTCTGCTATCCTGGCCCGGCTGCCCAGGGCCGTGTAGATCAGACTGGAACCAATCAGCACCACCAGTACAACCAGCCAGGCGCCAGACCTTATTCCTATAGCTGGTTTCAGGAACCCGGACGAGCCCAACTGCCAGAGCATATAGGCCGAGACGATGCTGAGCAGCACCCATATCTCCAGGTAGTATTTGAAGAAGGTGTTCATCCGGCCGATGTCGCCCTCGACCCGCACCAGATCTACTCCAATCCCGATGAATAAGGCCAGACCCAACAGGAACAGCGGGACGATTTTGTAGGGGCGGTCTTCGTCCTGGGAGGCAAATACCCGCCAGGCAACTATCCCCAACAGCGTCAGAAAGACCAAGAGCAGGGTCACGTTCCAGAATTCAGCGGCCGCAAAGAATGCCGCCGCCAGGATGCCGCCGACCACGCAGACCCTCATCCAACCGATACCCGGCACCGTAGTAGCTTCGAAGTTATGGTCCCAGATGCCCTTAACCAGCTCCCACAGCGTGCCGCGGGCCTGATAGAGCAGGAAAGACCCAATGATGAATAAGAAGAGTCCGTGGATACCCAGGAACCGGTCTATAGGAGTCCGCCATTTGGACACGTCCAAGCCACTGTTGAACGTCTCGTAAGTCTGATGGAAGGGCAGGAACGCCAGTACGCTCACCGCCACCACGATCACGGCCAGTACCGCCAACAGTGTCAGCTTTTCCGTTACTGTTCCACCGGCGAAATACACCGCCAGCGACAATAGGCCCAGACTGAGGATGAGGTAGGACGGAAAGTCCCAGCTATTCACTACCCACAGCGAGCCCAGGCCCAAACCCAAGGCGACCGTCGCCACGATGGTCCAGAGCCAATCTCTGTCCTTCAGACCCACGACTAGGTTCAGACCAAGACCGATGACCAACAGGGTGAACGGGATGACCATCATGTGGGCATGGAGGTCGGCGAACAAGAAGGTGAAGAACGGAAATTCCGTGATGTGGAATGACACATCCGAGTATTCCGCCAACTTCTGCGGTACCCAGAACGCCAAGGGGTTGGGGTCGAAATTCTCCAGGTTCGGCAGCATCCGGCTGCTGCGCCAAAAATCAAAGGCCGGGAACGTTGTGCCGTCTACCACCCTGTGCCAGGAGTTCTGGACCATCTGGACCATACCGTCCAGGTTGCCGATCACTGCCGTGAATAACCCACCGACCAGCCCAGCCCCAACTGGGCTCCAAACCCGCCTCCTCCAGCCAACTGGTTCGCCATCTAGCGTTGGCGCCGGTGAGCCGATGCCCGGCGTCGATATGGTATGGCCGACTGGACGGCGTTGCCGCACTCCCTCGGTCAGGTTGTACACCAGTGTGTACGCTCCCGTGACGGTGAGAGCAAAGAACATGGGCACGGCCAGGTTGAAGGCAGTGGCTGGCAGTATCCCGGTCACCCGGATGATGCTGGACACCACGAAATAACCCCAGTAGTAATAGTTCAGGAAACCACCGGCAAACCAGGGGTCGAATGGCGGCAGGGTGGTGGAGCGGACGACCGCGCTCAGATACGCCAGCTCCATGGGTTTCTCGCCGCCACGGAACGGGTGCCACAGGTCGGGGTTGGCGTAACGCAGCAACACGAATCCCAGAAACGCCACGAGGAACAGAATTTCGCCGAAGACCAATAGACGCCAATGTTCTTTGAGGAACCCGGTTATCTCCTGCCAGCGCAGAGCCAAGGCTGCCAATGACAAACTGCCCACAACCAACAGGCCGAGATAGACCGCCCAGCGGGAGAAATCCATCAAACCCAATGACACGGAGATCCAAGCAACATAGCTAACGGCCAGCAGGCCAAATATGCGGGCCAGGATGATTCCACGGTCGGGCAATGGCCGGAAGATGAACATGGTCAATGGCAAGGCCGCCAGGTAGATCAACTCCACGACAAGCAGCCAGGCCAGCACGGGCAGGTTGTTGGTCCAACTATCGCGGTCGGCGATGTCTGAGAAGGTCCCGCCCTCTTGCTGGGCGATCAGGTTTTCATCAGACAAAAGCAATCCCACCCGCCGTTCGTCTGTTGGCTGAGGGTTGATCTTCAGCTGACTTCCTATTGCAGGTTCATCCAGGTGAGCTGTGTTCTTGAACAACAGCACCCTTGGGTGGTCATAGCCAACGACGTTGTCATCTGCATAACCCAAGTCCAATCCGAATGACGGTTCCTTACCGGGGTTCAAGGGATCGGGCCTCTGCAACCCGGCCCGGCCGATGGCGTCGTCCCGGAAAGCCACTCCAAACAGTTCGGGATAATTGGTGAACTCCCGGTCCAATTCATACCCCAGACTGCCATTGAAAAGGCCCTGGTAGTACCGGTTACTGAAGGGGAACCTGGCTGGGTCGCGTGCGGCGCTGGCGTAGGGGCGGCTGCTGTAGAAGACCACATACTCCGAAGAAGCTAGTTTCTCTGCCAGGGTGTTTATCTTGTCCGACGTGTCGGCATCGTAGACCGGAAACTGCCAGACGTTGTAGGAGTACAGATTGGGCACGAACTCATCCCAGTGATTGTCGCTGATTATGGCCGTTCCCTGAGGCACGTTGTCGTTGATCCATTCCGATGCCGTGACTGCGGGGTGGTCTTCGGCGTAGACCTTCTGGAACGCCAGTGCATAGAAACCGGTAGCGGCCACGACAAACACCACCACCGCGATGGCCAGACCGGGCAGGAACCGGGCAGGGTCGATCCAGCGGTTTACCAGATGCACCCCAAGCGGCCGGTAAGCGGAGACCATCCAGAGCAGCATCCGTGAGCCCATGATGATCATGACCGGCATCAGGGGGAAGACGTAGCGGAGGAAGTGGACCTCGAAGGTCTCCAGGAACACGAATCCAGGCACCACCCAGGCAAGGAGAAACAGGTCTGACCGGCGTGCTTTGTTGCCGATAGCGGCAACCACTGCGGTGAACGGTATCGACGCCCAGGCCACAACCCCTAGAGGGATGCCCAGACCCCAGATGGTTGACTGTTGGATCTGGTAGATAAAGGCGGGCGTGTCGATGTACTGGACGGTGAAGGGCCAGAGTCCGGCGTTCCCGGCCATTCGGGTCTGGGCCGCCAAATCGCCGACGAAAGAGACCACGTCCAAGAAGGCGTAGGGCGCAGATACGAAGAACACGCCGACCGCGACGACTCCCGCCAGGAGGGCGTGGCGAAAGATCCGCTGCACCAACTCCGTGGTGATATCCGACCAGTGGCCGTCCACATCGTCTAGCACCCGGTACCAATACACCAGGAACAATGGCGCCATGATTGGGAGGATGCTCACCTTGGGCGCGATGGCCAGACCCAGCATCAGCCCCAATAAGACAGAGTCCCGCAACCGTTTACGCTCCACCATCCGCCACATAGCCCAGAAGCTGGCCAGGGTGAAGAACACCGAGAAGGTCTCAGGCCGGTAGAAATGGCTGTTCTGGATGTGGATCACCGACAGGGCGGTTAGACCCGCTGCCAGCAACCCCACTCCGGTGCCGTAAAGCTTCCGCCCCAGCACGAAGACCAACGCTACTGATCCAACATCAGCCAGAGCAGATAACGGACGGCCGAAATAACGCATGTCCAACGAATTAAAATCGGTGAACAGCTCCGCGATGGAACGGACAAAGACCATCAGGTAGATCAGGATGCTGCCCAGGGGAAACCAATGGGGGTTCAGAGGACTGCGGTCTATGTCCAGGAGCGTGCCGACTCCGGGCAGGCCCGGTTGGGCATCGGGTTGGTCCAGCAGGTAGCCGCAGTCCTGAGCGCCGGGTGAGTCGGCCAGGAGTTCATACATGCAACCGGAGCGCATGTAGATATCCCGCTCGTCCGGGTGAAACCCGAAACCTTGGTCCCAGTTGACGCCATTCAGCCGCAGCCCAAGCGCCACGACCAGGATGACCAACAGGACATAGAAGGACCAGGAAACACGTCCGCCGAAACTCAGAAAATGTTCGGACCTAAACCCCAATGTCTGTCCTCAAAGCCATTTACGGATACGGAACGCGATCCAGCGCACCGATGACCCACATTATATTTGGAGACCAGACTAGCCGGTACATAAAAAGTCCCCCGTCCCCAAGAGAATGGGGCGGGGGACTTTGCGATATCTCGTAGAGCCGTCGAAAGCCCCGTCTGATTCTATGAACGGGACCGCGAACCTAGATGCCTTTTTCGGCCATCAGGGCGGCCAGGTCGGCGGTCCGGCAGGAGTAACCCCACTCGTTGTCATACCAGCCCATGACCTTGATCATCCGGTTTGCCATGACCATGGTGGACAACCCATCGATGATGCAGCTATGGGGGTTGCCTTTGTAGTCACTGCTAACCAGCGGCTCGTCGTTGAACTCCAAGATGCCCTTCATGCGGCCGGCCGCAGCCGCTTTATAAGCCTCGTTAATATCTTCGATGGTCACATCTTTGGACACCTGAGCCGTGAAGTCGGTGATGGAGCCGGTGGATGTGGGCACGCGGAAGGCCACACCGTTCAGTTTGCCATTCAGTTCCGGGAGAACCAGGCCCACGGCCCGGGCTGCGCCGGTGCTGGTGGGGATGATGTTCTCGGCCGCCGCCCTGGCGCGGCGCAGGTCGCCGTGGCGCTGGTCCAGGATTGCTTGGTCATTGGTGTAGGAATGGATCGTCGACATCAAGCCATGCTCGATTCCGAAACTATCATGTAATACCTTCACCATGGTGGCGAAGCAGTTGGTCGTGCAGGAGGCGTTGGAGACGATGTTGTGGTTCTTGGCGTCGTACATCTCCTCATTCACGCCCAGCACCAGGGTCAGGTCCTCGCCCTTGGCCGGCGCGGATATGATCACCTTGCTGGCCCCACCCTTGAGGTGGCCTGCGGCTTTTTCGGCGTCGGTGAAGATGCCGGTGGACTCGATCACCAGGTCAACACCCATCTCGGACCAAGGTATCTGGGCCGGGTCTCTCTCGGAGAAGACCTTGATACTGCGGCCGTCCACAACGAGGTCGCCATTGTTCGCCTCGACCGTGCCGGGGTAGCGGCCATAATTGGTGTCATATTTCAGCAGGTGGGCGTTGGTCTCCGCGTCGGTTAAGTCATTGACGGCTGCCACTTCAACCTTGCCGGCATTGCGCGCTTCGTTGGCCCGCAGCACCAATCTCCCGATCCTTCCAAAGCCGTTGATACCGATCCTCGTGACCATGCTCTACCTCCGGGT
>CAVOAA010000184.1:0-5981 GCA_963693555.1 Dehalococcoidia bacterium | reverse complement strand
CTCTTGGCGCCCTCCTCGACAGCTTCCCAGTGGCTGACCACGTAGTCCTCATTGAACGCCAGGCTCATGGGGATGAACCCGCGCTCGCCGGCGATTTTGAGGGTTTCCGAGGCATAGCTGACCGAGGCAACACTGATGGGCGGGTGCGGCTTCTGGAAGGGCTTGATATGGTGTTTCAGCGTCCCAAACGCTGCTTCTGGGAGGCTGGCGTTCCAGAATTCTCCCTTGTATTCAAAGGGCTCGTCCTCGGCCCAAAGCTTGAGGATGATCTCGATGGATTCCCGGGTCATCTCCCGGTGTTGGCCGTTCATGCCGTCGACGTCGAACATCGTATAGTCGGTGGGCAGTCCTCCCGAGCCGATGCCGAACATGAAACGTCCCTGGGCCATGTGGTCCAGGTAGGCCACCCGGCAGGCCAACTCGGCAGGATGGTGATAGGGCAGTAGGTGTACGCCGGTTCCCAGGCGGATGTTCTTGGTCCGCATCAGGGCCTGGGCGATCATCAGGTCGGGAGACGGTAGCGGCTCCCACGGTGACGTGTAGTGTTCGCCGATCCAGGCCTCGGAGAACCCTAGTTTGTCCGCCAGTTCCAGGCAGTCCAGGTCCCACTGGTGGGCCTGAAAGACGTCCCGCTCCGGCGGATGGGAGGGCATTAGAAAGACTCCGTAGTCCATGTCAACTCCAAAGGTAACGTTTTATTGAATCGGATCGGTTAGGGCCCGTTGAGAGAGACCCATTCTAGCGGCCAAACGCCAAATGGCAAAGGGGTTTCCCGTATTGCTTACCATTGGTAGTGCATAAACCTCACATTGTAATGATAAGAGCGCTGTCGTATTCTAGAACTCGATCAAAGAGTATAGTGCCCGCTCTGCGTGATTCTCAGTCTGGGAAGTTCGTGCAGGCCGGTTTGGTTGTTATTTGTTCTTTCTCATGAGTACGGGCAACCCCTGGGCTAAAGCCGGGGGATCCTTCCGCGGTTGGTGGATGGTGGCCGTCAGCGGCTTCATCATGGTCATCACCGCAGTCCCTATTTTCCAAGCTACCGCCGTCTGGTCCGTGGCGCTGGAGTCCCAATTCGGTTGGAGCCGTACCCAATTGGGCTTAGCGCTCAGCTTCACCCGCGTTGAAGGCAGCCTTACAGGGCCTATCGCCGGGTATCTGGTTGACCGCATGGGCACCAGGTTCATGGTCTTCACCGGGCTGCTGATCCTCACCTTGGGGTTCTTCCTGTTTAGCCGGGTGGATAGCCTGTGGATGTTCTACCTGGCCTTTTTCATCATGTCCGTTGGACAGGGACAGGCGGGCTGGCTCACCGTCATGACGCTGCTCAATCACTGGTTCGTGCGGCGCCGGGGAATGGCCATGGGGTTGGCCATGATGGGTATGGGCGTGGGCACGTTGATATTGGTGCCTTTGATCGCATGGCTGATCAACCCCGACGCTGACCGCCTGGGCTGGCGCCATACTGCGGAGATCCTGGCGGTGGTAGCCCTGCTCTCGGCGATCATTCTGCCCAAGCTAATACGTAACAAACCTGAGGATATCGGCCAGTACCCGGACGGCGATCCACGAGCGCCAGCCACGTCGGAGGCCGCAGGCGGCTCGGACTCCGAACCCGAGCTTGAGCTAACCATTGGCCAGGCCCTGCGGACCCAGGCGTTTTGGTGCATCTCTTTTGGCCATGGGTTCGGCTCCATGGCTGTTTTGGCCATCATGTCGCACCTGGGGTTGCTCCTGAGAGACATGGGTCACGACGTGCAGACTACGGGCTGGATCATCATGGTCCAGACCGCCGTGGCCATCGTATTCCAGTTCATTGGCGGTTGGATGGGCGACCGAATGCCAAAAAACATCGCTCTATTCATATTCACGGCTATCCAGGGCCTGGGCGTAGTGTTCTTGGTAATGGGTCCAGATCTCCTCTATTTCTATCTCTTCGCGGTCTTATTCGGCATCGGGTTCGGTGGGCGGACGCCTTTGACGACCGCTATCAGGGGCGATTATTTCGGACGAGCGTCTTTCGGCAAGATACTCGGAATTTCCACCGTGCCAATGAACGTGTTGTTGCTCATCGCCGCGCCTTTGGTTGGGTTCATGCGGGATGAATTGGGCGATTACAACAACGCCTTTCTGGTTATGGCGGGGTTCAATTCCCTCGGCGCGGTCTTATTCTTGATCGCTCGTAGGCCCAAGCTCCCAAACCTGACCAAGGCTAAGGCAACAAGCTAGGCAAAGCTCTCTTCGGAACTAAAAAAAGGGGCGTCCCGATCAGTCGGGACGCCCCTTTTAGCTTTAGAAACGCTAGTTGATCACTCTATGCTTTTCGTAAGCAGTTCCTTCAGTTCCACGACGGTCGCCGCGATCCAGTCGTCGGCCTTCGCCGCGGTGCGGGCCCGGCGTTGCTGACCGAATTCCCGGTCGTCGATGTCCGGGTTCTCGTCGCAGATGGCCTTTTCAATCTCTCGTTGCTCTTTAGCCGCAATCTCCGGCCGTTCGGTCCAATGGCAGATGTACTTGTGGTCCGCCGTGTAGAACACTGCCACCGGGATGGACAGGAACTCGCCCTTGTTCAGGTACTCATTCATGATGTCCGGGTGGGAGTCCCGGGGGAAGATGCTGATGGGTATCTCGGCTGCTTCAGCGACGCGGGCCAGGACAGGCAGGCCGCGAATGACGTCGCCACACCAGTCTTCGCCAATGACCATCATCTTGGCCGGGCCGCTGGGGCGCTGGGTCAACTCTTTGAAGAAGGCCATATCTTCGGCGCTCACTTTGAAGCCGTCGTAGAAACCTTCGAACCGTGCTTTATTGACCTTGATCTGGTCCATGTAGCTGGGATAGTCGAATCCCTGGGAGTACCGCTCGGGGGTTACGACGCTATCTTCTCTGGCCATGGCTCCTCCAAATTATCTGCTCGTATGCTGGCTGGAATCGTTCTCTGGGACAGGCCGCCGGCCCGTCAGCCGATCTCTCAACCGGTCTGGCCTTCGAAGCCCACCTCCACCCGGCCGTCGGGATAGATGATGATGGGAACCGTGTCGGCGTAGTCTAAGGCGGTGTCCAGGTCATCCTGGCTCTGGTCTACCCTGATCTCCTGGTACTCGATGCCCTGGCGTTTCCAGGAGGCGCGCAAGCTGTCACAGGCGGGGCAGACGGTTAGCGTGTAAACCACGGGGATGTCGGCCATATAAATGACTCTCTAATAATCGAAAATCGTTGGGATAATTGCCGGGCGGATTCAGTGAACGCCATTCTACAACGAGCGTCCAGCGGTGTCATCCAGCGGTGCCATCCAGCGGTGCCATTAAGTTGTGAGCCGGCTTCTTGTCGCCTCAAACTCACCTGGCTATAATGGCCCAGTCAAGAAATAGTCAGGGGAGAAGTTATGTTTGCGTTATTTGTAACCGCCAAGATCAAGGCTGGACACCGCGCTGAGTTCATCGAGGCCACCATGGGCGACGCCGTCGGCTCCAACAACAACGAGCCAGGCTGCCTGCAATTCGATGTCCACGCCGACCCCAACGACGAGAACACGGTCTACCTCTATGAGGTCTATGAGAACCGTGACGCCTGGGAGACCGCCCACCGCGCCGCCCCCCATTACACCAAGTGGCGCGAGACTGTCTCACCCTGGTTCGACGGCGACCCCACCCGTGTGGAACTGAACCCCATCTTCACCAAAGACAAGGGTCAGATCTAAGCGCCTGCTTGGCTCTATCGTCAGACCGGCAGAGATGAAAAAAGGGGCGTCCCAATTAGATGGGACGCCCCTTTTTTGATTGCTTGGTTCTAAATCCTCCACCCGCTCGTGGTGAGCGAATAAACGTAGGGGCGGGTTTCCAACCCGCCAGGTCTCGCGATGCCAAACTCCGAAAACAAAGACCGTGCTCGGATTTACTGGAGTTCGGTTTCCGAGAATTGTTTGGTCTCCTTTGAGTAGGGGCAGGTTAGAAACCTGCCCCTACGTCCTTTAACCCGCTCAAGCTGAGCCCGTCGAACCACCATTACAGGTAGGCCACGTTCCATCTGACTCTAAACTTGACTGATACGCATCCTTCGACGGGCTCAGGACGAACGGTGGTACCGAAAAATTCCGCGATGACTAGCTGACGGCTGTTAGCTGATCGCTGACAGCTTTCGAATTACTCCGGGTCTTTTAGATAGGGGTACATGGCCAGGGGCGTGGTAACCAGCAGGCCTGCGTCAATAGGGAGGTCGACTCCGGATATCCATCGGGCCTCATCTGACGCCAAGAATACCGCTGCCCAAGCAACGTCCCAAGCATCCCCTTCTGTACCCAAAGGGCCAGCGCGGCGGCGCATCTGCCGGGCCTCATCGGGGATAACCACAGCGACATGTGGGGTGTGCACTTGGCCAACGACGAGGCAATTGGTACGGATGTTGTCCCGCCCGTAATGGACGGCCATTGACTTGCTGAGAGCCATCATCCCGCCCTTAGCTGCGGAATAGGGGTGACTGGCCCGGAAGCCCGCTTGGACGCCTTGTATCGAGGAGATATTTATTATTGACCCTCCCCCGGCGTTGATCATCTCCGGAATCGCGTGCTTACTCGTGAGCATTACGGTCTTTAAACTGACTTCTATGATGCTGTCCCAGAGTGCCTCGTCCACATCAACAACTGAGGTGGGATGATCGGGCGCGTTGGCCACGCTATTCACAACGATATCTAGCTTTCCGTATGTTTTCACGGCGGCAGCTACCATTCGCTGACAGGCATCATTGTCAGAAACGTCAGCGGGAAAGAACGAGGCCTCGCCACCTTCCTCCTGTATCCGAGCCAATGAGGCCTCGGCTTTGTCGCGGTTTCGACCGACCAGAAACACACTGGCCCCTTCGCGGGCGAACAAGATCGCTATTGCTTCACCGATACCCCACAGGTCATCGCTCCTGATGCCAGACGCGCCGGTGACGATAGCCACTTTGCCTTCTAGTCTGGTGCCAAGCGTCGACATGAAATCCTACTCCGGGTCTTTCAAGTGGGGGAACATGGCCAGGGGAGTGGCGGCTAGGAGTCCGGCGTCAACAGGAAGGGTGACGCCCGATATCCAGCGGGCCTCGTCGGAGGCCAGGAACAGGATGGCGTAGGCCACGTCCCAGGGGGTGCCGTCGAAACCCAAGGGGCCGGCGCGGCGGCGGAGGTCCATCATTTCGTCGGAACTGTGCCTGGCGACCATGGGGCTGTTGACGTGGCCAGGGGCGATGCAGTTGACTCGGATGTTGTCCCGGCCATAGTGGACGGCCATCGAGTTGCTCAGGCCCAGTATCCCGCCCTTGGAGGCCGCGTAGGCGTGGCTGGGTCTACCGCCGCCGGCCCGTAGACCGACGATAGAAGACAGGTTAACGATGGAGCCGCCGCCGTCTTTGATCATCTCCGGGATGGCGAACTTACTGGTCAGCATCACGCTCTTGAGGTTGACGTCGATCACCGTATCCCAGAATTCTTCCTCGACGTCGGTGACCGAGCCGGGGCCGCTGATGCCCACATTATTGATCAGGACGTTCAGCTTCCCGTAGGTCTTTACGGCAGCTTCGCTCATCTCCTGGCAGGAATCGATGTTGGTGACGTCGCCCACGAAGACCGTGGCATCGCCGCCTTCTTCTTTGATCTGGGCCAGCGTGATCTCGGCATTCTTCTCGTCCCGGTCCACCAGCAGGACCTTGGCCCCCTGACGTGTGAACAGCAAGGAAATGGCTTGGCCGATACCAACGAAGTCGCCGCTGCCGGTCGCGCCGGCGCCGGTCACAATGGCTACCTTGCCTTCTAATCTGTTGCCTTGGGTTGTCATGGGGCCTCCAAATATCTGGGTGGGATGTTCGGGGTGCAGTATATATTATCCGGCAACGCCATTCGCCCGTACCGCATCAAAGCCTTCGAGACAAGATAACCCACCCATTCCCTGACCTAATTAGCGAATCTACGCGTAAATACTTGACAATCTTGAATCCTTTATGTTAGGATG
>CAVOAA010000183.1:0-5994 GCA_963693555.1 Dehalococcoidia bacterium | reverse complement strand
TGACCGAACTGTGGCATTTCTTCCTCTTCTATAGCTTCCTCATGTCGTTCACCGCATCTATCACCATGGTCCCGATGATGGCCTCCATCAGCGGCTGGTTCCGCCGACGCCTGGGTTGGGGAGTCGGCATCTTGTGGGCCACCGGAGGTATCGGAACGGCAATCCTGGCACCCGTGATTGCCTACATGTTGGAATCCATTGGGTGGCAGGCAGCGTTTACATCGGTGGGAATCATAGGCACCGTGATAATGCTTCTGGTCTTCCCGTTCATACGCAGCAAGCCTGCGGATATCGGAATCCGGCCCTTTGGCGTATCGGATGATGCCCCGGAAACCGCACCCACGGACCGGGCGATTCAGGCCTTACGTCTTAAGGTATTCAATCAACACACACGGCGGACAAGGGCTTTTTGGAACCTTCCTGTCATTCATGCTCTTGGTTGTGCGGGAATGGGAATCGTACTGATCTACGTGATTCCCCTGGCGGTTGAGCAGGGGCTGAGCACAACGTCCGCAGCACTGACCATCACCATCATCTCGTTGGTTAGCATCGTCAGCAGGCTCGGAGCGCCGGTGGTGGCCGAGTCCTGGGGCCCCAGGAAGGTGATGGCCGCCAGCTTAACTATCCAGGCCCTGACAGTCTTCATCTTGTTCTGGGCGCACGATGCGTGGATGTTCTATGTATTCGCTGCCGCGTTTGGACTGGGGTTCGGCGCCGAGTGGACCGGATATCTGGAGATTAACCGCCGGTATTTTGGCGACGGCCCGATGGGGTCCATCTATGGTTGGCAGATGACCGGTGCGTTTGCCGGACATGCCGTGACGACGTTCTTGGCGGGCTTGGTGATCTACGTGACCGGCTCCTTCTACCCGGTGTTCGTGCTTTCTGCCATCTTCAGTGCGGCTGGACTGCTGGTTATCGCCACGCTGGAAAGCACCTCTCAAGTTCTGATACCCGATTGGGAAGAGTCGCTGCCGCCTGAGGCCAGGAGTAATTTCGTGCCTGGTGTTGCCGGAGCTGACGATTAGCTCGGGAAATTGTTCTCGGATTCGCGGTGATAGATCGCTGGTTTGCGGATCACCGGTATGCCGGGCTGTATTTATGATTGCGATTCGCTATAATGCACGGGCTGCATCATTTATAGTTAGCAGCCATAATCGAAATATCTACTAAGCATTTAGACGGGGTGCGTTGATTGGCCCTAGAAAATAATCCCAATTTGAAACTACCCTCGGCAAGGTTGCCGTTTGGTATCCATTACAGCTGGCTCATCATTGGTATTCTGGCCACGGTACAGATATTCGCCAGCTCTATCAGCATGGCGGCCGGCATCATGGTCCCGCCGCTGAACGACGCCAACGGTGAATTCGGCTGGGGCATGGGGACCATCGGCGCAGCCATCGCCAGCTACTATCTGTTCGGCGCGATCTACGCTCCGATGACCGGATGGCTGGGTGACCGCTACGGCTCCCGGTGGATGCTCTTGGCTGCTTCGCTGATGTACTTGATCAGCATGTTCATGTTGAGCCAAGTCACCGAAGTCTGGCATTTCTTCGTCTTCTTCGGCATGTTGCTGTCATTGACCCAATCTCTGGCCATGGTGCCCTTGATGGCCGCCGTCAGCGGCTGGTTCCGCCGGCGTTTGGGACTGGGAGTTGGAATCCTCTGGGGTGCGGGCGGCGTGGGCACTGCCGTGATGGCCCCATTGATGGGCGGTTTCATTGAAGCCTATGGTTGGCAGACCACGTTCATATTGATCGGAGCGGTTGGCGGCGGCATCATGCTGGCCATGGTCCCGTTTATGCGCTCTAAGCCGGCAGATATAGGGATACTGCCCTACGGGTCGATAGCGTCCGATCCGCCCCTGATTCTGAGAGACAAGACGGTGGAACGGTTGCGCCAAAAGGTTTTCAACCAACACACCCGCCGCACCAAGCCCTTCTGGAATTTGCCTTTGGTTCATGGCCTGGGTTGCGCCGGACACGGCACCATCCTGATCTACGTGATTCCCATGGCATTTGAGCGCGGCGCATTCACGTCGCTGGCTCAGGCGGGTATCATCCTGACCATCATCGCGCTGGTCAGCGTGATCAGCAGAGTTGTAACCCCAATCCTGGCGGAAAACTACGGCACCCGCCGGATGATGGCCGCGAGTTTAAGCATTCAGGCTGTAACAGTCTTCATGCTCTTCTGGTCTCAGGACGCCTGGGCGTTCTACCTGTTCGCAGGCGTATTCGGCATCGGGTTCGGCGGGGAATGGACCGGCTATCTGGTCATCAACCGCCAGTACTACGGTGACGGCCCCATGGGCACGATCTATGGGTGGCAGACGACCGGAGCGCTCTCGGGACACGCTGTAGCTACAGGGCTGGCGGGGTTGGTTATCTATGCCACCGGCTCTTTCAATATGGTTATGGCACTGTCGGTGGGATTCAGCGCCGTTGGAATCTTGGTGATTTCCATGCTGGAAGACACGACCCACGTATTGATTCCTAACTGGGAAGATGACGTGCCTGAGGTTGGAGCTGTAAGTGACGGACGACTCAGTCCCGCCCCTGCGGCAGGCGACGACGACTAGGTTTTCATTGTCCGCTTCTGGCGCACTCCGTCATTCCTTGGAATGACAGCGATTGGGTTAAGTAATCATTAGGGCGCCTGTAAAGGCGCCCTAATTTATTCCTGGTTCAAGAAGTCCAACACGAATTGGCTCATGGGTTCTTTGTCGTAGCGGCTGTTCATCAAGACAACGTTCCGGTTCCGGTCGCCTTGGAAGAACCGCTCGTACAGGATCTGCCGGGAGCCAAAGGCGCTGCAACAGGTATCCCACGCCAGCCGGAAGAGCCGAACGCGGTCCTTGGCCGACGAGGAATCGGTCTCCAGATACTTGGTGATATCGTCGGCGACAG
This sequence comes from Dehalococcoidia bacterium, assembly GCA_963693555.1. Lineage (GTDB taxonomy): Bacteria > Chloroflexota > Dehalococcoidia > Lucifugimonadales > UBA3495 > UBA9611. The sequence continues at coordinate 3,088 of CAVOAA010000183.1, read as the reverse complement.
GCCCTTCGAAGTCCTCTTCGGTGGGCAGCGCCATCAGGCTGCTTGAGCCCAATAGGTGCAGGATCTCCCCCATGCGCGGGTACATATTGATGAACTGCTGACGTGCGACCATCAATGAGATGTCCTTGGGACACATGACACCCCACTCGTCCAGTTCCGCGTCTACTTCCGCCGCCCGGAGCAGGGCTTTGGTGATCTCCAGGTTCTCGATAATCTCCGCCATCATGGCGTGGACCTGGGGCAACTCCCCGGAGCCCAGGGTCTTAACCATCAGGTTGGCCAGGCCCAGGATGAATTCGCATTTGACGACGTTCTTGGTGACAACTTGATGGCCTGAGTGCAGGAACTGGTGCGTTATCTGCGACATGTTGTTGCACATATCCACGTCGCCATAGAGGAACACCCTTTCCCAGGGGACCAGCACGTTATCGAAGAAGGCCAGGGCGTCCATCTCTTCGAACCGCGACCCCAGAGGGTGATCGAAGCTGGAGCGTTGGAGGTCGAAGGGCTCCCGGCACTGGAACTTGAGGCCGGGGGTGTCGTTGGGAATGGCGAAGGCAAAGGATGTCCGGCCTGGTGCGCCGGTGGGCAGACGGTGGGAGCGGGCCGGGTAGACGGCGATCTCATCGGAGATGGGCAGTGTGGCCAGCACCCTGGCGCCGTGGACGATTATTCCTTCGTCGGTCTCTTTCACCACGGAAAGAGCCACGTCTATAGAGTCATCCAAGGCCGTTGCAGCCCCCGAGCGGTTCCGCTGGATGTTGACCAGCGTGTGGGTCAAGACCAGGTCCTTCTCCCGGACCAACTCGTAGTAGTTCTGGATGTTCTGTTCGAATTCAGGGCGGTTCTGGCCGAAGAATTTACTCGCCGCAGCCATGGACATCAGGCTGACATTGAGGAAGTCAGGCGTGCGGCCCATCATCCCGCAGGTGATCTTGGCCCAGTTGCGCATCATCTGATGACGCCGGTCCAGGTCTTCGTGGGTCCTGGGGGTCAGGAACGACATGCCCACCTGGTCGCCAGTGGTTGGTGATTCGTAAGTCATGTCTTTGCCGACCTTTGGGTCGTGCTGCAGGTCGTACAGGCGCCCCAGGGTCTTGATTCCGCCCATCAGTCCCGGCTCTTTGGTCGCGTCTTTCACCTTCCGGCCAGACATATAGATGTTGGGCGGCCTTTCGCTCAGGCCATCGATGAATTGCTTACCGGTTCTGGCTGGCATCCCGTTCCCTCCTGGCGTCAAGCGCCTGGCAAAGATTCGTCAATGTGATTCGCCGACAGTTTGCTTTATCTCTTCCCGGTTTACCAGAGCCACGGGCATATCCCGGCTTCGATACACCCGGCTTCCACACAAATGTCTGGGCCGCAATTTGACAGCGAATATCGATTCACCTAGGCTGGGCACACCTTCCCGCCGGAGCCATCAAACTAGGAGGCATCCAGAACATGTCCCTTCCTCCGCATCGAGTAGATTACAGCCCGATAATCGAGCGCCCGCCCATCAAATGGCCCAACGGCGAACGGGTGGCGCTGTGGATCGCACCCAATGTTGAACACTACGAATACATGCCTCTGAAGCATGGCCCCCGCGACCCATGGCCCCGCACGCCATACCCCGATGTGCAGCAGTATTCCTACCGGGACTACGGCAATCGGGTCGGGTTTTGGCGGATGCTTGAGGTCTTGGACCAGTACAAGATCCGCAGTTGTGTGTCATTGAACCTGGCAGTTCTGGAGCACTTCCCGGAGATCCGCGACGCCATGGTGGAACGCGACTATGATTTCATGACTCACGGCATCTATAACACGCGTTACCTCTATGCCTATACGGAAGAGGAGGAGCGGGAGTTCTATCGGGACAACATAGAAACACTGAAACGGCAGACCGGCAAACAGTTGAAAGGGATGCTGGGCCCGGCCATCTCCGGCACTGTCCGCACCCCCGACCTGATGGCCGAGGCCGGCCTGATCTACCACACCGACTGGATGCACGACGATCAGCCAGTGCCAATCAGCGTGGAGTCGGGGAAGCTCGTTTCGGTCCCGTATTCAATCGAGCTGAACGACTCGCCGTTATTCCGGGTCAATTACGAGGCCGATTATTTCGCGGAGATCTGCAAGCGGCAGTTCGACCAGCTATATAAGGAAGGCGCCGAGAGCGGCCGGGTGATGTGTATCGCCCTTCATCCATTCCTGATCGGCCAGCCCCACCGGATCAAATACCTGGACGAGATACTCAGCTATATAACGTCCCACAGTGACGTTTGGATGACCACCGCAGACGACATCGCCGAGTATTACATCAAGAATAACTACGACGAGGCCGTGGACCACGCCAAGCAGTACAGGGTCTAAAGTCCAACACTGATTAAGCTAACGGGAGACGTACCCATGCCCGCTGAAAGACGACTAGGGATGGACCACCCGCACCACGAGTGGTCCCCGATTTCAACCAGAGGCAAACTTAGCTGGCCCAATAACGCCAAGGTTGCCTTGTGCGTGATCGTTACCTTGGAACACACAGAATGGGAGCAGCCGGAAGGCAGCTTCAGCGCCGACCAAGCCGGAGGCCTAGGCGTTCGGCCTTTCCCGGACTACCCCCGGTTCTCGCACCGTGATTACGGCCACCGGGTGGGAATATTCCGGGTGTTGGACGTGCTGGACAGCCTTGGTATCAAGGCCACCGTGGCCATGGACACCCAGACCGCAGAAGGCTATCCGTATCTGGTGAAGCATTGCCAGGGTCGCGGCTGCGAGATAATCGCCCACGGTATCTCCGGCAGCCAGATGATCTCAAGTCAGATGTCAGTGGAGCACGAAACGGTGTACATCCGCTCCTCTATAGAGGCCATGGAAAAGGCCACCGGCTCCACCCCCCGAGGCTGGTTCGGAACCGACTATGGTGAGTCGGAGAGGACGCCCGACCTGCTGCGCCAGGCTGGCATAGATTACGTCTGCGACTGGGTCAACGACGAACAGCCCTACCCCATGAGGGACGGCCTGACCGCCCTGCCGACCATGCTGGAGATGGACGACCTGTTCACCATGTCCAACCGCCGTGTGACCGTTGACCGCTTCGCCCAGTCGCTGA
>CAVOAA010000182.1:0-6036 GCA_963693555.1 Dehalococcoidia bacterium | reverse complement strand
GACAACCGACCTAGCCGGTTCGATTAGCCCTGGAAGATACGGAGAGACCATGAAACACAGCGAAGGCCGAATCTTCACTACCCATACCGGCAGCCTCCCCCGTCCCGACGGACTGGTGGAACTCCTGGGAGCGGTGGCGCGCGGTGAATCGGTGGACCAGTCGGCATTGACCAGCCTGGCCGATGACTCGACACTAGAGGTGATCCGCAAACAGGCCGAGGCTGGCGTCGACGTGATCAACAGCGGCGAACAGTCCCGCACGAGCTTCTCCACCTATGTAACCGAGCGCATGTCAGGGTTCGGCGGCTCGTGGACCAGACGTGGGCACAAGGACCAGAACGAGTTCCCGAACATCGCCAGGCCCCGGGTGGTGCAGTTGATGCGCGACGTGCCCCAGTGCACCGGCCCCCTGGAATACCAGCGGCCAGACCTGGCGGAACGGGAGTTGGATGGCCTGCTGAACGGCGTGAACGGCTCAGATGCGGCCCACCAAGACCTGTTCATGAGCGCCGCATCGCCGGGAATCATAGCCCTGACTTTGGGCAATGCCCACTACGCCACCCACGAAGAATACGTCATGGCCCTGGCGGAAGAGATGCGCAAGGAATACGAACTGATCACCGCCAGAGGGGTCGTGCTGCAGTTGGACTGCCCTGACCTGGCCATGGAACGCCATGTGGCTTACCAGGACGACCCCATCGAGGTATTCCAAGAGGTGGTGGCGCTGCACATCCGGGCCATCAACCACGCCATCCGCAACATCCCCAGGGAGCAGGTGCGGCTTCACGTCTGCTGGGGCAACACAGAGGGGCCTCACCATTACGACGTGCCTCTGGAAGACATCCTCCCCATCGTCTACGAGGCCAATGTCGGGGCGCTGGTGATGGAGATGGCCAACCCCAGGCACGCCCACGAGTACAAGGTCTACCAGCGTTTCCCCCTGCCGGAGCACATGTTGCTGGTGGCTGGGGTGATCGACACTAAGACCAACTACGTGGAACACCCGGAGGTGGTGGCCGACCGGCTGCGGCTGGCGGTGGATGCGGCCGGCGGCGACCCGCGTCGGGTGATGGCCGGCACCGACTGCGGCTTCGACACTTCAGCGGGCTCAAACCGGGTGGACAAAGACATCGTATGGCTCAAGCTGGCCGCCATGCGTGAGGGAGCTGACATCGCCAGCCAGAGCTATTCCTGGTAGCAGGGAGCGCGTCACGAAGAGGGACTAAATTTGGGTTCTACAGGCACGGCTGTATGCTAAGATAATTGCTGCTTAGAATCCCATATTCTTCTGCCATGCCGGTGTAGCTCAGTGGTAGAGCAGCTGTTTCGTAAACAGCAGGTCGCGGGTTCGATTCCCATCACCGGCTCCATTGTTTTGAAGCTAAATCAAGTAGATTTCGGAAAATCGCAGAGGTCGATCACCGAGAAATGCCCACCAAATGCCCACCAATTTTTAACATCGCATCAATTTCAAGCGCAAAAAGGCCCCGGTGATAAACCGGGGCCTTTGCTATTTGATAGATATGAAGAAGTTGGCAAGATCGCCACCGCATCGTAGAGCACTAATCGAAGGGGGTACATCGGGAAGCCACCGGGGGTGGGGTACTTAGAAGGTATGGGTATTGTCAGCCGGAGCGTCAAGATACCTCTAACCGAAGGGTCACCGTTTGCATAGTGCGGTGGCCCTTTTCAGCTCCGGAATGAAAGGTAACAGGATACTCTTAGAGACCCACCCACCTTTCTTCTAGGTAGCTCATGCTAGCTATCCGGTGGCTATTGCCCTTTATAGGCAAATGGCCAAATATTTTGGCGATGTCGTATTCCGGGTAGTAAGGAAACTTGGGGCAATTTTCGTGCGGGCCTAGCCAATAGAAACAGCCAGGGTCGTTGTCGAAACCCTCTCCGCCAATAGCAACAATCTTGAAACGCCCGTGGCATGCAGAACATGTGCTTCGGAGTTCTGGAGTCCGGTATTGGAATATGAGTGTGTGACGAGAGTAGGCATGTAGTGCCAATATTTGGTTCCAAAATAACGCTGGTTCTTGAAGTGGTGATAAATAAATATCGTGTACGCAACCGCGTACTGGCCGCCCTCAGGTGTGGGCTTAAGATCAATTACCTCCATAACTCGAGGTTCAAGGAATGTCCTAGCCCGTTCTCGATCATCACTTCGTTTGGATATAAATGGGAAGCCCTGGACATAGCGAAGATATGTCCAATTGGAGGGTAAACCATCGCCAACTGATCTGGCCTGTGGTGGTTGCTCTTTTCTTAATGGCATAGCGGTGGCCTTTTTTATTCTTGAGGTTCGTCACTAAGTAAGGTGTGTGCGATCTCTGCGGAGAAGGTAAGTTCTTTGGTTCCCTTTACTCCTGGGTATTCGCCCCTATAGCTGGCTTCCAACCTAGGGACGGCGTAGGCAGCCGCGATCAAGTGACCTATGCAACGACCAAAATCGTGAGAAACATGAAGATCGACGTAACTTTGAAGGGAGGTTGCATCATCCGTCTCGTCTGTAAGTAAGAACTGAATGTGTATGGACCAGCTATCTTTTTCGATGTCGATCGAATAGGCATGCCCTTTGACGCTGTGTTCGAAGTCCTGCTTAGTTATGCCAAACTGGCCCCAACCTTCATAGGTCTTTCCCGGCATTTCACAAGGGACCTCAAATGCGTAGGCAACGCTCTTGGCTAGGCTTTGGTCGAGGAGCATCTTAAAGAAAAACTCCCCAGAAATATCCTCTCCCTCATTGCCATACATCTGTTCGGTCGAGATCATGAATAAGATGCCTGAGGCCGTAAGTTTCACATCTAACCCATACGGCTCCCCTCCTAATTCGTGGACGACATCCAACCGTTTGTCACGATCAAAGAATCTCAAACGCGCCCAAATGTTCCTGTCGACGTAATCGGGCCGTGGGCCTCTTGCCATTTAAGCCACCTTCCATGGGTCACCGTGATTGAACAGTGAGTACCAATGGGATATATCAGACAATGCACACCAAATCCAGGCAGTTTCATCGAGTTTGATTCTTGCCGCAATATTGCCGGCCGGCCCATCACCGGAGTCCCTAGGCAAACTCAATGCTGTGGGCTAGTTAGGTGCTAGGTTTCAGTCATTTTTACCCCAACCTGGGGTTCCCTTGGGGTTCGACAACCAAACGCCCTTCCCTTAGTATTCATCAACCCTATTTTAGGCTTGGAGGATATTATGCTTTTTCACGTTACAGCCAACCACGATCATATGACATGCCCAGCTAGGGAAGGGGGGAGAGATTCAGCTGAAGCGGTACAGGCACTGAAATGGATTGAAGGAAATGATGAAGTGAAGGTGTTGGGGGTATACATATCGGGACCGCTTCATAGGGTATTTACTCTCTTAGAGGCGGACGATTTTGATGCCGTGACTGCCTTGATGCGTAACCAGTTGCTAATCGGCAAAGCCGAAGTTTTACCGGTGAGTGACGCCATCGCTCGAAGAAAAGAAGCCGGAAATTGGGGAACCTAGGAAAGCCCGTCACCGGAGGCCCCAGACAAACTTAAGGTGCTCTTTTTTGCCCGGCGCCAAAGATGAAAAGAAGCCCCTTCGTTTGAGGGGGCTTTTCTTGTTTCAGCGACACCCCCATCGGGAAGACACCGGGGTTGGGTACCGGTGACGGTGGTGGTGTGGTTGCCGAGTCCAGTGATAAGTCCTGCATTGAATGTACTGATAATCTCCGCAAACGGGGCGAGGATGATGCTTTGCCCTGAATGTGGAGCCTATGGCTACAGCAGAAATACCAAGACCGCTGAATGGCGTTGTAATAGATGCGGCCATGAGTGGGAAGGTAAAACCTGAGCCTTCGGGTTCGTAGTGGAGTAGTTTTGACCGCAATCCAACAGCGAGGGGTCTCGTCGTGGACACTTCTCTCATTTGCCGCCGTCGTGTTTTTGGTCAGGGCTTCCATGCTGATGCTTGGTCCGCTCCTAGTGGAGTTGGCCGACGATTTCGGCACTTCTATAGCTTTGGCGGGACAACTCTCCGCGGCCACGTTCATAACCTGGGGCATAGTGGCGCCGTTGGTTGGGCCTATTTCGGATACATACGGAAGGCGGCCGGTGCTCCTGGTTGGGCTAATGCTAATGGCCTTGGGAATCTTGGGCTCCGGAATGGCATGGAGCTATGGTTCCTTATTGGCCACGCGGCTCATCACCGGCGTAGGATCAGCCATGCTCCCCACGACCATCATATCGGCGTTGGCCGATACCTTACCGCCTCAAAAGGTAGGGAAAGCCGTCGGTTTCATCACCGCATCGAGTTGGGTTGGGGTTGCGGTGGGACTGCCGGTGATTGCCTTGCTTGGCTTTGTGGGCGGCTGGAGATTGCCCTTTTACGTTACCGGTGGTCTGTCTCTGGCACTCTGGGTGACGCTCTGGCTGCGGCTACCCTCGGGCCAAAGGCGTCTGGGCCAGAGCATCGATCTCTTCAAGCGTTTCAAAGTCATAGGCCGTCAGTCAGCGCCGTGGTACGTGCTCATTGCTAATTCCGCTCAGCAGACGGTGCTGATCGGGCTAACGACCTACTTCGCTGCCTACATGATCGAAAGCCACGGTTGGGACGAGGCAAGCACGGCTCCAGGACTTGGACTGATAGGCGTGGGAGCGGTGATTGGCAGCTTCGCCGGAGGATCCATTGCGGGCCGGGCTCGCAGGTTCGACTGGTTGGTCGGCATAAATCTTGTCGGTGGAGCGGCGGTCGGTCTTCTATTTGCTTTGGACGTGTCCGCCTGGGTAGTAGTCGCGATGGCTTTCGTTGCATCGACGTTGGTATCCGTTTCAATACCGGTTTTAATGACATTGATAATGCACTTGGCCGGCGAATCTAGAGGTACGGCAGGCGGGATGTTCTCCACAAGCAATCAGCTTGGTGGCGTTGTGGGCGCCTCTGCCGGGGGGCTTATGCTGTCACTGGGAGGATTCCCAGCAGTGGGGTTGTTGTACCTGGCTGCGGCGGTGCTGTCCGCAGCCGTGATCGGCCTCATAATGCGCCGGTCGCCAGCGTTTCGGCTGGGAGGCGCAGGTACCTGAGACCCTAGGTAGACTCAAAACTCTCCTCATCTGAGCCAAAGATTAGAAAGTTACCTCCAACGAGGTGGCTCTTCTTGTTCCATCGACACCCCCATTGGGAACCCATAGGGGGTGGGGTACTTAGAGGGTATGGGGATCGGCAGCGGGAGCACCAAGGTCCTGACCATGGGCCGCAGGGTTCTTCTTCGAGAGCGTGGAACTCAGCTTAGAACTGTGGACGGTGATTGCCGGGATTTCAGGTTTCGATGATTCCTAATCCCCCAGGCAAACCCGTCCGGCCTTTGCCTGACAGTAGCCGCCTGGGACATCATAAGCACCGCGGAAGTAACCACCGATAGAGCCGAACAACTTGACATTATCCATCATGGCATTTACCAGGTTTTTACCGGACAGATCTTGGCCCGCAAAGTCCTCTGGCATTTCAGCCGACTCCTACTAGATGGATGTTTTCTGGGATGCTACGTCCAAATTAAATATTGGGCAACAAAGAGGCCGCTGACGCGGCCTGAAGTTTGTCTGGGGCCTCTGGTGACGGGTCTGATCTCCTGTAACGCCACGGATGATAGTCTACGGACAAAGATAGTTCTTTCACTTTTATCTTTTTTGAGATGACCATGCGCGAACCCAATCTACACACCCTGGACCTCCACGGTCTAACCTGGGCTGAAGCAGAAGCCTCATTCATCGAATTCTATAATCAAACGTTTAGCGAAGCCGGCAAGGACGCCGTCCGACTCGACATAGTGCATGGATACGGCTCGACCGGCATTGGCGGCGTTTTAGTTACCAGGCTGAGGAGATTTCTAGAGAGATACGAATCCTGCCTTGAATTCCAGACAGGAGAAAGAGTGGACGGCAACCCTGGGCACACTATTGTGGTTCCTCTGAAACCTTTACCGTCCCTTCGAGATCAGCTTTCCCAGGAAATCTGGGATTTTTGTGACAGGCCACGTTCCCAAAGCAAAATAAT
>CAVOAA010000181.1:0-6047 GCA_963693555.1 Dehalococcoidia bacterium | reverse complement strand
AGTTCTGCCAAATCCCAGGCCGAGCCCCAAATATTGCAGGTGGAGGTCTAGTCGCCAGTGGCCCCCTCAACCGACCCCGCCGATTTCGTAGTGAAACACCTGGACGGTCTCGCATCGGTGCTGACCGCCATGCCGGCCGATAAGCTGGCGGAAGCCATCAAGATGCTAGAACAGGCCCGCTCCGAGGACCGCCAGGTACTGATTGCAGGCAACGGCGGCAGTGCTTCCACCGCATCACATATGGCTGCAGACCTTATGAAAACGGTCGCCCAGAACGGCGGGCGCAGTTTTCGGATCATCGCCCTCACCGACAATGTCCCATTGCTGACCGCCTTCGGTAACGACGTGGGCTTCGATGAGATCTTCTCCGGCCAGTTATCAGTGTTGGGCCGGAAGGGAGACGTTCTAGTCGTGATATCTGGAAGCGGCAACTCGGCCAACATCGTGAAGGCGGTGGAGACGGCTCGGGACACGGGCATCCACACCATCGGGTTCTTGGGCATGGGCGGCGGCAAGGTCGCAGAGATGGTCGATGTTTCCGTGGTGGTGCCATCTGACAAATACGCCTATATCGAGGACGCCCACCTGGCGATGAACCATTTGATCGCCACCTATTTTGCGAATAACGCCGGGCACGATTAGTGAGTGACACCGGTGAGTGACACGATGGCAACTGGCAATGCTGGCCAGTTGACGCTCACAAGCAGGCGTGGACTTCGCCGCTGGGCCAAGGCGGCGGCTTGGTTCTTCTTGGGCCGGGCTGTCATCGCAGTCTTGTGGGTCTTACTCCACCTCATCAGCCGCGGCCGCCCGGTCCGGATCGGGGCTTTGAACGGCAAGGGCAGGATCTCCATCATGATCGGCTACATAGAGCCGTTCTTGAGACAACTTGAGATCGATGGCGTATCTAACCCGCTGGTGATAATCATCAATCCGGGGCTATCGCCCAACGAACAGATGACCTTGATGTACGGTCGAAAGACCTGGCTCCTGGATGACTCCCGTCCCATGATGCGTAAGATTTTCCAGGCGATTCGGTCTCTACTGCTGATCGGCCATTCTCCGATGGCAGTGACTCTACAGTTGGTGGTGGAAAACACCTACCCGAGCTACATCGGCGGCCAGCCATCGCTCGATTTTCTACCCGGCGAGAGGCGGAAAGGCCGCGAGGTCTTGGCAGCAATGGGTGTCCCGGAAGGCGCAGAGTACATCTGCTTCGGCGTGAGGGACGCCGCATATTATCAGCAGGTCGTACTGGCGGAAGAAAGCGTGGCCCGTCATCCCAACACAGAGGGGCGGGAAGACACCTATATCCGCAACCCAGAAGTCGAAAATTACCTCCAGATGGCCGCCGACCGCGCGGAGAACGACCAGTACACGCTGCGCATGGGGAGCGTGGTAAGCAACCCTCTACCAGGAAACCTACACGAGAAGATCATCGACTACTCGACAGTCAATCGCAGTGAATTTGGCGACATTTTCTTGTTGGGCAATTGCAAATTCACCGTCTCTGGCGGCTCAGGCATATTTTGGGTCAGTGAAGCGTTCGACCGGCCGGTGGTCCTGATCGACAACTCACCTGCTGGCTGGCGGCCTCCGGGCCTTCGTGACCTATTCATCCCTCCCAAGCTATGGATCAAATCCGAGCAGCGCTACATGACCTTCAGAGAGTCGATCAAAGCTGCCCCGTCCTACATGTACCAGGACGCTTATGAACGAGACGGCATCGACGCTGTCCTAGCCACCTCTGAAGAAATCTCCGCGGTGACTCGCGAGATGGACCAAAGATTGAAAGGCATCTGGGTTGGCGGATACGAGGATGAAGAACTGCAACGCCGGTTCAACTCCTGTTACAGCCCAAATGACCAGGGCTACCAAGTCCCCGCCCGTATAGGCGCCGAATTCCTACGAAAGTATTCCTATCTACTGGATTGACGGGCCACGGCCGTTATTCCTCTGATTACCTCCCAGATGGGTGATTTAGGCCTGTCGCTACATGCGAATGCGCCTGAGCGGTATTCGGTCTTAAACCAGAGGTACTAAAAAAATGAACACTGCTCAGGCAAATTTAGACGTGGTCCGTTATTTGGCCAATAAGTATTATGGTAGTGGAGATGCAGCCGCTAACACGGAACTCATTTCGTCTCACTGGACGGAACTCGGTGGTAGGGCAGAAGTCAAAACCGATGACAGCGGAAACATAGTTTCTTTAGCCGGCCTTGGATTCGGAACGACAAAATGGTCTAGCCCTGGTCACCGGTTGATGGACTCGTTAACTATCTGGTCTCACTTGACTCATTTGTCGAACAGATTATCGATTTATCACATGCACCGGCTAGCGCAAAAGGTCAGTCGGGCGATGGGGCTCGACCCGACGTCTGACGTTTTTCGACAATCCTGCACTGTCGACCTGCTAAAGAGAAACATTCCAGAAGACATGCAGAACACCCGGATGCGCTTTCTCATGATCGGTGATGGGTTCGGGGTGTTGGCCGCGTTATTCAAGGCGGTATTCCCAAGTTCCACGATTTTCTTGGTGGATCTGGGCAGGACGTTGCTGTTCCAGTCCTATCACTGCGGAAAAGCGTACCCAGACTCCGCACACGTCTTGGTTGATAACTTGGTTGACCCCAACAATGCTGATTTCGTCTATTGCCCCACCGAGAATCTGGACATGCTGGATCAGTTCAAATTCCACGGGGCCGTCAACATATCTTCGATGGGAGAAATGACGATTCCGGCGATCGAAAGGTACTTCGAATTTTTCCGTAATCATTTCGAAGAGGATAACTTTTTCTATTGTTGCAATAGGGAATTTAAAGTTCTGGTGGGAGGTGAACGGACAGAGTTCTACCAGTACCCCTGGTCTGAAAAGGACGAACACCTGATCGACAAGGTATGCCCGTGGTACCGCTATCACATCGGTTGGACACTTCGCAAGAACCATATCACTCGTGTCCCGGTGCCGTTCATCAACATACGCAACAAGATTTTCCATCGCCTTACCCGATTGAGCACTAGCGATTAGGCCAAAGTCATTTAGCATGCTCTGGCGGTTCGTATCATAATTCGGAACCTACTGATATTACGGTATCATCCCATTTTCGTAGTGCACTCCGGTCAATCCATGCTTAAACAACTACTATGTATTTCGTAGAGAACCTAACAATCGATTCCTGGCTTATATCGGTCTTACCCAGACTGATGTGGCGTCGGCTCGTCTCCAGAGATAAGTCTAGAGAGTGCTACGTAATCGACGGCTCCGGGTGCGCTAAAACCGTCGCCAAGATGACGGCCTGGATGTCCGGCGTCAAGATTCAGGAATTGGAATTCCATCTGGTCGGAGTTCGGGACGAAGAGGGTCTTCAGGCACGGTTGCGGGTCCAATACCTGGACCAAGCCGCCCTGCACCTGGAGATCTCCTCCAGCAGCTTCTTCAAAGACCTGGCCGACACACCCGGACTGCCGGCTGGGCTGCCAAAGTATCTGGCTCAGAATATCGCAGGGTCATTGGGCGCAGGGAGGGGGAGTATCTGGCGTGCGCTCTACGTGACTCATGTATGCGCCTGGAAGCTGCGACAGAATGGCCCGTCCGACAGACCTGGCCTTATATTCATGCCCCGCCGCCCCTGGCAATACGCGGTCAACAACCACGCCGCCGGACTGAACATGTCAATCGTCCCGGTCAGAAGGGAATTCGATCCAAGATCAGTCCCCGCGCTACGTTCTCTTTCCAGGATCGCCAATCGACTTCGCCGCCCCGGGACCTGGTTCACTAAGTCGAGTCCCATTCCTAAAGTTGCAACCACGTCGACCAACGGCGCTGCATCATCCTCCGGCGGCCAAACCGGCGCCATTGGAACGAACGGGGCCAGTATGCCTCCAATGCTCGCCGTGGAGTACCACGGACAGCTTGAGCTAGACAGCCCGGAGCGCCATTCCGATCTATTCTTCTGGCAGCAATCTGAACTGCAAGGAGAGCAGATCATCTTGACCGCCGGGGTTGCGTCGGCCCCACTGGATGCCCAGAGATGGGGAGACCTGAAAAGCCACGGGTTCTCGGCGGTGGCCCAACACGCCAGCGCCGCCACCGAGCCTGACATTCCGGTATTACCGGCCGCCTCTGTGCCCATCAATGCGCCGATATTCCAATCGACCGCTTGGGGTCCAAAAGGCGAATCGGCCTGGCTGAAAAAACAGATGGTCGAGTACGGCCGCAACGCCAACTACTGGACCGAATTATTCGGTCGATTCAACGCTAAAATCTTCGTAACCCGAGCGCCGACCGCCCCCAGTAACTTCGCGCTGGCCGACTCTCTCCACGCACTGGGCGGGGCGTCCACCATCTATCAGTGGACCCATGCCTCGGTCCCGTCCAACATGTTCAACATCCTTTGCGACGCGTTCTTCTGCTACTCCAAAGCGGCGGCGGACCTGTACCGCACCTCCGGTTCAGATTTCAAATACGGCGTCATCACCGGCTACCTGGGAGATCACCGGTTCCCACTGCTGAAGGAAAGCGCCAAAGAATTGCGGCGGGGATTGGAAGAGAACGGTGCCGAGCGGGTGGTGTCTTATTTTGATGACAATACATCCGCAGACTCGCGGTGGCTGGTCGAGCACCAATGGGAGCGGGACAATTACGAATTCCTGCTGGAAAAGACGTTGGCCGACCCAACACTCGGACTCCTTATCAAACCCAAAGACCCCAACACCCTGCGGAGGAGGTTGGGCCCGGTCACCGAATTGCTTGAAAAAGCAGAGGCCACCGGCCGGTGCTATGTCTATGAGGGAGGTCTGGTCAGGGCATCACGGCCTCCCGCCGAAGCTGCCATGGCCGCCGACCTGGCGATCCACGGCCGCCTTTATACCGGGTCTGCCGGGGTTGATGCCGCGATGGCCGGCGTACCTACCATCATGCTCGACCGTGAAGGCTGGGCCGTCAGTCCCTTCTACAAGATGGGTGTAGGCAAAGTGGTCTTCACCGACTGGGACAGTCTTTGGGAGGCGTGTACCGACCACTGGTCCACTCCGGGCGGGGTGCCGGGCCTTGGAGACTGGGGCGAGATGCTGCGCGAGATCGACCCGTTCCGCGACGGCCGCGCCGCCGAGCGGATGGGTACCTATCTCAAATGGCTTATCGAAGGCTTCAGAGAGGGTCAAAGCAGGGAAACCGTCTTGGCGGATGCTGCTGAACGTTATAGCAGCGCCTGGGGACACGACAAGATCGCCGAGGCGGCGTAGCGAAACCAATGTACTCAGAATTTTGGAAGATCATAAAGGCCCAACCCGGGCGCGTTCGCTCTCTCTGGCTCATCGTGAGTGTCACCCTGAGCGTCGCGGTACTGGAAGGGCTAAACATGAGCCTGCTTCTGCCGCTATTGGAAGCGGTGACGTCCGACGGTGAAAGTGAACATTGGGTGTCACAGCGATTCGCCACGGCCTACGACTGGATCGGAATCCCGTTCAACCTTGAATCACTCCTGGTCTCGTTGGGCGCGCTGGTCCTGGTCATATCGATACTTAAATACGTGCGGCTGATCATGGTGGCCAAAGCCCAGGTGGACCTGACCCGGTGGATGCGTGAGAGAGACATGCAGCGGCTGCTCAGTGCTGACCTCAGCTATTTTCACAATGAAAGGCTGGGTATCTTGTCCGACGTGCTCACCACCCAGCCAACGAGGGCCGGCAACGCGTTCATGGTTATCACGGACATCATCTCCAGTCTCGGTGTCGTGATCGCCTATCTGACGGCCGCATTCTTAATCTCCCCGCTATTGACCGTTGTGGCGGTCGCGGTGGCAGTCCTGATGTCACTTGGTATCCAATACCACGTTTCCAAAGCCAAGAAACTGGGCGCCGTTCGTACTTTGCGCGAGACCGGCTTACAGGCCGACTCGGTAGAAACGATCAGCGGCATCCATATGATCCGTACCTTCCTGCTAGAGCGGCTAAAGTTAGGCGAGTTTTCCGATAGCGCCAAATCGGTCGCCGATTCTCATTTCCAGATATTGAAAAACCAGAGTCAGATGGTCGTGATCCAGGAA
>CAVOAA010000180.1:0-6057 GCA_963693555.1 Dehalococcoidia bacterium | reverse complement strand
CGTAGGTCAGGCGCAGCACCTCGGTCGTTATCACTTCTGACGGCGGCCCTTCAGCCAGTATCCGGCCAGCCAGACACACGATCCAGGGCAGGTGTACGGCCACGGCGTTGATCTCGTGGGTGGTGATGATGATGGTCACGCCGTCGTGGTTGAGGTCGTGGAGCAGATGCATCACGTCGTCTCGAGTCTTGATGTCCACTCCCGATGTAGGCTCGTCCAACAGCAGCAATTGGGGGCTGCTGATCAAGGCCCGGGCCAGGAAGACCCTCTGCTGCTGCCCGCCGGAGAGTTCACGGATGTGCCGGTTGGCCAATCCCAAGATGCCCAGACGATCCATCATATGGGCGGCCAATTCTTTTTCTTCTTTGCGGTACCAGGGGAAGAGCCGGTTCTCCATGGTGCGGCCCATCATCACCACTTCTTGCACGGTGACGGGGAAGTTCCAGTCGATGGTCTCCAACTGGGGCACGTAGCCGACTCTGGGTTGTTTTTTAGACGTGGCGACGCCGTTGACCAGCACCTCACCTTCGTAGATGTCCACGGCCCCCAACACGGTGCGCAGAAGGGTGGTCTTGCCGGAGCCGCTGGGGCCCAGCAGGCCCACAAAGTCGCCCGGCATAACGGTCAGGCTAACGTCTGACAGCACCCGCTGTTTCTCGTAACCGCAGGTGACGTTTTTAATCTCAACTATGGGCTCTCCAGACCCGGACTGATGGGGCATCGGGTGTAGCATGTTTTACCTTGTTTCTATCCTTTCTGAGGGCGTTTCAGCCCCCGTCTATGATGCTTAAGTTTGGCTAATGATGGTGGTGCGGGTCGACCTCCGGCATGCCTGGCAATGGTCCTGACTGGTGGTCGCCGTGATCTTCGCCGTGGTGGCCGTTATCCTCCACTCCGGCTGTCGTGCTGACGAGCTGAGTCGCCACCAACTGGGAGTACAAGCCGTGGCTGGCCAGCAGGTCATGGTGGTTGCCTTGCTCCACCGCATGGCCATTGTCCAGTACCACTATTCGGTCGGCGTCCCTGATGGTCGAAAGCCGGTGGGCGATCACCACCGTGGTCCGGCCGGCCATCAGTGTTTCCAGCGCCTGCCTGACCTGACGTTCGTTGACGGCATCCAGATGGGAGGTGGCCTCATCTAAGATCAGCACCGGGGCGTTCTTCAACAAGGCTCTGGCGATGGCTATTCGCTGGCGCTGCCCACCGGAGAGCTGCATACCTCGTTCGCCGACCAGGGTGTCGTAGCCATCGGGGAAAGCGGCGATGAAGTCGTGGGCGTTGGCCTGCCGGGCCGCTTCCTCGATCTCGCTTTCGGTGGCTTCGATCTTGCCCAGCTTGAGGTTGTCGCGGATGCTGGCGTTGAACAGGTAAGTGTCCTGGGAGACCAGGGCAATCTGCCGTCTGAGGTCTTCCAATTCGAAGTCACGCAGGTCGTGGCCGCTCAGGCGCACATGCCCTTCCCCCGGATCCCAGAACCGCATGACCAGGTTGGCGCAGGTGGTCTTGCCCGCGCCGGATCGGCCTACCAAGGCCACGGTCTGGCCGGCCTCAACATCAAAACTCACACCGTGCAGCGCTTGGGCTTCGCCAACTCCGTAGGAAAAGCCTACATGGTCGAAACTGAGGGCCGGTGAGCTGCTTGAGCCATTCTGGTGGAGTTCGATGCCCGGGCCGTCAACCACCGGCACCGGCTCGTCGTGCACTGCGAACAATCGCCGGGCCGCCGCTAGGGTTTCCATCAATTGCTTGATGGTCCGAGCAATGTCCGCGATCGGCGCGAATGCAGCCACGGACAATATCACCGACAGGATCAACTGGGGTCGGGTGATGTCGCCCTGGGTCATGAGCCAAACGCCCATGGTCAGGACGGCCAGTCCGCCCAGCGCGGTCATGCCCTCTATAAAGCCGATCTGGAACGCTCTTTCTTTCAGGAACCGAAGTTGGAAATGGGCAAATTTCCAGCTGTTGTCGACCATCTCTTTGGTCCGGGCCGGGCCGCGTCCGAAGGCGGATATCTCCCGCATGCCCTGGATGCTGTCCACCATGTGGGCGTGAACGTCGCCCAACTGGTTTCGCAACTCGTCACCCAATCCCTCGGACCGCTTCTGGGCCATGAATGGGCTGATCGCCACCGCCAATAGGAAGGGCGACAGCACCAAGGCCACGGGCCAGGCAACGAAGGCCAGCGTGGCAAGCACTCCCGCAGGAACCAAGATAGCGACAAAGGCTGGCGTGATGGTGTGAGCGAAGAAGAACTCTACCAGCTCCACGTCGCCGCCGACGACACTGACCAGGTCACCGGAGCGCCGGCGCACCATGTAGGCCGGAGTGAGCGGGTCCAGCTTGTTGTAGAGGTCAACGCGCATCTCGGCCAACAGCCGGTAGGCGAGGTCGTGGGCGATCCATGACTCGGCCCAGGTGAAGAACGCCGCGACGGGCACAAACACCCCCAACAGCCACAGATGCACCGTAAGATCACCGCCGGTTATCACCTGCCCTACCAGCAGGGCGCTGACCACGCTAAGCCCAATTATCGAACTATGGTGGGCCAGTCCCAACAAAAACGTCAGGGCCAACTGGCCACGCCAAGGTTGCACGAGACCAAATAGCCTGCGCCAGACGGTCAGAAAGCCGATCGTAGAGGCGGTAGCGGCGTGTCCGGCGGACGGCGTGGCATGGTGGTGATGACCCTCACCCTGGTGGGCTGGTTGGGGCACAAACGCTGCTGCGTCTTGGACGGCCGAATGGGCCGGAGCGTCGTGGTCATGTGCAGTCGCCTGGCCGACGGTCTGTTCGTCGCTGGCTTCGCTTTCGATAGCTTGCTGCTGGGCCATCAGCTCGGCGTAGACGCCACCGGCAGCAACCAGCTCACGGTGATCGCCGGACTCGACCAGCCTTCCATCTTCCAGCACGATTATGCGGTCGGCTTTGACCACGCTGGAAAGACGGTGGGCGATGATCAGGGTGGTCCGCCCTTCCATCAGAACGTCCAAGGCTTGCTGGATCACGGCCTCATTCTCCGCATCCACACTGGATAGAGCCTCGTCCAACACCAGGATGGGTGCGTCTTTTATTAGGGCCCTGGCGATGGCGATTCGCTGCTTCTGACCGCCGGACAGCCGCACTGCCCGCTCGCCGACCACAGTGTCATAACCCTGGGGCAGGTGGCTGATAAAATCATGGGCGTTGGCCGACCTAGCTGCCGCCTCCATCTGGTCTTGGGTGGCGTTGGGTCCGCCGAACCGCAGGTTATCCGCCACGGAACCATGGAAAAGATAGGTGTCTTGGGTCACCACGGCGACCTGGTCCCGCAGTTGGCTGAGGGGAATCTCCCGGATATCGGTCCCGCCCAGCAGGATGCGCCCGCTCTGTGGATCGAAGAAGTGCAGTATCGACCAGACGATGGTGGACTTACCCGCGCCGCTGGGGCCAACCAGGCCCAAGGTCTCGCCGGCGTTCAAAGTGAATGACAGGTCATGGAGGGCCGGACGGCGTCCGCTGCTGTAGGCATAATCGACGGCTTCAAACGTGATCTCGGGGGGCAGGTCCAATGTGACCGAACTTGTTGCAGCGTCGTTAACTTCCACAGGCGCGTCCATGATGTCGAAGATGCCCTCAGCCGACGACATGGCGATCATGCCGTCGTGGTACAGCTGGACCAGTTCTCGCAGGGGCCTGAATATCTCGACTCCCAGCATCAGCACGATGAGCAGCGGCCGCAACTCCAAGTCACCGTTGCTGACCCGCACGGCGCCCCAGGCCAGCGCTACCGCAGCCCCGGCAGCCATGCCGAGGATGGTCAGGGCGCTGGTGGCGCTATTGGCGGCCAACACGCCCATGGTGGTGCGGAACAAGGCCCGGGCGCGCTCAGCCAACAGTTCGCCGCGTGCCCTGCTCTGACCGAAGGCTTTCAGGGTGGGCAGGCCTTGGACTGCGTCTAAGAAGTCGGCGCCCAACGCCCCATAGGCGTCTCTCCGGGCCATGCTGCTCCGGCGGTTCCAGCGGTGGAACAGATTGGGCAGCACCAGGGTCAAAAGGGCAAAGGCCAGGAAGACCAGCCCGGTACGGAAGTCGATGATGGCCATGAAAGCGAAGATCAATACGGGCGCAAGGGCAGCGACGATCATCTGAGGAAGATAGCGGCCAAAGAAGGCTTCAAGTCGTTCGACGCCTTCGGCCAGTGACATCAGCACATCGCCGGTGCGGCTTTGATCGAAGTAGCCGGGGCCCAGGGCCAGACAGTGCTGGTAAAGCCTCTCCCGCAAGGCAACTTTGACAATACTGGCGGTGTGGTGGCTGATCACTTCTTGGAGGTACTGCAGGCCACTCCGCACGACAATCAGGCCGGCCATGGCCACTATGGGCCAGAGCAGGGTGTTGAAAGCCGCTCCTTCATGGATGATCTTCACGATAACCACTGCGGCCACGGCCAGGCGTGCGATTCCAGCGGCGGCGGCCAACATGCCAACTAGGGCCGCAAGAAATATGCGCCACCGAACGCCTATGGCCAATGCCAGTAATCTTGGATGAAGATACATATCCTGCTCCCTCTACTGCGGGTAAACGGCCCCGCTGTCACCGTCAAACACGTTTGAGATATCCAGGCCCGTCATTGAACTGGCGTCCCCGCCCAGCGCCGGGATCATTGCTGCCATGTTTTGCCGCAGGAGACCCAGATAGGTATGTTCCCGGTCTCCCGGCTTTCCGGGTAGGTCGTCATCGGCCAGGTCGTCAATGAACTGGGCATCGGCCTCGCTGGCGATGGCCTCCAAAACGTCGCTGGAGAACACTTCGGAACCGAACACGGCAGGTAGCTCCAACTCTTTGATCTGATCGATCAGCTTGGCAACCTCTCTAACCGAGGGCTGGGAGAAGTTCGAAGGCTGGACCGCGCCGATCACTTCCATGCCGTATTGTCTGGCGAAATAAGCCCAAGAATCGTGGTAGGTCAGCAGCTTGCGGTTGGATTCGGGGACCGATGCCACGGCGACCCTGATGGCCTGGTCCATCGCTGCCACCTTACCGCGGAAGCGCTCCAGGTTGTCCGCGTAATACGTGGCGTTCGCCGGGTCCATGACAGCAAGTTGCTCGTTGACCAGCTCGGCGTAGCGTAGCCCCAGGTTCGGGTCGGGCCAGAGGTGGGGATTGGGATGCCCCGCCGACTCCGGGAATGTGAAGTCGAATTGCCATTCTTCGGGCGAAACCGTCTGGTCGCCGAGAGACAAGATCACCGCTTCGTCTCTCTTGTTGGACTCGGCTAAGGCCAGAGTCGGTTCTTCCAGGAATAGGCCATTGATGATGATCAGGTCCGCCTGGGCCATTAACTTGGCCATGGACGGCGTCGCCTCAAAGGTATGGGAATTCACGCCCTCGGGCACGACTCCTTCCAGGCGTATCCGTGGGCCTCCGATGTTCTCAACGATGTTGGTAATGGGCGAAACGGTGGTCACCACCCTCAGCCGGTCGTCTTGTTGGCTGGTGTTTTGACCATCGTTTTGAGATAACTCTGATGTACTGCCACCACAGGCGCTGATGACCAGTGCCAGAACGAGCAATGCCCAGAGTTTCGGTCCGATGGATAAACGCTGCATCTAGGCTTGGTTACCATTGGGAATCACGCCGGCTTCCTGACACTTGGCGCAGACGCCGCTGACCGCGAAATGCTCTAGGTCCGGTTCGAAGCCAAACTCTTTGTTCAGAGTGTCGCGGAATTCAGCCAAGTAGTGGGGGCTGAGGTTAAACGCGCCGTTACAGGCACGGCAGACCATGTGGTGGTGGTGTCCGTCAGGGTCGGTTAGCTCAAAATGCAGCCGGTCGCCAATGGCAACTTCGGTCACCACGCCAAGTCCTTTGAACAGGCGCAGGGTCCGGTAGACCGTGGCGATGTCCATGTATGGATAGGCTTTCTTGGCGGCCTGGAATACCTCGTCCACACCCATGTGTCCGTCGCCTGACGCAATCGTCGACAGAACTATCAGACGCTGAGGAGTTAGCCGGTGGCCCTTAAGTCGCAGGGTCTCAATGGCCTTTTCATGATTGATCATTACCGCCTACCCT
>CAVOAA010000179.1:0-6063 GCA_963693555.1 Dehalococcoidia bacterium | reverse complement strand
AAGAATGCCTCCAAGACGACCTTGGCCAGGTCGACCCCGATTATCCGCCCACCGATACAGATCACGTTCATGTCGTCGTGTTCCACGCCCTGGCGCGCCGAGTAGGTGTCGTGGCAGAGGCAGGCCCGTATGCCCTTGACCTTGTTGGCCGTGATACAGGCGCCGACGCCGCTCCCGCAGAGCACGATGCCCTTCTCGGAGCCGCCTGAGAGCAACGCATCGGCCACCGCGACGGCAAAATCGGGATAATCGTCGTTGGCGTCGAATTCATAGGCTCCCACGTCGTTTACCTGGTGTCCTTGTGACTTCAGCCACCGGACAATCTCGCCCTTCAATTCAAAACCGGCGTGGTCTGTGCCAACCGCCACTATCATCAAACTACCCCCTACGGACAGTTGACTCAGCATACTCATTGGGCCAAGCAGGCGCAAGGCCAGAGGGGGATAATCGTAACCGTCGGGTGGCATAAAAACTCCGCTCCTGCCCTGACGGTCTGCCCCGATGATCAGCCCTTAGCATCAACCCCGATGTTGAGATAGAACAGAACCTGGAGTATCGCTGCCCCACGGCCAGAATAGATTTCCTTCAGGCTCGGCTTGTGCTAGAATGCCCTCGCTTCAGATTGACCCGTTGTATTCTCGGTGGCGGTTCGTGTACCGCGTGTTTGACCCCGAACCCCCTTGATGTGCTGATGATCAAAGCGGTCTCCTTTGACTTCTACAACACCCTGGTCCGCTTCTGGCCTCCCTTGGAGGAGATACAGCAGGCCGCCTGCCACGAACTTGGACTGACCGTCAAAGAAGATGACATCACCCACGGTTACGCTGTAGCCGATGTGCTCTTCAACCAGGAGAACGAAGAACGCCCCCTCTCCCAGCGCTCGGACGAAGAACGGCTCGAGTTTTTCAGCCTTTACGAGCAGCTGATCTTGGAAACCGCCGGTATCCCCGTCTCCTTGGACCTGGCCCGGCAAGTCTGGAAAATGGCCATGTCCGTTCCCAAAGATTTTATTCCCTTCGATGATACTGTCCCTGCATTGGAGCAATTACGCGAGTCGGGCTATAAAATCGGGATCATCACCAATCTTCGCCGAGACGTCGATGAGCTTTGCGAGCGGGTCGGGCTGGCGCCGTACCTGGACTTCGCGGTGGGTTCACAAGAAGTTGGGATCGAGAAACCCCATCCGCCCATCTTCATGGCGGCCTTGGAGCGGGTCAATGCCGCGCCCGAAGAAGTCTTACACGTCGGAGATCAAGTGCGTTCCGACGTCATGGGCGCCCAAAGCGTTGGTATGAGAGCCGTCCTGATCGACCGCAGCGGTTACGGTGCCAACGGCGTTGATTGCCCCACCATCTCCAGCCTATCTGAGTTGGGTGAACTGCTAGAAGGTCTTAATCGGTCTTAAGCACCGTTGTCCCGTGGTGTGCATCTGATTATCGGTGATACCCTGTTAGCACATTGATCCAATCCCATACATTCTTGGCCGGCGCTATGCCGTGCCCAGTAGGAGGGGCCTGATGCCAGAAGAGATTCAGACTATCAAGAAAGACAACGAACCAGTCCGTATAGCGGTCTGGTTCGACTATATTTGACCCTGGTGCTACGTCGGCCTGGAGCGGGTCGACAAGTTGGCGAACGAGTACGAGATATCTGTCGAGGGCCGGGCCTACCTGCTGCGCCCGGACACACCCAAGGAAGGCGCCGAACGGCCGCCGCGTCCCGGTGAGACGGCCGACGAGCTTTCAGAACCCCTGCGCGGCCAGGCTAGCGAAGCGGGCCTGGTCATGAAACCGCCGGGCCGGACTCCCAACACTCTGTACGCCCTAGAGGCCACGGAGTACGCCCAACAACAGGGCAAGTTCTTGGAGTTCCACCACGCCGCCTACAAGGCGTTCTGGGAAGACCGACAGGACCTTGGCGAGCTTGAAGTGCTGCACAAGGTGGCCCACGAGGTCGGCCTGAACGCCGACGAGATGGTCAAAGGTCTGGAAGATAAGACCTACGCTGAGACGGTTATGGGCCAATACCAAGAGGCGCTTCAGTACGGCATCAGCGGCATTCCCACTTTCCTAGTGGGCAACCTGATCTTCACCGGCGCCCAACCCTACAGTATCTTCAAGTCGGCCATGGAGCGTTACCTCACAGAGGGCGTCCCTCCCGCCGAAGAAGGCGAAGGGTAACCGACCTCTCATACCCAAACCCTCGGGAAAAACGTAGGGGCGGGTTTCTAACCCGCCCTTTCTATCTGCAAGAACACCGGGCGAAGCAGAATCTTCCGGCCGGGAAAGCGAATCAAGAAAAGGCCCGCTGTTAAGCGGGCCTTTTCTTTTTTAGCTTGGGTTTGAGGGCTTAGTCGTCGGCTGGCGCGGGGGCCATCGATGGGCCGCCCTGCTGCGTTTCCCCGTCATCGTCGTCCGTGTCGAGGCCATAGTTAACTGCGTAGAGCCGGGCGTAAAATCCGCCTTTCTTGGCCAGCAATTCTTCGTGGCTGCCCATCTCCACCAGTCTGCCTTGGTCCAATACCACGATGTTGTCGGCGTTTCGAACCGTGGACAGGCGGTGAGCGATGACTATGGAGGTCCTGCCGGCCAACACCTTCTGCAAAGCCCGCTGAATCAAAACCTCGGTGTGGGTGTCGATGTTCGCGGTGGCTTCGTCCAGGATGATCACCCTCGGATCGCCGACCACGGCCCGTGCGAAGTTGAGCAACTGACGCTGCCCCACGCTCAGGTTGATGCCCCGTTCGGCCAGGATAGTATCGTAGCCGTCTTCAAGTGACATGACGAAATCGTGGGCACCGACTGTTGTGGCAGCGGTCACGACTTGTTCGTCGGAGATATTCTCGTCGTTGTAGCGGATGTTATCGGCCACGGTGCCCGAGAACAGATAGGGCTCCTGTAGCACCATGCTCATCTGGCTGACCAGGGAATGCCGGGTAACGTCTCGTATGTCATGCCCGTCCACCGTGATGCGGCCGTTGGTAACGTCGGCAAAGCGGTGTATCAGAGTGACCAACGTGCTCTTGCCGGCCCCAGTAGAGCCGACCAACGCCACATTCTCCCCTGGTTTGATGTGGAGGTTTACCTCTTTCAAGACGTCAACGTCGGTGACGTATCGGAAATTCACATCTTCGAACCTGATCTCGCCTTTGACCTCAGGCAGTATGATGGCGTCTGGTTTGTCCACCACCTCGGGTTTCAGGTCCAAGACCTCGAAGATACGCACTCCGGCGGCCATGGCGCGCTGTAGCTGGCTGTACTGCATGGTCAGGTGGCGCACCGGCTCAAAGAACCGCTGGATCCAGAGAGCGAAGGCAAGTAGCACCGCCCATTCCAGGTCCCCGCCCTTGACCATGATCCCGCCCACCAAGACGACTCCAAAGCCCATTCCGATTCCCATCAGGGATTCCACGAAGGGCTGGAGCGCTCCAGAGTACCGGCTGGCTTCCAGGTTGGCGTTCAGGTGTTCGCTGTTCAGGTCGTCGAAGTGCTCCATGTTGGCTTCCTGCCGGTTGAAGCTTTCGACCACCCGGACCCCGGTGATGTTCTGGTTGTACTCGCCGTTGACCATGGCGATGGCCCGGCGTATGCGCATGAAGGAGTGCCGGGCGAATTTCTGCCAGTAGATCAGCACGAAGAACAAGACCGGCAAGATGCTCATGCTGATCAAGGCCAATTGCCAGTCGATCCACATCATGAATGCGATGATTCCAACCAGGCTGAGGACGTCGGAAAAGCTCTGGACAATCAGCTCAAATGTCTCTTGAAGTTGGAGGACATCGCTCTGGCTTCGGGACATGATCCGGCCCACCGGGGTGCGGTGGAAGAAGGAAGGCGATAGCTCCTGCAGGTGGTTGAACATGCCGGTCCGCAGGGAATAGAGAATCCCCTGCCCGACCTTGGGCATGTAGACAAATTGGACGTAATTAGCCCCGAAATGGGCTATGGTCACGGCCCCGAAGACCAGACCGATAATATGCAACCGGTTGACGTTTTCCGGCTCGATCGCCCAGACGATGCCCTTCAGCATCAGCCAGGGAACAGCCACGTTGCCAGCGGTATAGACCAGCACTGCCAGCAAGGCGATGAAGGCATGCCGCTTGTAGGGCCAGATGTACGTCATCAACCGCATGACGACTTTGTGGTCGTATGCCGCACCGACGAGACTGTCGTCAGTAAGGCTGTCCATGTCGGCGACGTTCATTCCGCCAGCGGATATGCCCCGCATGCCACCCATCATGCCGCCGACTCCGCCTCCTGGTCCTGCTGCTCTCATCAGTCGTCATCTCCTGTGTCAGCAGCGAGTCTGGGGCTGCCGGGGTCGGGGGGTAAAGAAGCATCCAACAACAATTCCTCTTGGGGTTGAAGCTGGAGGTCGTAGATATCACGGTAGATGCCATCTGACGCTAGGAGCTCGTCGTGGGTACCCTGCTCGACGATCTGGCCGTCTTTGAGCACGATTATCAGGTCGGCCTCGCGGACGGTGCTCAAACGGTGGGCAATAACGAACGTGGTCCGGTTCTTCATCACGTTGATCATCGCCTGATGGATCATGCGTTCGGTCTGGACATCGACACTAGACGTAGAGTCGTCCAGGATCAGTATCGGGGGGTCTAGCAGGATGCTTCTTGCTATCGATAGCCGTTGGCGCTGCCCTCCAGACAGGGTGGAGCCGCGCTCGCCAACCCAGGTATCGTAACCGTCTCCTAGAGAGTCGATATGGTCGTGGAGCTGGGCCACTTTGGCGGCGCGTATCACATCTTCGCGGGTGGCGTTTTTCACGCCATAGGCGATGTTGTCGTGGATGGTGGCGCTGAACAAGAAAACGTCTTGCTGGACGATTCCGACGTTGTGGCGCAGAGATTCCAGCGTGAATTCCCGGATGTCCTCTCCGTCGATGGTGACGCGCCCTTGTGTCACGTCGTAGAAACGTGGCAGTAGGTTGACGATGGTGCTCTTGCCGCTGCCAGGAGCGCCCAAGATAGCGGTGATCTGGTCTGGTTTGGCCGAGATGCTGACGTGCTGCAGGGCGGGCATCCTTGATTCATAGGCGAAGGAAATGTCCTCGAATTCCACGTGTCCTTTAGCCCGTTCCAAGACCTTGGCGTTACTCTTCTCAGCCACCGAGGACTCGGCGTCTAGGACCTCAAAGAGTCGCCCTCCGGACGATATCGCCCTGGAGAATGAGTTGATGATGAAGGACGACATCCGTATCGGGAACGTCAACTGGTTCAGGTAGAGGATGAATTTGGCCAGGCCGCCGGCGCTCAGGTCTCCCCGGATAACCTCCCATCCTCCGTACCAAAGGATCAGGCCCAACCCGGAGGTGAAAAAGAAGGTCATCCAGGCGCTGTTGGTGCCCTGAAGCCGCTCCGACTGGAAATACTCTTCCCGCAGTTCCTGGGCCTTCTTGGCGAACTTTTCTTTTTCGTATTCCTCGGAGCCAAAAGCCTTCACCACATGGATTCCGACCAGGTTCTCCTGAAGTATGGTCACCGCCTCGCCCATCCGTTCTTGGACCTGCAGCCACATGCGGCGCAGCCTGCCCATGACCATGGAAGAACGAATGACGATGAACGGCACAAAGACCAGGCTGACGAGGGTGAGCTCCCAGTTCATGAAGCTCAGTATCAGCAGCAGGGCTATCATACGGACGACAACTTCCAGCGCCCTAACCAGACCCATGTTTACGAACCGGCGCACGGCCTCTACATCGGCGGTGGCCTTGGACATGAGGTCGCCGGTGTGTTCCTTGTCGTGGTAGGCAAAACTTAGGTGTTGGAGTTTGTCGTAGAACTTGTTGCGGATGTCATAGGAGACTTTCTGGGACAGGGAGTCGGTGGCGTAGGTCCGGGCAAAGTCCAAGAAGCCGCGCAAGATGCTGGCACCCAGCAACCCCAGTGCAAAGTACATGAGAGTGGTCGTGGAGACCGACTTGGTGGTGACGCCGCCCTTGCCCACTTCCACAAGCAGGTCGATGGCTTCGCCGAATAGCTGGGGTATGAGCAGAGAGACGCCGACCGCGGCGAAGAAGCTCAGATAGGCTAAAATCAGGCGGCTACGG
>CAVOAA010000178.1:0-6067 GCA_963693555.1 Dehalococcoidia bacterium | reverse complement strand
TCGCAATAATTATCGATTTGAAACACTGGCAGACAAACCGGCTAACAAACTAGGAGATAAACATGGGCAAAGTGTTGGTGATACAAGGCGCGGGAATGAACATGAGGGGCAAGGTCCAAGTGGAGACGTTCGGCCCGATGACCTTGGACCAGATGAACGAGCAGATCCTAGGCTACGCTGAAGGTCTTGGAATGGACATCGAGATCATGCATTCCAACATCGAGGGCGAAGTGGTCAATGCGCTGTACGATGCGCACGACCGCGACTTTGATGCTGCATTGATCAACCCCGCTGGTTACACCACCACAACCGGCCCCATCAAGGGAGCGATCGCCCAGGTGAAGTTCCCGGTGATCGAGGTCCACGCATCCAACCCCACCGCCCGGGGAACGGTCTCCCAGGTGTTGCCTGTCTGCAAGGGCGCGGTGTACGGCTTCGGGGTCTACGGCTACAAGCTGGCCTTGGAAGCCGTCAAGCAGATGGCCTAAAGCCTAGTCACATCTGAAACAGCGGCGTTTGCCAAAAACGTCGTCGTGAACGCCTTTGGTGACGATCAGGTAGTCGATGACCGCACGCAGCGTTTTTCCTTCATCGACTATCTCGTACTTGTCTTTCATGGACCGGATAAAAGCCATCTGGTCCGTGCCTAATTCGATCTCAAATGTCTTTTTGGGGCTCGACATGCTGCTGTCTCCTGGCTCTGCTAGAGGGCGGCGTCGTGGACTGCTTGAGATATCGCTGCCAGCCTGGGTGTGTTGGTGGCTTCGGCCCTGAAGCCATTGGTTATGTAAGCGAAGGCCAGTCCCGAGTCCGGGTTGGCCCAGCCGACAGAAGTCCCTGATCCGGCGTGTCCGAAGGTACGGATATCCTCTTTACCAGGGGCTGCAGTGCGGGGATCTCCCAGAGAGAGTCCCATCGACCGCTTCACCTGACGGTCCAGGCTGTGATCCAGGCCCTCAGATTGCTGCGTGGTTACTGACACCACCGTCTCCGGCTTCAGGGTGGTCACACCGTCCAGCGTCCCTCCGCCAGCCATCATGGCGTAGAACCGGGCTAGACCCCGGGCAGTGGCGATACCGCCACCGGCGGGCAGCACTGCAGTATGGACCTCCGGCCGGTTGTAAATGGTCACTTGGCTGGTCCGGTCGCAGTCTTGCATGGCGTGCAGCTTGGCGACCCGGCTCTCCATGGATGGGTCGATGCCCAGGTGAAATTCTTCGATCTTTAGCGGGCCGGTTATCTCTTCCCGGACGAACTGATCGATGGGCCGTCCGTCGATCCGGCGCACCAATTCGCCGACCACCCAACCGAAGTTCCGGGGATGGTAGGCAATCACGCGGCCCGGTTGGTAGTCAAGCGGTATTTGCTCCATGGCCTCCACCACCGCTTCCCAATCGTGCCACCGGTCCCACGTCATGTGGCTGGGGGTGTCGGGGAAGCCAGATTCGTGGGTCATCACGTGCTTGATAGTGACGCCTTCTTTGCCCTTCTGAGCAAACTCCGGCCAGTGCTGCGCGACCTTGTCGTCCCAGTCGAACTTGCCCCGTTCCCAGAGGATGTGCAGGCAGGCGGACGTTACGGCTTTGGTCGACGAGTAAAGGACAAACATAGTGTCTTCGGTAACCGGTATACCGGACTTCTGGTCGGCCATGCCGCTGTAGAGATCAAGGACAGGCAGTCCGTGCCGGTAGACCGCTAAGGCCGCTCCCGGATGGACTCCGTCCTCGATCTGCTGGTTAAATAATTCTTCCACATGGCTGAGACCCTTGGGGTCCATGTGAGCGTTTTCCGCGGCTACCACCATTCAGTTACTGTCCTTGTTATCCCGTCTCTGCGATCCCAGTGTCAGATGATATTGATCTATACGATGCTGATCTCGGCGCTGCCCAGACCCTCGATCATTATGGAGGCCGTGTCACCGGCATTTACTAACTTGGGAGAGACGATGCTACCGGTAATTATCACCATTCCAGCCGACAAACCCAAGCCTTGCTCGGCCAATTTATTGGCCAACCAGGCCAGGGGTTCCAGAGGGTGGCCCATCACGTCGGAGCCGTGGCCATCGCCAACCATTTCGCCGTTGATGGTCATCGAACCGTAGGCTGCTTGTAGGTCGAGGTCCCGCCAGCTGGCAACCGGCTCGCCCAGGACCACGCCTTCGTTGAATACATTGGCGGCAACACCGGTAATGAACTGGACCTTGGGGTCCACACCCGGCGTGCGGCGAAGGTCGATCACTTCAAAGGCCGTGGACAGTGATTCAACGGCTTCCGACACCCTTCCCCGGTCGTAGGGAGCGCCGGACGCTGCCAGGTCCGTGCCCAGGCGCACTGCAACTTCGCATTCCAGGCCCAGCTGCACGAAATTGGCGGCTTCCAGGGTGCTGGGTGAATGCCGGATGTTGTCCTCAAGCATTATCCCCAGGCAGGGTTCGGTAACGCCGTTGGCTTCTTGTGTGACCTTGGTGGTCATGGCGAGTTTGTAACCCGCTAAAGCTCCCTGTTCTTCGGAGATGTGCTTCTGAAACTCACGCTGCATCAGGTAGGCTTCATCAATGTCACTGGGGATCAACCGGTCTTCCAAGGAATATAATTGACGGGTCCTGTGTTGACTTGCCAGGACGAGGGCTGCCTGCTGAACTTTGACGTTTACCGACATCTAGCGGACTTCCTTATATCAGTTGTTGTTGGTCTGAGACCATGATTGGTCTCCGGTTAGCCCGTGTGCGATCAGACGTAGGGCTGCAGTTCTATCTCGTGGAGCGCGGGAACAACCTCTCCGCCCAGCAGTTCCAGAGAACGCATGACGTCTTTATGAGGGATGTTGCCGTCGCTGCCGATCAGTATCAGGTAGCCGGGACTCAGTTTCTGCACGGTGTCTTTCAGTTTGGCGATCACGGTCTCGGGACTTCCGACCACCACCGCGTTCACATCCTGCAGGTCCTGGTATGTCATGGGAGGACCGCCGCCGCCCAAGCGCCTGGTGGACATCTGGCTGGCGACGCGGGACTGGTATCCCGGCGGGTCGACGTGTTCGACCGGGCCGCGCATGCGGTGCTTCTGGGCCCAGAGGAATCCCTTGCCGATCTCCTGTGCCTTCTCATCGGTGTCGGCCACCAGCGCGCGTACCTGGTAGCCGAAGTGTTTCGGCCCAGGTGTGAAACCAACCTCTTTGGCGGTCTCGATGTAGACCTTTTTGAGTTCTTGAGTCAGCCCGATCAGTGCGCCCAGGTTCATGTATGCGTACTGATGTTTGGCCGCCCAGATGACGCTTTCGGGGCTGCTGCCGCCGGGGAACCAGACCGGTGGATGAGGCTTCTGGATGGGTAGCACCCAGGGATTGACCACCCGCCGCTGGTAGAACCGGCCTTCAAACCGAAATGGGCCTGGCTGGGTCCAGCATTTAATTATCAGGTCGTGGGCTTCTTCGAACCGCTCTCTGTTTTCGGTGGGCGAGATACCGGCCTGGAGCGTCTCAACGGCGCCACCACGCACGAACCCCGAGATGAGACGGCCGCCGGAGTAGCAGTCCAGCATCGCCAGTTCTTCAGCCATGCGAACCGGGTCATTGATGGGGATGATGTTGCCCAAGATGGCGATTCGGACCTTTTTTGTCAGGCGGCTGATGACTGCGGCGTCGATGTTGGCCGAGGGCTTCATGTTCCAGTAGGCCGCATGGTGCTCATTGGTCATGATGCCGTCCAGACCGGCCTCATCCGCCAACGCATATTCTTCGTGGTACTGGTTGTAGAGGGTGTGGGCCTTCTCAGGGTCGAAGAACGAATTGGGAAAACCCAACCGGCCCGAGTCGTATTTCTCCAGGTCCTCTTCTTTTACATGGATATAGGGCTGTTGGGAGTGGAAAAATACTTCGACTTGTTCTTTCATAAAAGCGTCCGGTGGTGAATGCCCGATTACGAGGCTGTCAGGGCAGGTTGGAGCCTAGTATAGCACCTGCCTTCCGAGTTCCCGCACTGGCGGTTGTAGCGAAAACTCAGCCTATTTCGATGCCCACCGGGCAATGATCGGAACCGAAGACGTCCGACAGGATGAATGCGTCGGTCAGTCTTTCGGCGAAGTCTTGATCGACAAAGAAGTAATCGATACGCCAACCCACGTTGCGGTCTCTGGCCCGGGTCATCTGGTCCCAATAGGAGTAATTGTCCGGTTCCTGGTTGAATATCCTCAGTGTGTCTTTGTAGCCCTTGGCCAGGAATTCGTCCATCCAAGTCCGTTCTTGTGGGAGAAATCCCGAGACTTTGACGTTTTCTTTGGGCCTGGCCAGGTCGATCTCTTTGTGGGCGGTATTCACGTCGCCGCAGACCACCACGTGTTTGCCGCTCTGCCTGATTTTCTCGGCGTATTCCAGAAAGGCGTCATAGAAGTCCATCTTGTACTGGAGACGCTCAGCAGACCGCTTGCCGTTAGGAAAATAAATGTTGAAAAGGACAAATTCGCCGAAGTCGGCGATGATCGTCCGGCCTTCGCTATCGAACCGGTCTCCAAAGCCGTACTGGACACTCTCGGGGGCTTTCTTGGCGTAGAGGCCCACGCCGCTATAGCCCTTCTTTTCCGGCGTGGAAAAATAGGAGGTGTAGCCAGGAATGGATTTTATCTCCTCGGGCAGTTGTTCCTCGTGGGCTTTGGTTTCCTGGAGGCACATGATGTCGGGGTCGTCGCCGCCGAACCAGTCAAGAAACCCCTTTTTATGCGCTGCCCGGAGACCATTTACATTCCAGGATATAACCCGCATGAGACCAACTCCTTACTTGTTGAACCTAGATGACCCGTTCAGGCACCAGTATGGCCCTGTGTAACCACCATGAAGTGACGCGCCAGATACCCGGTCTGGTACCCAGTTAGTCGAAATGTGGTGATAGTTCTTTAGCCACTCGTTCCATCGAATCCATGGTCTCAGTGTGGCCCCACCCGCCGAACCCGAAATATAGGATAACCTCTTCGATCCCGGCTTCCTCGCAATCTTTCAACACTTTTATACAGTCTTCAGGGCTGCCGGTGATGATGCTGCGGTCGCCGAGGTCTCCGGTGGTCATGGTCTGCATCCGCTCCACGATGTCTACGAAGTAACGGATGTGCGGCGGAGCGGTGGCGCGGTCGGCAGGAAAAGCCGGCAGGATGCCCTGGAAATAATGGAGCAACCGCTCTTTGGTCTTCATCGTCTCCTGTTCATCGTAGGTCACATTCACGAAATAGGAGCACATGGCCTTTTTGCCCACATGGCCGGCGGCCTCGGACTCCTTCCGGAACTCAGCCACCGCGTTCTGCAGGCTGCCAAACATCATGGCCGCGGCAAAGGGGGCGAAGATCACATCGAACCCGGCCTGAGCGGCGTGGCGCAGGGTGGGCTCGCTGAAACAGGCAACATAGATGGGCGGGTACGGTTTCTGCACCGGGCGCGGCAGGACTGCGATCTCCGGGTATTGATAATGGACGCCGTTATGAGACGACGTTTCATTGCTCCAGGCCTTCTGGATCACTTCGAGCCCCTCAAAGAAGATCTCTTGGCTCTGGGCGAAATCGACTCCGAAAGCTTCATATTCCCGGGCGTCATAGCCCCGCCCGACAGACAGAACGGCACGGCCATTGCTCAGGAGGTCCAAGAGGGCGAATTCTTCGGCAACGCGCAGGGGGTGTTGGACCGGTAACAAGACGGTCGCCGGACCTAGTTTTACCCGCTTTGTGCGCGCCGCCACGTTGGCCAGGAACACCGGCGCCGACGGCAACACGCCAAACAAACCAAAGTGGTGTTCGGGGACCCAGACCGAGTTCAGGCCGATCTCCTCGGCTTGGAGACACTGGGCCATGACCTCTTCCAGCAGCCTGCTGGGGTCTTTTCTTTCTGGACCATAAGCCGGTGGGTTGTCCGTTAATGTAAAGTAACCGAGTTTCATTAGCTAACCTCTGCGTCTAGGACCGGCTGCCGGGCCTGCTTGCAGCCTGCTGGGAGATGGCCCGATTATATCCGCTGCTACTGTTCAGTCAACCAGTGGTGTTCAGCCGGTCGCTATTGGTTTTGATGCTGCTCGGCCTCTCAGGGCGCCGTGCTC
>CAVOAA010000177.1:0-6170 GCA_963693555.1 Dehalococcoidia bacterium | reverse complement strand
ACGGGGTGAAAGACGCCTCGCCAGAGATACACGTCAGCGTATCGGATACCGGAATCGGAATATCGTCCGAAGACCACGGCGAGGTATTCGAGCGATTCAAGCAGGTATCGCACTCCCAATTTAAAAAGCCCAGTGGCACCGGATTGGGGCTGCCCATCTGCAACGAAATCATCCAGCACCTTGGGGGCTCCATGTCGGTTGAGAGCGAACTTGGCAAGGGCAGCACTTTCTCTTTCACAGTGCCTTCCTACACTCAATAGCGCCGGACCGCCCTCCCACGACAATTTGGGCCTTCCAAGAAACCGCGCCCCCCAGCCTAACCTTCCTCTCTGCTAGGGGGAGGGATTTCTCTCCTGGCGGAGCTGAACAGCCTAACCAGAGACATTCTCTTTGAAGCGTTTGATGGCCTCTATGTGCTGGTCGGGGCCCTTGAGTCCGGCCCGCATGGTATTGACTGACAGGTGGGTTGCGCCGACCTCGTCCCAGGCAGCGGCGATCTTCTCCCATTCCTCCTGCTTGTCGGTAGCGTAGGCGACCCGGCCTTCGATTCCGATGGCCTTGGGGTCGCGACCGGCCTTGGTGGCGTGTTCACGCATCTGCGCCAGTTTCTCTTGTCCGGCGCTATCGGGCTGGAACTGAGGAAACCAGCCGTCGGCCATCTCGCCGATGCGCCGGATGACACGGTCCTCGCCGCCGCCCAACCAGATGGGAATGGGCCGCTGCACGGGCAGTGGGTTGATGCCGGCGTTGGTCACCTTGTGATACTTGCCGTTGAAGTCCACAGACTCCTGGGTCCAGAGCAGGCGCAGCAGTTTGATCTGTTCTTCACTGCGGCGGCCACGGTTGCTGAAGCTCTCTCCCAGCGCCTCGTACTCCACCTCGTTCCAGCCGATACCGATGCCCAAGCGCAGGCGGCCTCCGGTCAGCACGTCGACCTCGGCGGCCTGTTTGGCTACCAGCCCGGTCTGGCGCTGTCCCAGGATCAACACACCGGTGGTGAACTCGATCTTCTCGGTGATGGCGCCCAGATAGCCGAACATGACGAACGGCTCATGGAACATGTCATCTTTGTTGTAGGGCCGGTCCCAGCCGTCTCTTTTCGTCTGGTCAGCGCCCAAAACGTGGTCAAAGACCAATATGTGGTCGTAACCCAGGTCTTCCGCGGCCTGGGCAAAGTCCTTTACTGCAGAGGGGTCCGCGCCGATCTCTGTCTGGGGAAATATCGCACCTAATCGCATGGCAGCCTCCCGTTATAGCTAGGTTGTCTCGAAATCACGCTCAGTATCCTGGTATAGCTAGGTTGTCTCGAAATCACGCTCAGTATCCTGGTATAGCTAGGTTATCTCGAAATCACGCTCAGTATCCAGGGTTGGCCGGTCTGCGTCAACCGCGTATTGGTTTCCATTTCGTTGGTCTATAATGCGTGAACTTTCGCAGGAGCTTCTACGAATCGCAACCAGGAACATCAACCAAGAAGGCTAGATGGGAGAAAACCGATGAAGAGCATTGAGCTGGACTACTCCAAACGGTGCGGCGATGAGCCTGAGAAGGGCCACAACCGCTGGCATCCGGACATCCCGCCGGTGGTTGAAGCCGACCCGGGCGAAGAGGTCATCATGCAGACCAGGCACGCTTTTGACGGTCAGATCACGCCCACCACCACTGCCAACGACCTATTGGGCACTGACCTTGGCTTGGTGCATCCATTAACCGGCCCGGTCTTTGTGAAAGGCGCCGAACCGGGGGATCTTCTGGAAGTGACCATCCAGCACATCGAGCCGGCCCACTGGGGTTTCACCAGCATTCTGCCTGGGTTCGGGTTCCTAAGAGATGTCTTCACCGAGCCGTACCTTGTCCATTGGGAGATGAACGACGGGTTCGCCCGGTCCAAGGAGTTGCCCGGAGTCGCGATCCCCGAGGCATCTTTCATGGGGACTATCGGGGTGGCCCCGTCCCGCGCTCTACGACAGGAGATCCTCCTCCGAGAAGACGAACTGTTGCGCCGGGGAGGAATGGTGGTCGGCCCGACTCCCGAGGGCGCGGTCCCCGCCCAAGAGCCATTCGCCAGCGAGGGACTCCGCACCATACCGCCCAGGGAGCACGGCGGAAACATGGACATCAAGCAGCTCACCGCCGGAACTAGGTTGATGCTCCCGGTCTTTACCGAAGGGGCGCTGTTCTCGGCCGGAGACGCCCATTATGCTCAAGGCGACTCCGAATGCTGCGGGACAGCCGTGGAGATGGACTGCACGCTGCACGTGAGTTTCCGTCCGTTGAAGGGTGAGGCGGAGCGGCGTGGCATACGCTTCCCGATATTCGAGCGGGACGACTACTTCACCAGCCCCGAGATGGCCGCCCCCAGACGGTTCATCGCAGCCACCGGCATGTGCATCTCCGACGACGGCGTCAATCAGTCGGAGGACGGCACATTGGCGACTCGCAACGCGCTCTTGAACATGATCAACCTGTTGATGGAACGGGGCTGGTCCAGAGAACAGGCCTACTGCATCTGCAGCGTGGCCGTTGACCTGAAGGTGAGCGAGGTAGTGGATGTGCCCAACTTCGTGGTGTCCGCCTTCCTGCCGCTGGATATATTCAAAGACTAACCCGCCACTGACAGCTTGATGGGCTATACTCTCCGAGCCTGGCCGCATGTTGGCCAGCCAGAAAAACTACAGGAGCATAACCATGAAATTTGGACTGCTATTTGAGATGCAGCGCCCATTCGAAGGCAATGATGTCGACTGGAACCTGCTGTACCAGGAGACCTTGGACCAATGCGAATTGGCCGACCAGGTTGGTTTTGACAACCTCTGGTTCGTGGAGCACCACTTCCTCATGGGGTTCTCAGGCTCCCCATGTCCTGAGGTTATGCTCGGCGCGCTCAGTCAGCGCACCAAGAATATCCGCATCGGCTTTGGCGTGTCTGTGCTGCCCAACCACCATCCCATCCGGATAGCGGAGCGGGTGGCGATGGTCGACCAACTGACCAACGGCCGCGTGGAAGTGGGCACCGGCCGGTCCAACGCCTATGAGCAAGTCGGGCAAGGGAT
Source organism: Dehalococcoidia bacterium (assembly GCA_963693555.1). GTDB lineage: Bacteria > Chloroflexota > Dehalococcoidia > Lucifugimonadales > UBA3495 > UBA9611. Next base: position 3,117 of record CAVOAA010000177.1, on the reverse strand, counting down.
CGACCCTCGCGAGACCCGAGAACGGTGGGAAGAGGCGATCGAAATGCTGCCTAAGATCTGGATGTCCGACGAGTTTTCCTGGGAAGGCAAGTTCTGGAACGTCCCGCCGCGCCGGGTGCTGCCAAAACCCTTCCAGAAGCCTCATCCTCGCTTGTATCTGGCTTGCACGCAGACGGAAAGTTTCAAGCTGGCAGCCCAGAAGGGCATCGGCGTGTTGTCTTCGGCCTCCTACGCCGTGGAGATACTCAAGGAGCACGTCCAGGTCTACCGAGACGCCATCAAGGACGCCGACCCGGTGGGCGCGGAGATCAACGAATTCTGGGGTAATAACGTCCACTCGTTCTGCGGCAACGATGACCAGGCCGCCAAGGACCTGTGCGCCGAATCCATGAAGACTTTCTTCGGGCCGGACAAACCCTACATCCAGGGCCGCATCAACGCCTACGAGGAGTTGCTTGAGTCCTGGGGCGGGGTGCCGGACAACCTGAAGGCTGACTTCGGCCGTTGGCTGCGCCAGTCGGACGACGACCACAAAACCCAGGCTGCGGAGGCCGGGATATCCCTGGACTCCGGTCCCGGCGCTGCTCGGGCTGCGGTTGCCGAGCTGGACTCCAATGTCCTGGCCGACCGGGGCGTCATCATCGCCGGAAACCCTGAGAGCTGCATCAAGACGATCAAGATGTATGAAGACATCGGCGTCGACCAGATCATGCTCATCATGCAGACGGAGACCATTCCCCACGAGAAGGTGATGGAATCCATCGAGCTGTATGGCAAAGAGGTCATCCCGGCCTTCGCCGACGCCAAAGTCGCCTAGACCGTAAGTTCTTGCCAGACTTAAAAAGTCCCTGCTCTCCATCACGAAGAGCAGGGACTTTTGTTTTACGCTGCTTGGAGGTGGCTTGGGGTTTAACTCTACCGGTGGATGTCCGCTTGCAGTGTGGCAGCCAGTCGTTCGCCCTCTGCTACGGCAGATACCGTATAGCCGGCAGTGCTGCACTTCAGGCTGGCCTGGGCGGTGGCAAAACGGGCACAACGCTCCAAGTCCCAACCTCGCAGGCTCCCGTAAATAAAGCTGGCGGAGAAACACGACCCGGCTCCGTTTCCGTCAACCACGGCCACCTCGGGCGGACTTACCCGAACCCTCTGACTCGCCTCAGCAACCAAACTCCCTTGGCTCCCCCCGGTCACCAATACCGTGCCTACTCCAGCGTCGAGCAGACTGTCGGCAATCGCTGCCATGTCTTCCGCCGCCGGTGAACCGTCAGCCGATACCTGGCAGACAATCATCTGCGGGAGAAGTTTGGCAAGCAGGTCTCTGTTTGCGTGTTGGTCTTCGATATTCACGAATACAGGTAGGCCAACCCTGGCAGCGGCCTGGATGGGGCGGAGTATGTGGTCTCCGTCATACCAGTCGACATACAGGTAGGCAGCGCTCGCCAATGGCGTCAGATCGGCGGCGTCCAGAGTGGCCAGCAGCTCCGGCGTACGCTTGTATAGATAGGTCCTCCCACCGCTGGGGTCTGCAATGGAAAGCTCAGCCACGGTGGCTACCGATGGGTCGACTCTCACATCGACGGGCAAGCCCAGGTCTGTAACTGTCTCGGTCACCTTTCTCCCCAGGTCGTCTTCGCCCACCGCAGAGGGAATGAATCTGGTGGTCTGGCCCATCTGTTGGAGCATACCGGCCACGATCGCGGCGTCGTCGCCATAGGAATCGCTCAACCGGCTGATCGGGGTCCCCCTGTCATAGACCGGCACCTCGTCTACGACTATCAACTGGAGATAGCTGAGCACGCCAAAGCACACCACTTCGCCGCCGGGAGCTAGCTCAGGCGAGTGATCGTCGTTCAGTCGTTGCATCGTGCGGGGTCATCCAATCGCGGGGTCATGGCGTATCCTTATAAACGGCTAGATAAACGGCTAGTATAGCCAATCTGCCAAGTATCTAGCGAAAGGGCCGGTAAGACGTTCAGGTCATGGACTTTGGGGTTCTGTCAGGGAAAAGTTCCTTCCATTAAAGCTACGCTCCGGTCATAATTAGAGTTCGGACTGAGAAATAGAGCGCCTGAAGCTACCGCTGGCCTCCAACCCGTGAGACCAGCGATACTCGCAGAGCGCAGCTATCCAAATGGCGGGGCCGTTTTGAGAGGGTCAAGATGAAACCAGTTTTCGCATTACTGATCTTGTTACTTGTGGTGGCAGTGGCCTGCTCGTCTGACTCCACGACAAACTCCGCTACCGGTCAGTCAAGCGGCGACAGCCCCACGGCCACTCCAATACCCCAGGTCACAGCCGCGCCTCCGGTCCGCTTCGGCGACGGGAAGGTCGTTGAAGGCGGCACATTCCTCCGGCTGGGAGTAGACCCGCCCACCCTGGACCCCCATCTGACCACCGACGTTAACTCCGCTATCTACGCGGTCGAGATTTTTGGTGGGTTGATGACCATCAGTAAAGAATTGGAAATCGTGGGAGACCTGGCCGAGACTTGGGACGTCAGCCCTGACGGTAAGACAACCACATTCCGGCTGAACCCCAACGCCAAATTCCATAACGGCCGCAGCGTCACGGCAAACGATGTCAAATGGTCGCTGGAACGTGCGGCAGACCCTCTTACCGAGGCGTTCAATGCCAGTGTGTTCCTAAACGACATCATCGGAGTGGAGCAGAAATTGTCCGGCGCCTCGACCCAGATCGCCGGTGTTCAGGTGATTAATGACGTCACTTTGACCATCACGACCGACGCCCCCAAACCTTATTTCCTCTCCAAACTGACCTACCCGGTGAGCTTCGTTTTGGACCAGGAAAACGTGGAGTCGGGCAGAGATTGGATATTTGAACCCAACGGTACCGGGCCTTTCAAGCTGGCGGAATACCTTCCCGGTGAGGTACTCCGGCTACAGCGGTTCGACGACTACCATCTGGGCCCGGCAATGCTCGACGAGGTTGAATTCCTGATCAGCGGCGGCAACAGCATGCTGATGTACGAGAACGATGAATTGCATATCACCGGCATTCCCCTAAGTTTGCTACAGGGCGTGACGGACCCGTCGAACACGCTGAGCGGAGAAATAGTGGCCGCCCCGCCCCAATTCGACGTAGATTATTTTGGGCTAA
>CAVOAA010000176.1:0-6356 GCA_963693555.1 Dehalococcoidia bacterium | reverse complement strand
CGTTCAGGTCGCCGCGTTTTTTACCCGGGCGGCCGATCTGAAGTTCAAACGTGCCGTCGGCCGAGAACTTCTGGACCCGATGGTTGTTGAAATCCGCAACGTAGACCTTGCCGTCGTTGTCTACGGTGAGACCCCAGGGACCATCGAACTGTCCTTCGGTTACTCCCTTGGAGCCGAAGGATTTGATGAATGTGCCGTCGCTTTTGAACATCCGAACCTGATGGCTCCGGCTGTCGCTGACGTAGATGGTGCCATCGGCGGCGATGCCGATGCCAGCGGCGCCGTTGTTCTCGCCGTCGCCCGGTTGGACGGTGTCGAAAGAACTGACTAGATTGTCGTCCCCGTCGAACACTGAAACACGGTTCAGCCACTCGTCGGTGATGTAAATCTGGCCTTTAGAGTCGGAAGCGATGCCGGCGGGCCAGATCAGTTGGCCGTCGCCGTTGCCGTATCTGCTAAATTCACCCAAGAACTCCTCATCGCCCCACTCGGAACCGATGGTGACCTTGGATATCCGTTGGCCTACGCCGGTGCGGTTCCAGCCAACGTTGCTGATGCTCTCACTGCCCCGGTTTGAGATGTAGACGGTGCCGTCGGGGGTGAAGGTCATGGAGTTGGGCAAGTTGAAGCCCATTCCAGACTGGGAGCCGCGGCCAACGTTGTGGCTGTAGTCGTAGGTCCTGCCTGCCACTGTTTCCGTAAGCATTATTTGCCTCCGTATATTGACGCCCCATATCCGGGGCATCCGATAACGGGCGGCGCATGCGCCGCCCGAAGTAATCTATCTGGCCTTAAGGCCGGTTGTTCAGTCTAGGCGAAGATGGGCAGTTTCTCGAAGCTGCCATCAACGATGGGTTTGCCGTCCAAGCCCATCCAGTCTTCCAGGATGGTGGTGTACAGGCCGCGGAAGTCGTAGTTGGGTACGACGTCGCCCTGTTCCAGATCCTCGGACTTCATGGAAGGGAATTCGCTGTATTGTCCGCCCTTGACGGCGTCGCCGAACATGAACGCGGCTCCACCGGCGCCGTGATCGGTGCCGGAACCATTGTCATGGGTCCGCCGTCCGAACTCGGTGAACATCAAGACCGAGACGTTGTCGCTGGCGTTGTGCTCGCGTAGGTCGTCCAAGAAGGCGTCGAGGCCCTCGGAAACGTCCTTCCAGAGCTTGTCGGCCATGCCATTCTGGTTGGAGTGGCTGTCGAAGCTGCCGTGGTCGACGTAGAAGACGCGTGTGCCGAAGTTGGCCATGTGCACCTGGGCGATGCCCTTCAACTTCTTGGCGATGGGTGTGTCGGGGTACTCAACGTTGGAGGAGTACATCCCAGGGGCTTTGTTTAGGATGTCGGCGCCTTCCAGGGTGTCCAGGCCGGTCTGGCCCATGTAGTCCATGACGGCGCTGCTGCCGATGGCCGGCGAGTACATCCGTGCGAAGCGGTCCAGAATCTTGGTCCGCTGTTCTTTCTCGGTGATACCGGGGAGCAGGCCGTAGTTGTCGAGGTCGTCGACCACTGCGACGGGCGTACCCGGCAGGGCAAGGGCGCGGAACAGAGAGGGGCCGAAGCTGACGGTCGTCAGCACGTTCTCTTTGCCAGGGTCCAAGTCGCGGGTGGCGCGGCCCAGCCAACCCTCAGTTCCCAACTGGATGGGCTCACAGGTGTGCCAGATGTCCATCGAGCGGAAGTGTGAGCGAGGGGACTTTGGGTAGCCGATGCCATGAATGATGGCCATGTCGCCCCGGTCGTAGACCTTTTTCAAAGGACCCATCTCAGGGTGGAATCCAATATGGTCGTCAACCTTGATGACGCGGTCTTCCGCGATTCCCACGGTCGGGCGGGCATCCCGGTAGATCGGGTTGGCGTAAGGAATGACTGTGTTCAGGTAGTCGTTTCCCCCCGACAACTGAAATACGACTAGGACCGGATCTTTCTTTGTGCTAGTCATCTGTTAGCTATCTCCTGATATTAAGGCGTACGGGCGGATTAAGCGTACTGGTACTCGCGCAACGAGACGATCAGTTGCAGAAGCTCGGATACGCGTACGGTGGATTTCTCGATGTCGTCAGCCGATTTCCAGGAGAAGTCGCCGCCTTCTGCAACGAAGCCGACCAACTCGACGTGGCTCTCGGGATTGACCTCCAGGGGTCCCATAAGGTCCAGAGCGCCGTTGACCACGGCTTCGGATGAGGTATCACCCTTGGCAATCATCCGGTCGACCATGTTCCTGATACCGGGGCGGGAAACGTCACCAACCAACTCGGCGGTGAAGTTCACGCGGCGCATCAGGGAACCGCTGTTGATCCACTCGGCGCCGGTGTGCCAACCCTCAACGCTGGGCGGGTTGAGCAGGTCTTGGCCCATGTAGTTGGGCTGGCGGGACAGGTCGCCGATGCCGGGGGCGGGGAACTCGGCGCCGCCGACCATCCGAAGAGTACCAACCACCACTTCGGTGGGGTTCTTCAGACGCTCGAAGCGGGAGTTCTTGAAGAAGTCGGAGTTGAACAACACACGCAGGGTGGTGCGGATGTCGTAGCCGTTATTCAACAGCGTGTTGGCCAGCAGGTCAACAGCTTCGGGGTCGCGGGGCGGGGTTACCGACCAAGCGGGCACCTGGACCTCGTCAGCTACGAAGAAACTGTAGAGGTGGCGGGCGATGAACCGGGCGCAGGCAGGGTCATCGGTGATGAACTTGATGATGTCCTCGCCATTGTGGTTGCCGGTGTGGCCCAAGAAAGTCTTGTCGGAGTCGTCGTGGTCTTCCTCGCGATATTCGAAGAACCAGTCGTGACGGCCGATGGGACCGCGAGGCAGTTTCGGCTCAATGGTCCAGCCGGTGAAGGCCCGGGAGCAGTCCCGGACGTCGTCCTCGGTGTAGTTGCCTACGCCCATGCTGAAGAGTTCCAGGAGCTCGCGGCCCCAGTTCTCATTGACAGCGTCGGCGTGGTTGTCGTTGTTATCCAGCCAGAAAATCAAGGCCGGGTCTTTGGCCATCTCAAGGAGCAGCTCGCGGAAGTCGCCCATGCCCTTGTGACGGAACTTTACAATCATGTCCATGACATCGTCGTAGTGGTCCACTTTGGAGACGCCGGTGGCGAAGATGCCATGCCAGAAAAGGGACATCTTCTCTTCCAGAGGACGCTTGGTGTTGACCAAGTCGTGCAACCATTCAGCGGCGCCCATGCCGGGGAGAGTACCCGGACGCCAAGTCCAGGGGTGGAAACGCTGCATCTCGTCGCGGTTGAGCTCTTCCTGCTCGTCGGTGCTGAGCAGTTCTTCCACAGTTGCTTCGTAACCATTGGCTACGCGAGCTTCAAGCTCGTCGCGGGTAGCACCAAAACCAGCACGGCGCATGAGGTGGGCCATCAAGGCGATATCTTGGTCACTCATATTGCTCCTCTCACTCGGTGATGTTCATTTCTCTTTGCGTATCGAAATAAAACATTCCGGATTTAAATCCCTGGATATAGATAAAATGAAGGCACAACTCTGCCTATAGTTCTAGTCTCATATATTAGTCGTGGTGGGATTTCAATGTCAATAACTAACTAATAATGATTCGAGACTAAATAGTCATTACCATATTGAGTCTGTGGTAATGCCAGGTTAGACTGCTCTTCGCAAAGTCAAACAAGACGACGAATCAGTGAGGAATCGCATGCGTTTAGAAGGAAAAGTAGCGCTGATCACCGGAGCAGCCCGTGGCCAGGGCGCTGCGGAAGCCCGGCTGTTTGCCCAGGAGGGAGCTAAGGTCATACTGGCCGATGTGACCGACCAAGAAGGTATCGCCGTGGCTGCCGAGATAGCCGAAGCCGGCGGCGACGCGGTCTACGTTCATTTGGACGTGACCAACGAGGACGAATGGACGGCCGCAGTCCAGGAAGCGGTGTCGAAATTCGGGAAGTTGGACATCCTCGTGAACAACGCTGGCATCTGGCGGCGGGGCCACGTTCTGGAGACCTCTTCGGATCAGTGGGACGAGATCATGGACGTGAACGCCAAAGGTGTGTTTCTAGGCACGAAAGCCGCCATACCCGAGATGAGAAAGGCGGGCGGCGGTTCCATCGTCAACATCTCATCCACCGCTGGTCTTGTTGGGAGCCGCACCAGTTCCGCTTACTCCGCTTCCAAGGGCGCGGTGCGCATCTTCAGCAAGTCCACCGCCATCCAGTACGCCGCAGAGGGCATCCGGGCAAATTCCATCCACCCCGGCCCGATAGATACCGACATGGGAGACCAGGTCTGGCCCGACGCCAGCAGCCGGGAGGCGTCTATCTCAAGGACAGCCCTGGCCAGGATCGGCACCGCGAATGACATTGCCTACGGGGCGCTGTACTTAGCTTCCGATGAAGCTTCGTTCGTGACTGGCTCGGAGCTAGTGATCGACGGCGGGGTTACTGCCCAGTAGGGCTAGCCGCCCAGCAGGTCAGCCAGAGGGCCGACGGGGCCGAGGTTTTCCAGGTTGTCGAGCATTTCCAGTGTCGTGGAGACGTTTTCCGGGGTGAGGGCGATGGCTGCGGTGTCTCGGAACTTGGCCTGCACCTCTCCGTAGGTGGCGCCGCGCAATGCACCGACGCTATCCCGTTCGGCCTGCGCCGTGAGCGTGCGGCCGTCTTTCAGGTGAATCTCGACAACGTTGAACGGTTCGGCCCAACTGGTCTGGCCCTCATATCCGGCGGTGCGTTTCATCTCAATCTTGGGGATCAGTTCTTGGGCCTCAGCCCGCATCACCTGCTCGTCGGTGAACGATGACATGCCGACTTTGCCGTCCAATATCTCTGCGGCCAGGCAGTACTGCATGCTGAACTTGCCCTCAAGACCTTCTTTAGGCCGGGCATGGATCAAAGAACGGGGCGGGTCAAAGTTGACTGTGACGTCGATCCGTTCGATGTCGGCCGCGACCAGAGCTTCGTTCTGCTGAATGATCGCCGTTGCGTCCATGGCCAGGTGGGCACTTCCGCAGCAGGGGTATTTCTTTATCTCGATGCCCGACTCCATCATGAAGCAGCGGTTGCCCAACGACTCGGCGGCTCTTTCCGGGTTGTAATCGTTGCCGCCGGAGAAGGCGCGCATGAACCCGAATCGGCCCTCGATAGCGTCTGTTCCTGCGGTGAATCCACCCTTGATCAGCTTGGCGGCTGTGATACCCGACTTGCAGGCATGTCCGGCGTGGAAGGGCTTGGTCATGGTGCCGAAATTCTGCCGGAGTCCCGATGATTGTGACGCTCCCAGAGAGATGGCCATTGCCGTTTGTTCAACGTCCAGTCCCAGTAGCCGGGCTGCGACGGTAGCGGCTCCCAACGCGCCCAGCGGACCGGTCGGGTGCCAGCCTAGGTCGTCGAAGTAGGCCGGACTGATGTTTTCGCCTACAGAACAGGCGACTTCGAAGCCCAGTAGGTAGGCTAGGAGCATGTCACGCCCGGAAGCGCCCATCTCTTCCGCCATCGGCAGCGCGGCCGGTATCAGAAAGGCGCTGGGGTGTGTCTTTGTGATCACCGTGATGTCGTCATAGTCCAGGGCATGTGACATGGCCCCGTTGATCAGGCCTGCTTCCTGGGCGCTGGTCTTGAAACCGCGTCCGATGACTGTGGCTGCAGGCTTGCCGCCCAGGTCGTTCACGTAGTTGACTAGGACGTCGGCCAAGGGTTCTTTGGACCCGGCCAGGGCGCACCCCAAACAGTCGATGATGGCGGCCTTGGCGGCGACGATCGCCTCTGGCGGAAAGTCCTCCAGGCTGGTGTTGACTACGTATTCGGCGATCTTTTTTGTAACTTCCAAGGTGATTCTCCGTAATTGGGCCGGCTGGTCTTCTTCGCCTCAGTAAAGCACGGTTAGCCTCACCAATCAACCGCCAACGCCGGCGCAGCCGGGTTTTCATGGGCAGGGTTATCCACGAATTTGTCTTGCTTCGGTGGATTACTCTTTGGACAATGTGGGTAACCCGGTTGCACGCGGTGCTTAACCTGGCAGGGACCGGGGGCAGAAAACATGCGGGGGTTGATGAGTTGTACTCATGGGCTGCGGCGGGGTATCATGGGCGCAACAACTTCGACCCATAAAATCGACCTCAAATAACGGAGAAGATATGAGTACATCTATCAGCGGACGAGAGATGAAACTGGTTCACGGCACAGCTTCACCGGAAACCACTGCCCAAACTCCGGGGATGATTCGTAGCCCTGGCATCGACAGCAACACTGCAGGGGCCTCGAAGATCTGGCTTGGCAAGGTGGAAGCCGCCGGCAACACCATGGGACCCCCCCACCACCACGGCGAAGCGGAGACCGCCGCCTACGTGATCAAGGGTCGCATCAGCGTGTACTTCGGCGAGGACTATAAAGAGCACATCGAAGCTGGACCCGG
>CAVOAA010000175.1:0-6395 GCA_963693555.1 Dehalococcoidia bacterium | reverse complement strand
CCGTCGGTGACCAGGCCGCCGGCCTTGAGTTGCATCATGCGCAGGAATTTTATGTCGCCGCCAACTGAACTGTACTCCCAACCCATAGCGTCTATGACCAGGACTTCCTCCGGCCCACACAATTCGATGGCCACGTATTCGGCCGATTGGGCGCCCTTTGGCTTATCGGCTACCAGGTCGGGCCGGTGGGGAACGAACCTCAGGGTCACAGCTCGGCCGGCCATGTGCTGTCCCGGTTGCAGCGGCTTGGCGCCGTGGATGAAACTCATGGGCCAGCCCATCACCCAGAGACCGTCGATCAGGGTCTGGGTGGGAATATTGCGGAGAACTTCCAATGTTTCTCTGGAGATCGGATTGGCGTCGGGCATGTTTGATCCTTTTATTGGTTGGTTGCTAGTGGGTCCTTCGACAGGCTCAGGATGAGCGGAGGAGTGGCTTAGGTTTTTTGGTCGGTTGCGAATGGTCCTTCGACAGGCCCGATTCATCGAGACTCGCGACGTTAGTCGGAGTTCGGGATGAGCGGGGGTTGGCTAGATCTCCATCCCAGATGCCAGTTGGTCCAGGTGGTATCCGGTGTCGCCGAGGTTGGCCTCGGCAATCTTGGCCCGGGCGGAGTAGAGCTGCATGTCGTGTTCGGTGGTGAACGATATCCCGGCAAAGATCGTGTGCCCGGCTTCGGTGGCCGTCCGGCTGAGCGTTCCGGCCTGGGCCTTGGCCATGGCCACCTCGTCTCCGGCGGGCAGGTCTTGGTCCACTTTCCAAGCCGCTTGGTAGGTGAGCATCCGGCCGCTGTCGATAGCGACTTTAAGGTCGGCGCAGCGGTGTTGGACAGCCTGGAATGTCCCGATGGGGCGGCCAAATGCGACCCGGTGGCCGGCGTACTCTACCACCATCTCTAGCACCTTCTGCGCCCGGCCCAGGGTCTCGGCGCACTGGACTACAGTCGCCCGCTGGATTGCTTGATCGAGCGCCTGGCGGCCTTCCGCAATCTCGCCCAGCATGGCCTCGGTCGAAAGCGCCACATCGTCAAACTCCACCAGATGCTGGGGGTAGTTAGCGATGGACTCCATGGGTGTCTTGAGAACGCCCTCAGCCGCCGCGTCCACCAAGACGAGGGTTGTATCAGGCCAGGCCCCGATGGCGGGGCGGGTGGCACAGATCATGGTGTTCGCCAGGCCGGCATGAGGGACGAAGGCGCTGTCGCCGCTGAGGGTTATCCCGCCGCCCACCGATGCCGTCTCCAGCTTGTCTCCCCTGGCCAGTGTCAGGACCAGATCGCCGCTGATGATGCCGGAGAGCAGGCTCTCTTTCTGGCTGTCGTTACCGGAGTTCAGAACGATCTGGGCCGCCAGAACAGACGAGGTAAGCATCGGGCCTGGGGCCAGGGCGCGGCCAATCTCTTCAAACAATACTATCTGGTCGGTGAGGGAGCCGCCGGTGCCGCCGTACATCTCAGGCAATGCGATTCCCAGCCACCCCAACCCAGCCATCTTGCGCCAGAGGTCAGAGGAGTGGCCGTCCGCAGATTCCTCGGTTTCCCGCACCAGCGACGTCGGGCATTCGGCTTCAAGGAACTCTCGAGCGGAGCGGCGCAGTATCTCCTGTTGTTCTGTTAGGCCAAAGTCCATATTCAGGTATCCCTAGCGGGGCATCCCTAGCCCGCGTTGGGCGATGATGTTCCGGTGAATCTCGGTGGTGCCGGCCCCATGTAGGTGCATCGCCTCGCGGTGGATACCCTCGATGTTGCCCAGCAGCGGGGCCATGGGCGAGCCGTGGCGCAGGGTGGAGTAGGGGCCAAGCACTTCCATCGCCATCTCGGCGAAACGCAGGCGCTCTTCACTGCCAAACAAGAAAGACACCGAGGCCTCGGTGTTGGGCACGGCGCCGGAACTCTGCATCCAGGCCACGTTCCAAGAGAGCAGTTTCCAGGTCTCCATCCCAAGCCGCCGTTCGGCCAGTTGGTGGCGCACCAACGGATGCTCGGCCAGCGGCTGACCGCCGTCGGGGGCTGAGTCCTGACAGAAATCGACAAAATCGTCGAACACCCGCCGCACGTTGGCATACCGCCATAATCCCGAGCGTTCGTAGTCCAGCGTCGTCATGGCGTGATACCAGCCCCGGTTCTCCTCGCCGATCAGGCAGGACAACGGCAGCCGGACGTTATCAAAATTCGTCTGGGCCGCCATCTCGCCGTTGATGTAGGGCAGCGGACTCAAACTGATACCCGGCGTTTTCAGGTCGGCGATGAACAAGCTGATGCCCCGGTGTTTCTGGGCCTGGGGATCGGTGCGGGCCAGCAGGTACATATAATCAGCTTTGAAGGCGTAGCTGGTGAACATCTTGGCGCCGTTCAGCACATATTCGTCGCCGTCACGCTCGGCACGCAGTTCCAACGAACCAAGGTCCGACCCGACGTTGGGTTCACTGAAACCCTGGCAGTATTCGATCTCGCCCCTGGCGATGGGGCCAAGGTAGCGGTCTTTCTGGTCCTGAGTTCCGAAGACCATGATGGCCGGGCCAACTATGCCAAGGCCGATGGACCCGCTCTTGGGCACGCGCCAGTAACCCAGGTCTTCGTTCAGGATGCCCTGTTCGATAGGGCCTTTGCCGCCGCCACCATGTTCTTCGGGCCAGCCGATGGCCAACCAGTTCCGCTCCGCCAATTTCCGGTTGATCTCCCGGCCAAATTGGTAGTCTTCCTCGGTCAAACTACCGAAGACCTCTTGTTTTTCCAGGGGGACTTCGGCCCGAAGAAACTCGCGAAGTTCTTCCCGAAATTCGTTTTGTTCTGTGGTGAAGTTGAAGTCCATATTCTTTCCAACCGCCGGTTTAGCGAGAAGGCATTTGGCGGGAGTATATCAGGCTGGGGCGCAGGCGCGGATGATTTCCAGGGCTTGCTCCTTGGCGCCGTCGCCCATGAACCGAGGGGAGACTATCGGAAGGGTGATCCCGGCTTTGCGGTATTCGTCCAATTTCCCCCGGACTTCTTCTTTGGTTCCGACCAGGCCGATCTGGTCGATAAGACCACTAGGGACCAGGTCCAGAGCTTCCTGAGTCCGACCTGCCTGCCAGGCAACCCTCACGTCTTCGACTTCCTCTGCGAACCCGGCATCGATCATGAGCTTGCGGTAGCGAGGGAACTTGCCGGCATAAGACGCGATGGGCATGCGCATCAGGTCCCTGGCGGCTTCCCGGTTGTCGGAGACCGCACAGGGGAGCAGGCTAGAAACGTCCACGTCTGCTGGATTGCGCCCGGCGTTTCGTGCGCCCAGCCCCACGGCCTCCGCCGCTTCGGCGGCATGATCGAGGGTGCACCAAGTCAGTATCGCGCCATCGGAGATCTCTCCGCAGATCTCCAGCATCTTGGGGAATACCGCCGCCACATAGACGGGGATCTCTTTACGCAGGGGTTGGAACCATAGGTCAAAGCGGTCAATGTCGTAAATCTCACCGTGGTAGTTAACGTCAGAGTCTTTAAGGATGGCCCGGATGATATCCACGCATTCACGGAGCCGCTGCACCGGTCGAGTGAATTCTAGGCTGTGTTCCGGCTCCACCTGGACCTTGTGGCTGCTGCCGACGCCGAGGATGAAACGGCCATTGGAGAAGTAGTCAACCGAAGCGGCAGCCATGGCTATCGTTGGCGGGGTGCGGACGAAGACGCTGGTGATGCTGGTGCCTAGCTTGATCGTCTTGGTGGCCACGGCGCAGGCCGTCAGAACGGAGAACTGATCGCCACCATGACCCTCCGCAACCCAGGCCGATTCGTAGCCCAGATCCTCGGCTACTTTTACGCACTCGACTATATCCTGAGGTGACATACCCCCGGAAAACCCGACTCCGATGCGGTCCATGTTCTGCCCTCCTGGATTTCCTTTTCTATCCGTCCATGCGACCTACCAGGCCGCCCAATCTATCTGACTCGTGCTAAAATCTTGGCTTCTTTGCCCTATGAGGGTCTATGATATGCCATGCCGTCAACGAACCGGCGTCTTCTCATGCTTAAAATCGGGCCTAATTAGCATTGTCTCCCCAACCTCAGATCACCTATAGCAGATACCGTTGGACAGTCATCGGAGTTTGGCTGTTCTCAAGCGTTTCTTCCTTCATGGTGTTGAACACCTTGGGGATATTGCTGCCTGCCATCAGCGCCGACCTAGACCTGTCTCCCAGCCAGCAGGGGCTACTTGGCTCTGCCTCCCATTGGGGCAATATCGCCCTGGCGATCCCCCTCAGTTGGGCCACATCTAAGCTGTCCCCCAAGTGGCTCACCGCCGCCACCCTGGTCATGGCCACTGGCTGTCTATTCCTGCAGAGTTGGGCGCCAGTATTCATCGTGTTGTTGGCTGGCAGGTTGCTCTTCGGCATCAGCAACATCGCCCAGATGCCGGCCCGGGCTATTCTAACCCGCCAGTGGTTCTCGCCCAGGGAAGTGATCTACGTAAATGGTCTGTCCAACGTATTCTTTGGCCTGGTGGTCGGCGGAGGGCTGGTCATGGCGCCGGTGATATTGGAACTGACCGACGGCGACTGGCGGATGACGCTCCGGATATTCGGTCTCTATTTCGCAGCCATCACGGTGCTGTGGGTAATCGTGGGCCGAGAGCGCACCAACGAGGCCGATGATCAATTGGAGCCGACCAAAGGCCTAGAGGTTATCAAAGGCGCTCTAGCTCACAGGGACCTGTGGATCGGTGGGCTGGGCTTCGCGGGCGCCACCATGTCTTTCGGCGCGTTTCTGGCTTTCTATCCCACGTTGATGCTGGAGGAGTACGACATCTCCCTGCGTCTTTCCGGCGGTATCCTGGCTTTGGGGGTCATCGTCGGCGGAATCGGCGGGATGGGCATCGCATGGGCGGCGTCCACGTCAGGCAGAGAGAAAAACTTCCTTCAGGCCCTGGGGATACTGATGATCATCTCCAACCTGGGCATGGTGATGACGGGGTCGGTCCCGGCGCTGTTCTTTCTGTCTTTCTTGAACGGTGTCGCGTGGGCATTCTTCCCGATCTTGGTGACGGTGCCGTTTCACCTACCGGGGATCAGACCCAGGGAACTGGCGGTTGCCTTTGCCTTCACGATGATGATGACATCGGTAGGGACATCACTTGGCCCGTTGTTCACTGGGTTCATGCAGGAAGCGTTTGACGACCTGAAGCCGGCCCTATTCCTGATCAGCTTCGCGTCGATAAGCCTGATACTGGCGGGCAGCACCCTCAGGTTCCGGACCCTGCGACAGGTGGCGGGCAGTTAGTAGCTGTCAGCTCTTTTTACTCTAGTACCCCGTCTTCTTCTAGGGATCTGTACTCGTCGTCGGTGAGGCCGATAAGGTCTTTCAGGACGTGAGCGGTGTGCTCTCCGAGGAGCGGAGCCGGAGTGTCTAGGCTGCCGGGACTGACCGAGAAATTCATCTCACTGCGATCGGTTGCGTAGGGGCCAATCTCGGCGTGGTCCAGCCACTGAAAATGGCCGCGGTGCTGAAGTTGAGCGTCTTCAAATAGATCGCGGCAGTCGTTGACCATGCCGGCAGGCACCCCCGAACTCTGCAGGGTCTCCATTAAAGCGCCCGACTCCCAAGAAGCGGTCCAGTCCGAAATCAGCTGATCCAGCTGGTCTTCATTGGCTTTCCGGCCCAGCAGCGTGGCGAAATCTGGGTTGTAGGGCCAGCCGTTGCCGTCCGGAGCAATGGTCCGCTGCAGGCCTGCCCACTGGTCGTCGGTGAAGCAACCCAGGGCCAACCAACGGTCCTCGCCGGCGCAGGGATAGACGCCGTGGGGCGCCGCTCCAGGGTCTCGGTTGCCCATGCGTGTCTGCTCCCGGCCGTTGACTGCGTAGTCCAGCAGCACCGGCGCGGAGAAGTGCAGTGTGGTCTCCAGTTGAGACATGTCTATGTGGATGCCCTCGCCCGTGCGGCGGCTGCGGTCCAACCCGGCCAGGATGGCGGCAACGGCAAACCGAGGCACGATGAAGTCGGTATAAGCGCCGTAGGGGTTGACCGGCTCCCGGTCGGGCCAGCCGGTGAGATTGGTCAGGCCCACCAGCGACGACAGCACCGGCCCGAAGCCAGGCTGCCTTTCCATGGGCCCGCCCCGGCCCATCATGGAGGTACTGAACATCACGATCTTGGGATTGACCTCTTTTAGCTGGTCAAAACCCAACTCCCAGCTTTCCATGGTGCCGGGGGTGAAATTCTCGGTAACCAGATCGGCCCATTTGGCCATACGCAACATCAGATCGCGCGCCCTTGGGTGGCGCATATCGACGGTGATACCCATCTTATTGGCGTTATAGCTGGCGAAGTAGGCGCTGCGGTTGAGTCCGGAGATGCCATCTTTAAAGGGGGCGGCGTTGCGCAGGGTACCGGGGCGTTTTACCGACTCGACCCGGACAACGTTGGC
>CAVOAA010000174.1:0-6414 GCA_963693555.1 Dehalococcoidia bacterium | reverse complement strand
CCGATGACTACGGTGTCATCGCTCTCCCAAGCAAGATGCCGCTGGAACAACGCCTTTACCAGCTCCACACCCACATCATGAATATCATCGCGATCTTCAACCCCACTGCTGTGGCGGTAGAGCAGCCGTTCATGGGCAAGGGAGAGCGGGCCTTTCCCGCCTCCACATTGGCCATCGGGCAGGCCCAGGCCGTGGTATTTATCGGCGCCGCCAGCCAGGGCATCCCCATCTTCAAGTACGCCCCGGCCCAGGTGAAAAGCGCAGTGGCTGATTACGGGGCTGCCACCAAAGACCAGATGCGCCAGATCGTGGCCGCTACCCTGGGACTAAAAGAGATACCCGACTCCGACGCCGCAGACGCTCTGGCGGTAGGGCTGTGTCATCTGATACAGCATCAGTCGGATGTGGCCCTAGACCGAATAATCGCCCCCGGACAAGAACGCTGATCCTTCTTACTGACCTTTTCGCTGATCCCACTAGGGGCCGACCAAATTCGAGCAACTTAGGTGTGTAGATGCAGGTGTGTAGATGATTGTAGGTGTGCATGGGACATTGGAAGCAACCGGCCCCGACTGGGTGCATGTCCGCGTCGGTGGGGTGACGATGCAGGTGTCCGTGCCCGCCAACACGGTTTCCGGCCTTGGAGCCATCGGGTCCCAAGTCGCTCTACACACGTACCTGCGCATCCGGGATGACGAGCCAGTCCTATACGGCTTCAGCGATGCCGCCGCCCTCGGTCTGTTCGGCATGTTGACCGCGGTTTCGGGCGTGGGTCCAAGAACGGCGTTGGCCTTGCTTTCAACCCTGGACCCTTCACGACTGCAGACCGCGATCGTGACCGGAGACGTAGCGGCGCTTTCCGCAGCCCAGGGAGTGGGCAACCGTACCGCCAGCCGGATAGTCTTGGACCTGAAGGGCAAGTTGGAAGACGCCGAGTTTGCGGAGATCGGATTCGCGGCAGATACTGACGGCCAGGTGATCGCCGCCCTCACCGCCCTGGGATACTCTCCCTCCGAGGCCAGAGCCGCGGCCAGCGCCCCGGCAGTCGCCGCCGAGACAGAGGTCGACGACCGTATCCGAGTCGCCCTCCAGCAGTTCGCCACACGGGGCTAATGACTCGTTTGACACGCCGGACGTGCGGCAGGCCCAATCACCTTATATAATATCTGGACGAAGTATTTGCGAGGGACTCGTTAGACGATGGCAACCTACGCCCGCGGCAAGAAATGGGCCGATGCCGGCAATAATGTTCAGAAAACCTGGAATTCTCCGATCCGACCCGAAGACCGGAAGTTCGAGTTGGTTGCCGACTTCGAGATGACCGGAGACCAGCCGGCCGCTGTGGCACGGCTGTCTGAAGGTGTCCTAAATGGCGCTGATCGTCAGACCATGCTGGGGGTAACCGGCTCCGGAAAGACCTTCACCATGGCCAACATCGTTCAACAGGTCCAGCGGCCAACCCTGGTGATGGCCCACA
The DNA here is from genome assembly GCA_963693555.1 of Dehalococcoidia bacterium. Taxonomy (GTDB): domain Bacteria; phylum Chloroflexota; class Dehalococcoidia; order Lucifugimonadales; family UBA3495; genus UBA9611. The sequence goes on along the minus strand of CAVOAA010000174.1, from coordinate 4,937 downwards.
ACAAGACCCTTGCTGCCCAGTTGGCGTCCGAGTTCAAAGAGTTTTTCCCCCACAACGCGGTGGAATACTTTGTGTCCTACTACGATTATTACCAGCCCGAAGCCTATGTGCCTCAGTCGGACACCTATATCGAGAAAGACTCCAGCGTGAATGAAGAGCTGGACAAACTCCGGCTTTCATCGACCACATCCCTGTTAACCCGCCGCGACGTTTTGATCGTGGCCTCGGTGTCCTGCATCTACGGCCTTGGCGACCCCAACGACTATTTCAACCTGGTGGCCCAGGTAAAGGTCGGCGAGACCCGCAACCGCAGCCAGTTGGTCCGCCAGTTGGTGGACATGCAGTACGAGCGTAATGACATGGACCTGGCCAGAGCCAAGTTCCGTATCCGTGGCGATACCTTGGAGTTGGTTCCCGCCTACGAAGAAGCCGCCGTGCGCATCCAGTTCTTCGGCGACGATGTGGAGCGCATCGTCCAGGTCGACCCTCTGACCGGAGAGGTGCTGGCAGACCTGCCCGAGGTTTCCATCTACCCGGCCAACCACTTCGTAACCTCCAAAGAAAAAATGGAGCTGGCGGTCGTCAGCATCCGCGAAGAACTTGAGGTCCGGCTGAAAGAATTGAAGGACACGGGGAAGATACTGGAGGCGGCCCGCTTGGAGAGCCGTACCCACTACGACCTGGAAATGCTGCAAGAGACGGGGTTCTGCTCGGGGGTTGAGAACTACGCCCGGCATCTGTCCCAGCGGCCCCCCGGCAGCGCGCCCTGGACGCTGTTGGACTACTTCCCAGACGACTATCTGATGTTTGTGGACGAGTCTCACATGACCCTGCCACAGGTACGGGGAATGTACCGCGGCGATATGTCACGTAAGTCCACTTTGGTCGACTTCGGGTTTCGGCTGCCGTCCGCCCTCGACAACCGGCCCCTCAACTTCGAGGAATACGAAGAGCACGTCAATCAGGTGGTCTACGTATCGGCCACGCCTGGACCCTTTGAATTGCAGAACAGCAGGACGGTAGTGCAACAGGTCATCAGGCCAACGGGACTCCTGGACCCAACGGTCGAGGTCAGACCCACTGAAGGCCAGATCGACGACCTGCTCCAGCAGATCAAAGAACGGATAGAGAGGTCCGAGCGAATCCTAGTCACCACTCTCACCAAACGTATGGCTGAGGAACTGGCCGATTACCTGTCAGAGATGGGCATCCGCAACACCTACCTTCACTCGGACATCCAGACCCTGGACCGCATCGAGATACTGCGCGACCTGCGTATGGGCGTCTACGACGTGATCGTGGGTATCAACCTGCTGCGGGAGGGTCTGGACCTGCCCGAAGTGAGTTTGGTGGCGATATTGGACGCCGACAAAGAAGGCTACCTACGGTCTGAGACCTCGATGGTGCAGACCATCGGCCGCGCCGCCCGCCACGCCAACGGCCACGTCATCATGTACGCCGACCGGATGACCGACTCGATGCGAAAGGCCATCGACGAGACCAACCGCCGTCGGAAGATCCAGGGTGACCACAACAAGCTGCACGGCATCGAGCCCACCAGCATCCAGAAAGAGGTCCACGACATCACCGAAGGTATCAAGGCCATCGCCGAGAGCCGCACCCGCTATAACGTGGTGCGCAAAGAAATGTCCCGCACCGACATGTTCAAGGTGGTCAAGGACCTGGAAGTTCAGATGAAGGAATCGGCCAGGGGCCTCCAGTTCGAGAAAGCTGCCCAGTTCCGCGACGAGATATTTGAACTGCGCCGCCTGCTAGCTCTGGAAGAAAGGATCATCGGCTCCGGCGACCCGATGCCCGAAGATATAACCGCCCCGGAAGAAGAACCAGCTTAGACGGCTCCACTCGGCCCAGCCGCCACGCGAAAATCATAGCTGGAACCGTTCGTGGTGAGCTCGTCGAACCACCCATCCGCCAGGGTTTGCACCGCCCACCGAACTTGGCTTATGCGGGCCCTTCGACGGAGCTCAGGACGAACGGATGTTGCCGTTATGCCCTACCCGATGATCCACCCAAACTGTCATTCCGATCCTTCCGTGGAAGGGGAAGAATCTCGTTGCTGGCCACAAACACCGTTAACCAGGGTAATGAGACCCGTTCGCTGTCGCTCAGGGTGACAATCAAACTCGTGATTCAGGCGGAGTTGCTCGCCACCACCCGGTGCAGCCGGGCCAGCAGGGCTCCGTTCTCTTCGGCTGAGAAATTATCGACTGTGGGCACGGCGTCGCCGGTGGTGCCGTCTACAACTCCAGCTTCGATCATGCCGTGCAGCATGGCCGTCTCGGACTCGACCGATGGCAGCAGGTCCTTGCCGGTGATGCGTGACAGCGCCGCCACCAAGCCGTAGCCGCCCCAGTTGGACACGCTGGCGATGATGAGGCGGTCCACCTGGTTAACGGCCGGGTAATCGGGCAGGGAGTCCACCGTGGGTATGACCTCGGCCAGGTTCCCCATGCCAATCTCATTACCGCCGTCGCCGATGCCCACCGATGGGACGTCGGAGTCGAACAGGTAGTCCAGCCGGGCGGTGTGGGGCGATATATCGACGTACCGCATGTTCAGGTAGGTATCGTCCCTGGTACGGCCGCAACGTTCGATGGATATCAGTAGCGCAGGTTTGACCTGCTCCAAAATCTCCTTGGCGTGTACCTTGCTGGCGGCCACATCGTCGATGGGGAAATCGATCACGTCAGAGCCGTTGGCGTAACGGCGCAGCACCGGAGTGGTGTATTCGTCGCTGACGTAGGTGACGGTCTGCCCCATGGCTTTCAGCGCCTCACCGATGGCGATGGCACCGGGAGGCCCGTCCGTCTCTGGCTTTCCGGCCATCACGACGTAAAACCCGGTGACGATGATGACGTTGCCCGGGTGATCGACGATGAACTGAGCGGCCTGGGAACAGTAGTCGTCAGGAAGGTGAGGCCGCAAGGCCAGCATCCCCCGTTTGTCCTGGTCCAAGATGATATCTTCTATAGTCTCGTCCAAAACCCCTCTCTAATAGCTGAACGCTGATTGCTGATAGCTGTCAGCTACAAAACCGCGTAATCGGCATCCCGATGATCCGTTATGAACATCCGTCCGGGAGCGTGGGTGATCATCAGCGGCGGTTTGCAGTTGAGCGCCACGGCCTGGGGCGTGACTCCGCAGGCCCAAAACACCGGCTCCTCATCGTCTTTGATCTCCACTGCGTCGCCGAAGTCGGGCCGGGAGATGTCTTTGATGCCAATGTCTTCCGGGGTGCCGATGTGAATCGGAGCGCCGTGGGTGGCGGGGAACCGGGAGGTCACCTGCACCGCGCGTACTACCTGACCACGCTTGATCGGCCGCATGCTGACGACCATTGGTCCGGAGAATATCCCAGCCGGAGTGGTGGCGATGTTGGTGATATACATGGCCACGTTATTGCCGGTCTGTTGGTGTCTAAGAGGGATTCCCGCGTCCACCATTGCCGTCTCGAAGGAGAAACTGCAACCCAGTAGGAAAGAGACCAGGTCGTCCCGCCAGTAGTCTTCGATTGTGTCTACTTCGGCGGTGAACTCACCGTTCTCATAGATGCGGTAGCCCGAAGCGTCGGTCCTGATGTCGGCGCCGGGGGAGGTGAGCACAGGCTCTATCTTGCCCGGTTCGATCACTTCCAGCAGCGGGCAGGGCTTGGGGTTTCGCTGACAGAACAGCAGAAAATCAAAGGCCAGGTCTTTGGGGAGGATGGCCAGGTTGGCCTGGACGTGCCCCGGGGCCACCCCTGAAGTTATCCCGCGCCAGGCGTTGGAACGGATCAGCTGGCGAATTTCCTGGGCTGAACCGGTGATGGTCTGTGTGCTCATAGCTTCACTCCCTAACGAGCCTGGATTGTCCCGGATTGTAATTCGAGCGACCGGTGTGACCGGCTGGCCTCGGGATACCGCCATGATAGTTGCACCCCAGTTTAGCGTCAATCGCCGCCATGATGACCGTCGGCGAGTTCGGGACGTAGAGCCTGGCCAGGGCTTGGAACAAAAGGCTTGTTTGTTATACTTCTGCTTGAAGCTGAGACACCAGGGAGTTTTGGGCCAGAGCCTTGTACCATCTATTTTTGCTGGTCAATCATGGGGGCACCCCCAGCGCGTTGGCGGACACCGTCGACCGCGCTGGAATGTCCTGCCAAGTCGGCATCGAGCTAGAACAACTCGATGAGAACGGCGCGAAACAGCCGGATGCTGTCTTGTTGGACATGTCTACGCTGGACCAGCCGGACGCCCGCCGCATGGTGGAAGAATGCCATAGCCGCAGGCTTCCCGTGCTGGCCGCCGTGCCTCGTGATGCAATCACGACCTATGACCCGTCCTTGAACCCAGATGAGATGCTGATCAGCCCCGTGTCCGAGGCTGAACTCACCGTGCGGGTGCAGCAGGCCATCTTCCGTGTCAGCGGCCCTTCCGGCCCCCAACTGCTCAAGGTTGGCGACCTGTCCATCGACCAGGAACGCTACGACGTTACGGTGTCGGGACGCCGGGTCGCTCTGACCTATAAAGAGTTCCAGTTGCTGGTCCTGCTCGCATCCAACCCCGGCCGGGTCTATACCAGAGAGGCATTGCTCAGTCAGATCTGGGGCTACGACTACCTAGGCGGCACCCGCACCGTGGACGTCCACATACGCCGTCTCCGCTCCAAAGTGGAGTCTCCGGGCCATTCCTTCGTGGAAACCATCTGGAACGTCGGCTACCGCTTCAAAGTCCCGGCTTAAGGTTCGGTTGCTGAGAGGGCTCCTCTGTAATCTAGGAGGCCATCTCTCGGCCATTTGAGAGGCCTCCGTTCCGCTCAAGGTGAGCTTCGACCGCAGTCGAGAGTCTCGAAGAAATCGGACCTGTCGAACCACTGTTTGGGTATAGTGTTTCCGAAATTAACAAGACTTATGCGCATCCTTCGACGGAGCTCAGGAC
>CAVOAA010000173.1:0-6426 GCA_963693555.1 Dehalococcoidia bacterium | reverse complement strand
GTGATATCTCCTGGAAAGGGTACGCCTTGGTCCTCGGCCGCCCATAGATGATTACCAGGGCGTCGCGGTAGATCAGGTATTGCTTCGGGTTCGTCAACCAACTATAGATGGCTACGCCGATGCCAATCACGAACAGTACCGGCTGGCCAAGAACGCCGATGACGGCAACGACCAGTGCGAATACAAAGGTGAGGTTCAGTTTGGTGCGGTGGTCATCCCAGTGAAGGGGTTGCTCTTGTGTCTGCTGCATACGTCGGTATTCTAACACAACATTTAAGCCTGAGAACCTTAAACCCAGGTGAAAATCCGGTTAGACTGCCTGGCCGCACGACCGGCAGAAATTACCGCCCGGCTCCAGCGTGGTGCCACAGTTGGCACAGAATGCGCTTTTATCCGAATAATCGACGACCACGGCGCCGCCATCAAAGACTGCGTCCGACCCCGTGTCGCTCCCTGCGCGCAACGGGTCTCGCCCGTATTTGTTCGTTCCTACGTTCCCTGGTTGGATGTACCAATAGATCAGCAGGAAGATTCCGATGATCGTGAAAGCAATCAGGAACCACCATCCAGACCTTTCAATGTCATGCAGCCGCCTGACCGCCACAGCCAATCCAGGCACGAATAATACGAGCGTGTTGATGGTGTCGAAGATCGCCGACCCGCCCAACAACACCTCGTCGATCAACGTGGCCGCCACAGAAACCAGGATTGAGAACAGCGTCCACCACCAGTATTCTGACCGGCTGGACCTGGTCCGGAAATCTGCGTATTTGCGGAATCCGGTGGCTATCGATTGGGTAAAATTCATCTGCCGAGGCTATCTCCGATTTGGATGTCTAGAGGGACGGTGGCGAAGTCATTGTACTTCAGCCAATCAATGCCGATCGAATCAAAACGGCCGAGGCTAGAGCAAAAACCCGCTAGGCGTGGTACCATCGGGGCACTTTTTCACCGGGCGAACTATTCGCCCACCTGGTTGTACGGAGGATATGCGATGAAAGTCGGCGTAAACGTGGCAGTGGACAGCAACACCGGAGACATCGGCGCCTTTGCCAAGAAAGCAGAGGACCTGGGCTTCGAGTCTCTCTGGATGGCCGAGCATCCCATAATCCCAGTAAAGACGGACGCCAAGTACGGGGGCACCCCCGACGGCAGCATCCCCGCAGCAATGAGCGACATGGCCGACCCGTTCATATCCCTGGCCATCGCCTCCGGGACCACCAGCAAGATCATGCTCGGCACCAGCATCTGCTTGATACCTGAGCACAACCCCCTGGTCCAAGCCAAGCAGATCGCCGCCCTGGACTACCACTCAGGCGGGCGGTTCATCTTCGGTATTGGCACCGGCTGGCTGCGTGAGGAAACGGAGATTATGGGCGGCGACTTCGACCACCGCTGGACCCAGGCCCGTGAAGCCGTCGAGGCCATGAAAGAGATGTGGACCAAAGACGAGGCCGAGTATCACGGTCACTACTATGATTTTCCCAAGGTCCGGGTCTTCCCCAAACCCATCCAGAAGCCCAATCCCCCAGTATTTCTCGGAGGAGCTGCGAGCAACGTGTTCAAGCGAGTCATCTCTTATGGAGACGGCTGGATGCCGGTGCGGGCCACCCCCGAGAGCGTCAAAGCAGGCCGTGCTTCACTGGACGAACTGGCTGACGCTGCGGGCCGCGACCCCAACAGCATCCAGATCCTGATCTGCGCTGCATCCAGCCGTGAAGAGATCAAGCAGATGGCAGACGCTGGCGCCGACATGGCCACCGTCCGCCTGCCATCCACGGCCCCGGATGAGGTCATGAACGGGCTGGAAAAGCTGGCTGAAGAGATGTTGGGGTAAACCATGCGGATAGACATCCACACCCACATCTCCCCCGACCGTATCGCTGCACCGGTGCTGGAGGGCATGACCGAACAGTTCGGCTACCCGGCGGTGGGTATCAACACAATTGATGGGATCAAGTCCCACATGCGTGCGTCTGGGGTCGATAAATCGGTGGTCTTGGGTGTGGTAGACCGGGTAGAGCATCTGAAGCAGGCCAACGATTGGCTGATCGGCATTCAAGACGATATGCTGGTGCCCTTTGGCGCCGTGCACCCCGACTTTGAAGACATGCCAGGGGAGATACGCCGCCTGCGTGAGGCCGGGTTAAAGGGTGTGAAACTGCATCCTATGGTGAACCAGTTCTACCCCGACGACCCCAAGATGTTCCCCATCTATGAGGAGATCGGCGAAGACATGGTCGTGGAGATACACTCGGGGCGCTGGGCTCACACCAAGCCCGGAGACACCATCTATTCGCCGCCCAACCGGGTGATGAACATGATCAAGCAGTTCCCCAAGATGAAGGTTGTCTGCCTGCATCTCGGCGGGTTCTACATGCTGGACGAAGCCGAACGGGAATTGATCGGACGAGACAACGTGATCATTGACACCACCTGGCCCCCGGAGCTGAAAGAAGTGGGCACCGACACCCTGGCCGCCATCATCAACAAACACGGCGCGGACAAGGTCTGTTTCGGCACTGACTTTCCTCTGGCCGACATGGCCAAAGACTCGGAGTTCATCGAGAGTCTGCCGGTACCCGATGCCGCCAAGGAACGTATCTTGGGCGAGAATTTCCGGGAGCTGGCCAGCCTTTAAATCCCCCTACATAACAGGAGCAAAATGCCCGCCGAACTTGATGCCTGGCTGGAACTGACCAAAGAAGAAGTCCTCGACCCAAGCCTGCCCATCTGCGACCCCCACCACCACCTTTGGGACAAACCTGGCGACCGTTACATGATCGACGAAGTCACGGCCGACATGGGGTCGGGGCATAACGTTGTGCAGACGCTGTTCGTTGAGGTTGACTCCATGTACCGGGCGTCAGGCTCGGATGCGATGCGTCCCGTCGGCGAGGTCGAATGGGCCCGCGGTATCGGCGCACAGAGTGACAGCGGCATCTATGGCCCGATCAAGATCGCTGCCGGAATCGTCGCTTACGCCAACCTGAACCTGGGAGCGGAAGTTAGGCCGGTCTTGGAAGCGATGGACTCGGGCAGCAGCGGCCGGTTCCGCAGCGTCCGGCACACCTGTAGCTGGGATGACCATGAACCACTGCGGTCTCATCGCTCTGGCTGGCCTGGAATGATGGCCGAGGCCAAATTCCTCGCGGGAATCGGCGTGCTGTTCGACATGGGGCACGCTTTCGACGCCCTGGTCTACCACCCTCAGTTGGCAGAGCTGGCAGGACTGGTCGACGCTTTCCCCAACAACGTGTTCGTCCTAAACCACATCGGCCGCCCCCTGGGTGTTGGCCCATATGCCGGCCATAGGGACGAGGTATTTGAGGTCTGGAAGAAAGACATGACGACCCTGGCCGAGCGGCCCAACGTGGTCGTGAAAGTGGGTGGTCTGGGCAACCGGGTCAGCGGGTTTGGTTGGGACACCCGGCCGACGCCACCGGACTCCGTAGAGCTGGCCGAAGCCACTGCACCCTACTACATGCATACCATCGAGGCCTTTGGGCCGGAACGCTGCATGTTCGAGAGCAACTTCCCGGTGGACAAGAATTCCTACTCGTACACGGCGGTCTGGAATTCATTCAAGCGGATCACTAAAGACTTCACCGCGTCCGAGAAGGCATGGCTCTTCCACGACACCGCCGCCAAGGCCTACCGACTGCCGTTATTGTCTGGCCTGCCCCGGAATTAAAAAGAGAGGAGCCTAGAAAGGCCTGGCGGGGTTGATCCGCCGGTAGACTCCGGGCGAGCCTGGCGGGTGAGTGTAGCTGCCGCCGATGTATTCGTGCATCTTGTCTTGCTTGTGGAACTCTTCCCAGACGCGTGACTCGGGTACTTTCTCGTGCTCGAACTCGTACATCGTCAGGTATTTGGGGGCTCCCTCGACCACGTGGTACCGGCGCACGAACAAGCAGCCAGGGACCTTCAGATTACGGGGTGTCCGCTGGTTGTCGTAGTAGTCGTTGTACTTGTCCTCGATCTCCGTTGGCACTTCCATGCGGCCGATCTGTAACGCTGGAGCCATGCCCCGGCCAATTGTATAGGGGTCGCTTTGGGCCGGAGATATCTGGGTACATATGTTGCGCACCGTGCCCCGGCCAATGACGTTCGGGGACATGCGTTTGGTCCAATCGGTGGGGTTCTGGCTTTGACGCAGGTACTCGGCCGACTCCAGGGTCTCGACCGATTCCAGTTCGTAGACGGCCAGGTAGCGCGGGCCGCCCTTGGTCGACTGGTACCTGGCGCCGTCCAGAAACCCAGGAGCGCTCAACCGCTCGGGCAGGTGTTCCTCGTCGTACCAAGCATTGAATTCGGCATCATGCTCGATGTCGACGTCGGCGTACACGACCATCAACGCCGTGCCCTTTTTCTTCGCCATGTTGACCGCTCCTTTACTTCGCGTAATTAACCGCCGTTGCGGATAAAGTCGGCCATGCGCTCGCCAATCATCATCGTCGTGACGTTGGTGTTGGCGCGGATGCAGTTGGGCATCACTGACGCGTCGGCTATCCGCAGTCCTTCCAGACCGTGGACGCGGCCGTGCTGGTCAACCACTGCCATACTGTCCGACGCTGGGCCCATCTTGCAGGTTCCGGATATGTGCTGCCCGGTGGTGACGTCTCGGGCGCAGAAGGCGTCCAGGGCGTCGTCTGAGGACAGTTCCTCTTCGGTGGGCTCGATGCGGTAGTCGACGATGTCCTTGAACTGATCGCCATTGCCCAGGTCCACGCAGGTTCGCACCATTTCCCGCATACGTTGCCGGTCAAAAGGGTCTCGCAGATACCGGTAGTCCAGCGAGGGTTGCTCGTTGGGGTCGGTGGACGTCAGCTTCAGTTCCCCGGCGCTCATAGCCAGGTCCAGTACGCCCAGCATGCGCATGCCCAGGGGCTCCATGCGGTCGCCGCCCCGGTCGATCCGTTCCGTGGCATAGGACTGCATCAGGATCATCAGGTCGTTCCGCAGGTCAGACCCTTCGGCGGTCCAACGCAAGCCCATCTGGACCCTGGGGGCAAAGCCGTCCAGAGGAAATTCCGGCTTGGTCTTGAAGGTCACGTAGATCATTGGATGGTCGCGCAGGTTCTGGCCAACTCCGGGCAGGTCATGGACCACCGGCAGCCCCATCTCCTGTAGGTGGGCGGCTGGGCCGACTCCCGAGAGCAGCATGATCTGGGGCGAACCGACGGCCCCGGAACTGAGGATGATCTGGTCGGCTTCCGCGACGAACTTCTCTCCGCCGCTATCAACCTCCACGCCAACGGCCTTCTTGCCCTCGAAGAGGATCCGGTGGGTCGTGCAGTTGGCGCGGATGGTCAGGTTCAGGCGGTGCCTGGAGGGAGCCAGGTAGCCAATGGCGGTGCTGAACCGGATGCCGTTGGGGTTATTGAAGGGGACCGGGCCAATACCGGACGCTTCCGGATGATTGTGGTCCGGGCTTTCGGGAAAGCCTGCGGAGCGGCAGGATGCCTGGAAGGCTGCCTGGTCGGGGTTAAGCTCGTCTTGCTTGAACCGCCGCAGGATTATTGGGCCTTCCGAACTGTGGAAGTCGTCGTCCGGGAAGTCGGTGTCGGACTCAATCTTTCGGAGGTACGAGAGGCACTGGGTGAAGCTCCATTCGTCGTTGCCCATGGCGGCCCAGGAGTCGTAGTCCTCAGGCACACCCCGCAGGAACACCTGGCCATTGATGGCGCTGGAGCCGCCGGTGACCTTGCCGCGGGGGACCATCATGGGAGGCGACGTCTCGGTGGCCTTGCCCCAGAACTGCCAGTTGTGGTCGCTGGTCATAATGTCGGTGGCGGTGGCATAGCCGAACTTCACCTCGTCGGGCAATTGCTCGAACTCAGGATAGTCGGGGCCTGCCTCCAACAATAGAACGGAAGTCTCCGGGTCTTCGCTAAGCCGGGAAGCCATGATAGAGCCGGCCGAGCCAGCTCCGACAACGATCACGTCGTACTTCATTTTCGCTCTCCCTCGATGTTCGCCTAGTGGGTTCTTGTATCGGGTTCTTGTATCGGGGTCGGCCAGATGATACTGTCGGCCCTGCCCAGCGTCAACCACCAACGTCAACCACGAGCCCAGGTCGACCGCCAGCCCGGTCTTTTGGATTGACATCCAGGGTCGCATCATTAGAATGTCAGAAGCCAACTAGAAACGAGGACTTACACATGATTAAGAACTTCGGCAGCTTGTATGCCGGGCACGTTGACCTGGGGGACATTGGTCTGGGGGCGACGGCAGTTAACGACCGACGCTTCGACAACGACCACCTGAGCAGCATCTTTGGGCGGGTTGAGAAGATCGTCAAAGTTATGGACGACCTGGGCTATCACAGCTTCTGGGCCGCCGAACACCACTTTCAACATGAGGGCAACGAGACCATCCCGAACCTACTCTTGCTCTACGTGCATCTGGCCAACATCACCAAGA
>CAVOAA010000172.1:0-6523 GCA_963693555.1 Dehalococcoidia bacterium | reverse complement strand
CCTCTGCAGGCGGGCCGCCAAGCTCGCTCACAGCCATCCTGACCACGTGGACAGCAGACCTCATGAAGACCGCCGCAATCATCAAGCCCAAGACCAAGTCTGGCCACATGGAACCGGTGGCCAGAATAAGAGCTGCAGCCACCAGAATTCCCACATTGGCGATGATATCGTTACGAGAGCAGATCCAAGTTGAGCGCATATTCAGATCATCTTCCCTGTGCCGTGTCAGCAGCAGCAAACAGGTGGCATTGGCCGCTAGAGCCAGGACGCCAACAATTCCCATCAACCGGAAATCGGGAACCTCTGATGAGATGAAGTGATAACCAGCCTGGGACAGCACCATCAGGGCGAAACCGGCCATGATGATCCCTTTGAGTAGGGCGGCGCCGGCCCTCCACCGGGCGCTGCGGGCCACCACAAAGAGGCTGAATCCGTAGACCAATGAATCTCCCAGCATGTCTAGGGAATCAGCAAGAAGGGCTGTGGAACCGGCCAAAAAACCCAGGGTCACCTCCAGCGCGAACATCCCGCTGTTGATCCCCAACACTAACCACAGAACCCTGGACTGGCTCTCCCGAAGAGAATCCAGTTCGCAGGCTTTGTCCTGACAACAATTGTCCATTTACTCTCGTAACTTCACGGGCTTCCAGCGCTCTTGCTTTATGGCGCTGGTCATATGTCGGGGAAAGAGATTATTACATTCCCCAAAATCCCACGGGGCAAAAAAATATCCGGCCTGAACCGGAATTTCTACGTGGCCTGGGTTGGATCTAGGGGTCAGTGGAAAGGGCAGACACGGAAGAAGGCACCGGATAGCCCGCTGTTGGCGTCGGCGGTGTCGCCGATCTGATTGGAGTAACTGCCCAGAGCAACACTTGAAGAACCGGGCTGTTCGGCCACGGCCTGGCTAACGGCGGCTATGCCAGTGCCAACGATGGACACGGTCAGCAGCCCTATGACGAGTATTGCGGCAATCTTTGGTTTCATTATTCTGGCGTTACCAAATCAGCTACGCATTCAACAAACAATCTGGTTCCATTCTATCCCAGAGGTTGGACGAATGCCAGGTCGACGACGAAACATCTGGCCGGTCAACCGGCCCAATTCGGCGCAGGCCGACGCTGAGATTCTGGCCTCTCATGCTAGAATAAACCCCGGTTTACGCTCATACATTCGGGCACCCGGACACCCGGGCATTCGCACAACGGAATACCAGATGCAATTTCGCAATCTTCCCAGCGTCGATAGTGTTCTCGCCAAAGAGGATGTGGCTGCGGCTGCCCAGTCGTTCGACCGTGACTGGATCGTGGACTTGGTCCGTGAGGCATTGGAATCGGCACGGGACCAGATCAGACAGGGCGGCGATTCCCCGGACGCGGAGCAGCTCGCCAGGTCGGTCTGCCAGCAGATAGAAGATACGATGCGGGCCGAACCGCGCCAGGTGATAAATGCCACCGGGGTGGTGATCCACACCAACCTGGGGCGCGCTCCCCTCAGTCGTGCCGCCATAGAAGCAGCCACGCAGGCAGCCCAGGGCTACTCCAACCTTGAGTTGGACCTGACCACCGGACGCCGCGGCTCTCGGCAGGCCCAGGTGCAATCACTATTACGCCAGATAACCGGGGCTGAAGCGGCCCTGGCAGTGAACAATAACGCCTCCGCAATGCTCCTTGGCCTATCAGCTTTGGCCTCAGGGAAAGAGGTGGTGGTCTCACGGTCTGAAGCCGTGGAGATCGGAGGCGGCTTCCGCGTGCCGGACGTACTGCGCCAGAGCGGCAGCACCCTGGTCGACGTCGGCACCACCAACCGCACCTACGTCCGCGATTACGACGATGCCGTGACCGAGAACACGGCCGCCTTCTTGAAAGTCCATGCCAGCAACTTCCGGGTGGAAGGTTTCACCGCGTCCGTGGCGACAACTGACCTGGTCGAGGTCGGCGCCAGACGGGGAGTCGCAGTTCTCCATGACGTTGGCAGCGGCAGTCTTCTGTTGACCGAGAACTACGGCATGGCCCATGAACCCACCCCCCAAGAAAGCATCAAGGACGGCGCCGGTCTGGTGTTCTTCTCCGGAGATAAGCTGCTGGGCGGGCCTCAGGCGGGTATAGTTGTCGGCAAGAAAGACCTGGTGGACGTTTTGGCTCGGCACCCGTTGGCCCGGGCGGTGCGCATCGACAAGCTAAGTCTGGCCAGCCTCACCGCTACCCTGGTCCATTATCTGAAAGGCGAGGCCGAGAAAGAGATACCGGTCTGGCGCATGATCTCCACCCCGGAGGCCGCTCTGAAGAAGCGGGCCAAATCGTGGCAGTCGGGTCTGGAATGCCCATCAACCATCGAGAAAAGCCGTTCGGCGGTTGGCGGCGGCAGCCTGCCCGGTGAGACCCTACCTTCCTGGGTGCTTTCTCTGGACTGTCAGGCAGTCGGCGCGGAAGAGGTTATGCGGCGTCTCCGTGAAGGCAGCACGCCGGTGATCGCGCGGATCGAAGAGGACCGGGTCCTGCTTGACCCACGCACGGTTTTACCCGAAGAGGATGCCCCGCTGCTGGACGCGCTGCGTTCTGCAGTCGCCAACTAAGCTAAGTTATTTTAAGGATATCTGGATGACCGATTATCTATTGGTGCACGGCGCGGGACAGGGGGCATGGAGTTGGGGTCCGGTCTGGGGGTATCTGACCGCTCCGGAGGAACACCCGCCAATATTGCACAAACGCCGTCGAGCCAACCGTGTGCACCCTCTCGACCTGCCCGGTCACGGCGCTGACGCCGGCGGAGACACGTCTGCCGTGCGGCTGGAAGAGTGTGTCCAGGCCATCATGCGCGCGGTGGAACGCGAGAAATTGAAAGACGTAGTGCTGGTCGGCCACGGGTTTGCCGGCAGCCTGGTGGTCCAAGCGGCCAGCGAGATGGAAACCCCGCCCAAACGGGTGGTGTTGGTGGCCGGAATCGTGCCCGCGCCCCAGCGTCCGCTGCTCAGCGCCTGCCCGGCGAAGACGCGTACTGCGTTCAAGGTTTTCTCGATGCTCAGCTCGCTCTCCCGGCAGGAACTGAAGCTGCCCGGCCCGGCTATCAATGGATATATGTGCAACGGCATGGACACCATGGATGTGGTACAGCTTGTGGGACACTTTGGCCCGATACCGACCAAGGTTTTGAAATCCAAGCTGCCGATGGAGACCTCGGAGCTACCCTGCCCGGTGACCTACGTCATGCTCACCCAGGACAAGATGTTCCCGCCCGATGCCCAGTTAAAGGTCGCCGCGCGGTTCGAGGGTGTCGAGACCATCGAGATCGAGTCTTGCCATCAGGTGATGGCCCAGCACCCCAAGGAACTGGCCGAGGTACTGCTGCGTTACGCGTAGGTTTTTGCTCGTCATCCCGGCATCTGACCGATTGCCGTGAATCATAAAAAAGTCCCGACCTTCCGCGGAAGGTCGGGACTTTTTTGTTGCCTGATTGGGGTACGGCCTAGTGGTGGTGGCCGTGATCGTCGGGTTCCTCGTGGTTTTGCTCGGTGATCAAGGCCTGAGAGGTCAGGATCATTGAGGCCACGCTGCCGGCGTTCTCCAGGGCGGCGCGGGAGACCTTGGTCGGGTCGATGATCCCCTTGGCTACCATATCGCCGTAGTTGTTGTTTTTGGCGTCAAACCCGAAGTTGGCGTCTGAGTTATTGCGGACCTCTTCCAGTACCACAGCAGCTTCGCTCCCGGAGTTGCTGGCGATGATCCGGATCGGCGCTTCAAGTGCCTTCTTCAAGATGGTCTTGCCCACGTTTTCATTATCGGGCAGGGTCAGGTCGTCCAGGGCGGACATGGCCCGGATGTAGGCGACTCCGCCGCCGGGGACAACTCCTTCCTCAATGGCGGCTCTGGTGGCAGACAGTGCGTCTTCAACCCTGGCTTTACGTTCTTTCAGCTCAGGCTCGGTGGGCGCGCCCACCTTAACAACTGCGACTCCGCCGGATAGCTTGGCCAGGCGTTCTTGCAGCTTCTCTTTGTCGTATTCGGAGGTGGTCTCTTCGATCTGGACCTTGATCTGTTCGGTGCGGCCTTTGATGTCATGCGACGTGCCGTTGCCGTCGATGATGGTGGTGCGGTCCTTGGTGGACTCGACTCGCCGGGCCTGACCGAGGTCTTCGAGGGTCGTCTGGTCCAGGCGTCGGCCGGTCTCTTCGGAGATCACCTGGCCACCGGTGAGCACGGCAATGTCTTCCAACATGGCCTTGCGGCGGTCGCCAAATCCAGGGGCCTTCAGGGCCAGGCAGTTCAGGGTGCCGCGTAGGCGGTTGACCACCAGTACGGCCAGCGCCTCGCTGTCGATGTCTTCGCCGATGATCACCAGGCTCTTGCTGGCCTGGAGGACCTGCTCCAAGATGGGGACCAACTCGGTGGCGGCGGAGATTTTCTTGTCGGTGATGAGGATGTAAGGGGCCTCGATTACCGCTTCCATGCGCTCGGGGTTGGTGACGAAGTAGGGGCTGATATAACCGCGGTCGAAGGTCATGCCATCGACGTACTCGGTCTCGGACTCGACGCCCTTGCTCTCTTCGACGGTCACGACGCCCTGGGCACCAACCTTGTGGAGTACATCGGCCAGCATGTTGCCGATCTCTTCGTTATTTGCGGAGACCGAAGCTACACTGGCCATCTGGTCTCGGCCTTCGATGGTGTTGGAATTCTTGCCTAGTTGAGCCACCACTGCGGCGACGCTCTTGTCGATACCCCGTTTGATGGCCATCGGGTCCGCGCCTGCTACGACGTTCTTGATGCCTTCCTGGACAATCACCTGGGCCAGGATGGTGGCGGTGGTGGTGCCGTCGCCGGCGACCTCATTGGTCTTGGCGGCTGCTTCTTTCATCATCTGAGCGCCCATGTTCTCAAAGGCCGCGGGCAGCTCGATCTCTTTGGCGATGGTCACGCCGTCGTTGGTAATTACGGGCGCGCCCCATTTCTTTTCCAGCACCACGTTTCGGCCCTTGGGACCAAGGGTCAATTTGACGGCGTTGGCGACGGTGTTAATCCCATGAAGCAGGGCATGCTGGGCCGCTTCGTCGTGAATGATATCTTTGGCAGGCATTGCTTTCTCCTTACATTACGAGCGGGGAAATAGCGCCCCCGATCAATCTGTTCAGCTGTTTCTGTCTGCTCCCAAACCCAAAAGGCCTAGGAGATAATGGCTAGGATATCGTTGGCGCCCAAGACCAAAAGTTCTTCTTCTTCGACTGCAACTTCGGTCCCGGCGTACTTGGAGTAGATAACCTTGTCGCCAGCTTTGACTTCCATATCGATGCGTTTGCCATTGTGCAGCACCCGCCCTGGTCCCACTGCCACCACCTCGCCGTGCTGAGGGCGCTCTTGTGCCGTGTCGGGCAGGAATATCCCGCCTTTGGTAACCGATTCTTGCTCGCTGGGGCGGATCACAACCCGGTCGCCCATGGGTTTAAGGTCTGTTGCTGATTTAGCGCTGGTGGTCATTGCAGGTTCACCTTTCCGTTTACTGTTTGTTTGTAGTTTGTGGGCTTTCGCCTTGTAAAGGATAGAACCGCGCCTGCCAACGGTCAAGTTATGAGCGTCTTAGGTCCGTTAACCCCCCATGCTAGACTGCGGCATGTCGTTCACCGCCGACCTACACCTGCACTCACGTTACGCCTACGCCTGTAGCAAAAACCTGACCCTGGCCAATATGACTGCCTGGGCCAAGGTTAAGGTTATAGACCTGCTATCCACCGCCGACTTTACCCATCCCGCTTGGTTATCAGGCCTGGAAAAAGACCTGACGCAAGCGGGTGACGGCGACCTGGAGTTTGATGGAGTTAGGTTCGTCCTGGGGACGGAGATCAGCTGCGTCTACAAGCAGGGAGGCCGCTCCCGCCGGGTGCACCTGTTGGTGTTTGCTCCCGGATTCGAGGCCGTCCACCGCATCCGCGAAATGCTGGAGAAGCTTGATTCCAAGTTGAACGGCGACGGACGCCCCACGGTTCGAGCCTCGGCCCGGGACCTGACCGCCTGGCTGCTGGAGATCGACGAAGCCTGCATGGTGGTCCCGGCCCACATCTGGACACCCTGGTACGGGATGCTGGGATCAAAATCGGGGTTCGACGCCCTGGATGAATGCTTCGAAGACATGACATCGTTTATCCCCGCGGTCGAAACAGGCCTTTCCAGTGACCCCAAGATGAACTGGGGAGTGCCGGCGCTGGCGGGTAAGACCATCGTTTCTTTCTCGGACGCCCATTCTCTGCCCAATATGGGACGCGAGCTAACGGTTTTTCAAGGCAGCCCGGGCTACCGGGACCTGACCGCCGGTCTGAAGGAAAACCGGGTGGAGCGGACTCTGGAGTTCTTCCCTGAAGAGGGGAAGTACCATCTGACCGGACACCGCAAGTGCGGAGTCAGCCAGACCCCTGACCAGACCGACGATCATGGGACGAGATGCCCCGAATGCGGCCGCCCGTTGACCCTGGGCGTCCTGCACCGAGTACGGGAATTGTCTCCTGACGCGCCCCAAATACCGGAAGCCCAAATAC
>CAVOAA010000171.1:0-6596 GCA_963693555.1 Dehalococcoidia bacterium | reverse complement strand
GCCCCGTGCCGATGGCTCCGATACACATGGTGATGGCCGCTACGGACAGTAAAACCCTGAGTGGTATCCGCCGGGCCAGCATCGACCACAACAGTCCGCCCGGCACCTGGCCAAAGGCAAACGTGCTGGCGGTGAGTGCGGCCAGGTGGGTTGGGACTCCCTGGCCGATGTAATGGGGCACCTGGTGCAGGCTGACGCCGGCCTGGACCACGAAGCCAAAGACCGAGAATATCGCCAATATCCAGAAAGCCCTGGTCGCCAACGCCTGCCGCACGGTGTAGTTGATCTCGGTAAAGCCGCGAGCGATAGCCTCACTGCCGGCCCCTTCTGCGGACGGGGCACCAGATGCAGGTTTCGTTTCTTGTTTTCGCTCCGGATCCGGCTCCAGCCCCATATCCTCAGGACGGCGTGCCATGAACAGCAACACTGGGATGATGCCGGAGCTGATGGTGAATATGCCCAGGGCCAGCCAGGCCGTCCGCCAGCCCCAGTCGTTGATCAACACTTGGGCGATCAGCGGAAATATGGTCAGGCCGATCCCTTGGATGACCCCCATGTAGGCCAATGCCAGGGCCCGGCGGCGGATGAACCAGTTGCTGACGGCGGTCGAAGTGCCCAGCTCGAGGGGGCTGGAGAACACCGCCCGTCCGGGTACGTAAAGGGCGTAGAAGGACCAGAGGGGAGACGTCAGAGACAGCCCGATGGCGCACAGCCCGACTACTGCCGCAGAACCTGATAGCAACATCCCAGAGCCATATCTGTCGATCAGCCGGCCGGCGAAGGGCGAGACGATAAGGCCGAACAGAGCGCCAAGGCTGACGGCGCCGGAGAACTGCCCGCGCGACCAGCCAAACTCGTCGGTCATGGGCACGACGAACACCGACAGGGTGGCTACCGCCATCACCGGGCGCGCACCGAAACTGGGCACGGAGGAAACGGCCAATATCACCCAACCGTAATAGATTGGCAACCGTTGGGCCAGCCGGGAGCGTAACCCCGCGAAGTTCAAGAAAGCGCCTTAATATCACGCCTGGCTAAAGCCTGGCGCGGGGCTGGGGAGTTTACAGCAACAACCATATTCGGTGGGCCTAGTCCTGGGGCAGGGGGTCTCCCAACACGTGCATCAGCCGGTTGGCCCAGCCGAACAGCGAAGCCGATAGCACCAAGTCCAACACCTCGCCCATGCTCAGGCCGTTCTCGATCAACCGCTCGACGTCGGCTTTGGTGGCTTCAGACGGGCACTTCGAGAGCTTGGTGGCAAAATCCAAAAGCGCCTTTTGGCGAGGGTCGATGTTGGCCTCTTCACCAGACTCGAAGATGCTGTCCATGACCTTCTCGTCTTTGGTCAGTTGGTTGTACCGGTCGGCATGGACGGCGGCGCAATAGATACATTTGTTGACCACTGAAGCAGCGACCGCGCCCAACTCGGTCTCGGCCCGGGAAAGCCCGCCCCGGCTGTACATGATCCCGTTGAAGAGGGGTGTGCGTTGCTGTAGGGTCTCCGGGTCCAGGGCCAAGACCAGTGTGTACGCCCCGATCTTGGTATTGGAGACCGTCACTTTCATGGCCTCCAGTTGCGCGTCGGTGGCTTGTTCCAGTTCCAGGGGGGCGATGCGGGGTTGCCAGAAGGGGACGGTAGTGGTGAATTCCTTGATCGGCTCGCTCATGCTACCTCCGCCATCAACCGTAGTCCGGCGACCAACCTGATCTGGTAGGCGACGAAGGCGATCAGCTCGGAAAGCCGGACTATGTCAGCGTCGTCCAGTCCGGCCGAACGCAACGCCGTTACATCGTCTTCAGTTGCGTCTTTGGGGTTCAATGTCACCAGGTCGGTGTGCCGGATTATGGCTTTCATCCGGGAGTCATCGCCGCCGTCGAAGTTGGTGTCGGCGACGGCCTGGCTGCCGACGCTGAACAGCGTTTCATAGTGTCGCGCCAGGACAGATTCATCGTTCCGCTTGGCCATTCGGCAGGCCAGCCCGGCTCGTTCGGCGAGGGACAGTCCGCCCGGCTGGTTGGGCCGGAGCGAAGCTTCGTGGGAATTCTCGGTCAGCTCCAAGATTTCGCTGCGCAGGGACAATGCGCCGGCCAGTGGGCTATCGGCCGAGATATTCGACGCCTTGGTGACGATGGTCTCAAATATGCTCAACATGCCTCCATGTTTCTGGGGCTCGGTATCTGGGGCTTGCTTACAGGTCGCCGTCTATGACGATATCTAGGACCGCAGGTTTGCCGGAAGCAACGGCTCGCTGCACCGCCGGGGCAATCTCGGCCGGGTCGGTTATTTTTTCGCCGTGAACGCCCATGCTGGTGGCGATGGCCGCGACGTCGAACGGGGTCGGGAAGTCGGAGTAGGGCAGGTTCTCCCCAGCGGACTCCTTCTGTTGCAGTATCTCGCGCTGGTAGACATCGAAGTTCACTTTCAAGACCCGGTACATGCCATTGTTACAGATGACAAAGATGCAGGGGATGTTGTCGTTGGCGGCCGTCCACAGTCCCTGGATCGTCATCATGGCGCTGCCGTCGCCGATGATACCGAACACCGGACGGTCCGGGTTGGCCACGGCAGTTCCCATGGTGGTGCCGATGCCTCCGCCGATGGACTGACCTCGGAACGCCCGCAGGTCGCCCCGTTTCTGTCCCTGGAAGTAATGGCGCATGGTGGCACGGTTGCTTATCGAGTCGTCGACCACGATTGCATTGTCCGGGATGGCGGCTGCCAGTTCGTGCATCATCCGCGCCGGGGTCATGGGTTTGTTGTCCCATTTGGCGGCCACAGAGTCTTCAAAGGACTTCCGCTTGTCTGCCGCAGCGGCCACAACTCCGATTTTGCGACCGGATATCTCGTTCTCGAACTCAGGCGTGAGCAGGGGTTTGATGGTGTTGATCAGGTCTTCGATGGCCAGCGCGCAGTGAGACACGATGCCAACGTCGGTGGGCTCCGACCGTCCGGCCCGGCCAGGGATGGGGTCGATGTGGATCAACTTGGTGTTCTCGCCCAGGATGATGTCGCCCCAATAGAACAGCTCGTCCATGGCGTCCATGCCGATAGCGATGATCAGGTCCATGTCCTCCAGGGCTTTGCGGCTGCTGGTGACCCTGAGGGTGTGGTTGCCGAAGAACTGGGGATGGGTGGTCGGGAACGATACTTCAGCGCCCCGGGACTGGTAGACGGGGAATCCCATCAGCTCTGCCAGCTCCACGGCCTGGTCGTTGGCGTGGTCTTCAGAGACACGGTCGCCCACGATCATCATGGGGTTCTTGGCGGCCATCATCAGCTTCACAGCCTCCTCGATGCCCTTGGGGTCGGGGCGGTAGGAGTCGTGCATCTTGCTGGACGGCACGATGTTCATCTCGGCCTCGCCCTCCAGGGCGTTGGCAGTGAAGCCCACGTAGACCGGCCCCTTGGGGTGGCTGTTGGCCTCGTGGAACGCCCGGCGTAGAACGGACGGTATCTGGTCGGGCAGGCTCAGTTCCACCGACCACTTGGTGACTGGCCGCACCAGTTCTGCCAGGTCGGTCTTGGTCTCGTTGATCTTGCGTGCGTCATAGTTGGCTGAGGTGATGACCATGGGCGTCCCGGTGTTCAGCGCGTCCAGCATGATGGCGATGCCGTTGGCCAGGCCGCTGTCCACGTGGAGGCTGACGAAAGACGCCGTCTCGGTGGCCCTGGCGTAGGACTCGCCCATGCCCATGGCCACACTCTCCTGTAGGGTCAGGAAGTATTGAAGTTCCGGGTAATCGCCTAGCATATCGATCAGTGGCGCTTCGCTGGTGCCGGGGTTGCCGAAGATGTGCTTCACACCCTCCGCCTTGAGCATCTCCAATACTGCCTGTTTTCCGGTCATCTTTTGAGACATCGAAACTATCCTTTCAACCAACTAATATTTCTTAACGTGCAGCCTGTGCCAATTAATATTCTGTGGGAAGTCCGTTTTTCCCTCGTGAATCTTACTACTATCACGGGATATCCCAACTAATATTTTCCAATGCGCAGCTCGGGCCGAACTAACTTTATAAGATACGCAGATATTAGGCGCTACTTAAGGTGCAGCTTGAACCAGCTCAATCACCACGTCGTCCGGGCCTTCTATGTAGGCCAGCTTGATCCCTTGGGGCGTTACCGTCAGGGGCAGTATCACCCGGATGCCCTCTGCTTCAAAGCGGGTCATCTCGGCTTCCAGGTCTTCCACGTGGAAACCAAAATGCTCCAGTCCCAGTCTATTTAGCTCCGGGATGGCCCTATCCGGTGAGGAATTCGGCGGCTGGGAAGAGATGTTCAGGCGCGTCGGCCCGCCGACCTGCATGCCAATGGTGATTGTGCCGGGCATGACCTCACGCTCAGACACTATCTTGGCGTTGAAGATCTTTTCGTACCAGGAGGCAGACTCCTTGGGGTTCTTCGCCCTGATATGAACGTGATTGATGGCGTATTCCGGTTGTACCATGAAAGTTCTCCTTTTAAGCCCCACTCAGGAAAGGCCCCACTCGGGCCACGTGGTTTCACACGTCGGAATGTTAGCGTCGCCAGGCGGCCCTTGTCCACTGTCGGCCTGTCTGTCAGGCACGCTGTTCGTTGGCATGTGGATTCTGAAGTCTGTATACTCGGCTAAAGCCTGCACGAGGAAATACATGGCACGGACCTTTCGCCTGGCGCTGGCGCAGATCAACCCCACGGTGGGGGACATCCCCGGAAACACCGCCAAGATATTGGACTACTTGGAACGCGCCAGGGAAGCCCAGGCCGACCTCGTTGCCTTCCCCGAGATGGCCACCACCGGCTACCCCCCCGAAGACCTGCTCTACAAAAGATCCTTCCTGACCGATAACGTTGCCGCCATGGAGAAAGTGGCTGAAGCAGCCGATGGCATCGCCGTCGTGTTGGGTTATGTGAACATCTTGTCATTGGAGCGTGAGTCTGAGGACGTGGGCCCCCGGATCACCAACGCCGCCGCTCTTTGCCATGACGGCGACCTGGTGGACGTCTACCACAAGATATTCCTGCCCAACTACGGTGTCTTCGACGAGCAACGTTACTTTCAAAAAGGATCAGTCTGTCCGGTCTACCGCATCGGCGGAGTGTTGATTGGCGTAAACATCTGCGAGGACATCTGGTACCCCTTGGGGCCGACCACCGTCCAATGCCAGACCGGCGCCGAACTGATCGTCAATATTAACGCATCGCCCTTCCATGCCGGCAAACGCGCCTTTCGTGAAGAGATGATTGCCCAGCGTGCTTCGGAGAACGGCCTTACTGTCGCCTATGTGAACACTGTTGGCGGCCAAGATGAACTGGTCTTCGACGGCGGCAGCATGATCTACGATGCCAATGGCGTTCTGCTCGCGAGGGGACCAGCCTTCGAAGAATCGCTCTTGATAACCGACCTGGAATTCCCTGATGAGATAGCCGAACCCAAGCCGGAGCCGGTTGGCGCGCGAGCCGCTGAGTTGAATTCCGTGGGTGAACCCAAGGCCCTGACTGTCTCGAACGCAGAGCCTGGCGTCAAAACCGAACTGGAAGCCCAGCCGATGGCCCTGGCGATGAATGGCCCCGAAGAGGTCTACCGGGCCTTGGTAATGGGCACCGGCGATTATCTCCGCAAGTCGGGATTCAGCAAGGCGCTGATCGGTATGTCGGGCGGGATAGATTCGGCTTTGACGGCGGTGGTGGCAGTCGACGCCCTGGGCAAAGACAACGTGGTGGGGATCACCATGCCCTCCCGCTATTCATCCGACGGCAGCGTCAGCGACTCTAAGAAGTTGGCCGATAACCTGGGTATGGACCTCTGGGAAGTCCCCATCGAGCCGGCCCACCAGGCCTTTACAGACATGCTGGAAGACCGGTTTGCGGGCACCGACCCCAACGTTGCCGAGGAGAACGTGCAGGCGCGGGTGCGGGGCAACGTGCTGATGACCGTGTCCAACAAATTCGGCTGGATCGTGCTCACCACCGGCAATAAGTCGGAGATGGCGATGGGCTACGCGACCCTGTACGGCGATATGGCCGGTGGGTTTGCGGTCTTGAAAGACGTGCCCAAGACCACGGTCTACGAGCTGTGTCGCTGGCGGAACCAGAACGGCCAGGCTTTCGGGACGGTCGACGATGTCATCCCCGCGGCCATCATCGACAAGCCGCCCAGCGCCGAGCTGCGCGAAGACCAACTGGACGCCGACAGTCTGCCGGCCTACGAGATACTGGACCCGGTGGTCGAGGCTTACGTGGAAGACGACCTGAGCTACCAGGAGATGGTGGGCCAGGGGTTCGACCCGCAGGTGGTCCGGCAGGTCATCGCCGCTGTGGACCGTAACGAATACAAACGCCGTCAGGCGCCGCCGGGGGTCAAGATCACCCACCGAGCCTTCGGCAAGGACCGCCGCCTACCGATAGTTAACCGCTATAGGCAACACGACGCCGGGTAGGTGAGTCTCAACCGGGATTGCGGCGGCGTCCATGGTTCGACGTGGCTCACCACGAAAGGATGACTTTTGCGTAGCCGAATGAGAGCGAAGAGTCCGCTCCCAGCTTTTCCTTCGGCGAAGACCAAGAACTGGCCAAGTAGCGATCTGTGCTTACTCTGGGCTATCATCTAATCCGG
>CAVOAA010000170.1:0-6598 GCA_963693555.1 Dehalococcoidia bacterium | reverse complement strand
TCTTACTTTTGATTATTGCTTGGACCATGATGTTCATCTCTCCTGATATTTCGCCCCACGGCGTTACTTACATGGCTTAAGACGGAGGGCAGGTCGAAAAAGTTCCCGGACACGGATCAAAGCAGAGGGCCGGGGCTTTGGTCTAGTGTTGGCGGCCGGTGCGCCAGCGGATCGCGAGGGCGGCCAGAGACAATGCGGCCAGGATTCCGGCAGCCACCTCTAGCACACGCCACCACACGGATGTGCCACTGATGACCACATCGTCATACAGCTCAGGCGTCGCTGGCTCGAAGATCGGGGGAGTTCTTACGCCTCCTGAGCCTGGAGAACCCTTGTCCGAGCCGTCACCGGGGGTTGCGACCGGCGATTTGGATTCCGTGTCTGTCGATTTTGCAACAGAATCCTCTCCGCCTTGGGGCGCCGGGGCAGCGGCTACTATTGGGGCAGAGGTTGCTTCAGAAGCGAGGGCAATCTCCGGAGCTGGCGGTGCCAATGGAGCTTCCTCTGCAGCAGGGTCTGAGATGCCGCCGCCGGCCTGGGTCTGGACAGCTTGGTCTTCGGTCGGCGCAACAGGGGCTGCTGCGGCCAACGTCAGCGGCGCAGATTCGGTTTCGCTCTCCCGGGTCGCGGACGTGGTCACCCCGGCGTCGGCCGTGCTCTCTCCCGCTGCGGACGTGCTCTCCAATCCACCCCCGGTACCGAACCTGGCTGTGACCTCAGCTTCCGCAGCTGCTGCTTCCATGGGGCCGGTCTCCGACAGAGCTCCGGTTGCTCCACTGGCCTGCGCTGATTCGGAAGTGGGAGCGGTGGCCACCGTCGCGGCGTCGTGCCGGAGTGGGTCAGATGTTAGACCGCCGGTGGCGTCCATGGAAATGGTCACCGCAAAGGCCAGGGCTGCAACCGAGGCAGCGCCGGCATAGACCCAGTTTGGCGCACGTAGCGCAAAGCCGGGACTGGACTGCCGGACCATCAAAGGCGGCGCGTCCATGATGAAGCTGCGACGTGGGGTCTCCATGGGCTGCTGCTGCATCACGGCCACGACAGCCTGCAGTCCAGCAAGTTCCTGGCGGCAGGCGTCACAGTCCGCCAACTGCAGTTCGACCCGTTCCAAGGCCTTTCCCTGCAGCCGTCCGTCCAGGTATTCGCTGAGCGCGTCCTGGGCTATATGTTTATGTGTTGATCTAAATATCCACATAGCTCATCTACACTTCTTGACGAAAACGGGAGGGCAAAAGTTCCCCGGTCTGGCGCAGGCAATCCCGGAGGCCGCCCCGGCCCCGGCTCACCCGCGACTTCACGGTGCCCAATGAGCAGCCCATGCTTTCTGATGCTTCTTCGTAGCTGAGACCGTGTACGTCGACCAGCAAAATAGCCAAGCGCCGGTCTTCTTGAAGGCCGTCGAGGCAGACTTGGATGGTTGCCGCGAGTTCAGACTGTTCAGCGCGGTCTTCCGGAGAGGTTTCGGTGGAAGGGAGGTCTACGGCGCTAAGGCCCTGCGGTTCGTCGCCGTCGCTCGATGGAACGGGGTCTAGGGACACGGTGGGCCGAGACTTGCGGGACCGCAGCATGTCGCGGCAGGTGTTGGAGACTATCCTGAGCACCCAGGCGGCGAGGTTCTCGCCCCGGAACCGGTTGAATGCCCGGTAGGCCGAAACGAAACTTTCCTGCACTGCATCTTCGGCCAACGCCCAGTCGCTGAGCATGCGCCGGGCGAGGTTGTAGGCCTGTGTCTGATGGGCTTCGATCACGCAATTGAAACAGGCAGCCTGACCAGTCTGGTCGCTGACCAACAGGTTGGCATGGGGTGATATGTGGGTGATCTGGGCCATGGATGTTCGGCGTACCAGCGGCGGCGATAAAAATTCTGGCCAGCTATATGGGTGCGCCCCGCCAGAAAATTCTACCGTGTGGCTGCTTCAGAACGTCCGTGTTTGCCGGGCTGATTTAGGCCTGATTGGCCGAGGGCTTGGCTCCGGCCAAGTCTTAAGACCTACGTCCCTAGACCCGCCTGTCGAGAGGTCACCCGTTCTATCAAAGGCCGAATTCCCAGCTCGCTGGAGATGGCCAGCGATTCGTCCAACAAGCTCGACGCTTGTGTCCGGTCACCGTCGCTATCGCGTTCCGACAGCAGATCAGCGTAATCGCAGCAGGTCCAGGCCAGCTCGGGCCGGTAGCCCTTGCGGCAGAACGACAAAGCGTCCTCGAAGTGGGGAGCCGCTTGGTCCAGGTTACCCATAGTCTGGGAAAGGAGTCCCAGCAGACGGTCGCCAGCCAGCCCTGGCCCGACGGTGGGCTGAGGAGCTATAGTGCCGGTGATCGGCTGCAAATCCCCGTACAACTCCCCGGCGGACGCTTTGTCTCCTCGCTGCACAGCCATCAGCGCCAATCCTACTCGGGCTGCGTACCTGGTGTCCGCGGACGCGATTGGAGCCGACAAGAGGAACCGGGCAAATTTCTCGGCCATGTCAAACTTGTCCATTCCACCTGTGATGCGGGCGATAGAAGGGATTACCACGGCTGGGAACGCGTAAAACATCAATTGGGTGTTCATGAGACCGGCTGTACTTGGCAGATTTGACCAGCCCCCTGGGATGGCGTCTAGTAGCCGTGCCAGAGTGGCCTCACTGGCGTCGGATTCGCCCAATTGTGACTCCATCAGAGCCCTACGGCCCAAGAGAACCGGTTCCTGAGGCGACATCGCCAGACCCTGGTCTAGAAATTTTTTGGCCGACTCCCACTTTCCCCTGGCGCCGTGTACACCTTGAATGGCCAACATCGCGCGGACCTGCCAGGTAAGAATCCGCGTTCGTTCCGCGGGCGCTAAAATCGCCTCAGCATGGATGGCTGCCTCTTCGAGTTCGCCTGTCGTGTGTAAGGCGTTATGCAGGTCGAATCGGGCGTGGGCTTCTTGGGCCGGAAGATCGACCAGTTTTGCTAGCTCAATGGCTTGTCTGTTCCTTTCCAAACTTAGCGCATTGCGGCAATTGTGGTGGTCCACACAGGCGATGTTAACCAGCGCCTGCATCTCCAGCTCTTGGTCGTATTGTTGGTGTGCGATGGACAGAGCATGACGAAAGGCGGATTGTGCGCCATCAACGTCGGCACGCAGCATAATGATGTGACGGGCCTGGAGTCTGCCGGCATCGTGCGAGTCCGGGGGTACCAAGGTCAACGCTCTTTTGACCAGGTCATGCCCACTCGTCCCCGTAACGTTGGTCAGTGCAATGGTCACTGCTCGGTCTGAATCTCCTGAGTCCACATAATAGTCAAAGGCGCGGGTAATGATTTCATCCCCTTGGGCGATATTTGTCCTGTCACTGGTACCCATCTTTGCGTGACCCAAACCCGATAAAAGCGCCGCCGCTTCCTCCTCTAGGGCGGGCTCCTGGCCTGTCAGCGATACCCCTTTGGCCGCCAATCCAATTTGAAAGTGATTCAATGCCTCTTCGTAGGCCCGGACGTTTAGGGCCGCATTGCCCGCCAGCAGGGAATACTGCACCAGCTTTTCAACGCCGATGACAGCCTTGGCCTGAGCAAAATGGTAGGCCAACTCGGCGGCGTGCGTCGCCACCTCGTCCCCGTATTGATCTTCCAATGCCACTGCTATACCGGCGTGTATCTGGGTGCGCGCGGTCACCGAGAGTTCTTCAGATAGGGCTTGCCGGATCAGGGAATGGCTGAACTGATATCGCCCAGGCTCCTGGGGCAGTTCCGCCACTAGACTCGCCCGCGCCGCCTCATGCAGCGTTTCTGACAACCCCCCTTCAGAGGTATCAGGAAACAACCGTTTAATCAGGCTGAAATCGAACTCTTTGCCAACGATTGAGGCTGCGATGAGAGTTTGATTGCACTCGGAGGACAGACCACGAAGGCGTTGCCTAGTTACCGCCCGGACGCTTTCAGGCACTGCCAGACCCGCCTCTGCGGACCCCAACTCGCCTCTTTCGTCCAAAAGCCGCACAACCTCGCTGACAAACATCGGGTTGCCTTCGGTGTGGGCTTGGATCTTCTGAATAAGCCCCTCAGTGGGTTGTAGACCTCCCGTGGCTTCGATGAGAGAACCCGTTTCTTCGGCGTTGAACCTACGTAGGGTCTCTAACCTGAAACTTGGCTCAGAGGAAAGGGTGCCGAGAGTTTGGCTGAGAGGATGCTCGGGTGAGACTTCCCCATCCCGATAGGCGCCAACGACCATCAGGCGTGAATCGGAGATGCGGCTACCCAGGAATTCGAGCATCCGCAGGGACGAGGTATCAGCCCAGTGCAGGTCTTCCAATGCTAGGACAAGGGGTTGGGACTGAGATGTGTTGACTAGGAACGATGTCATTGCATCGAACAACTGGAACCGGGCTTGTTCGGGGTTCAGGTCCGTTAGGTTGGCCAAGCTGGGGAGTTTCGCCCTTACTTCCGGAACGATCTCTGCAACATTTGCGGCCCCCGTCCCCATGTCTTGTCGAAGCTGACCCGCCTCGATCTCGCGGATGCGGGCCCGTGTTACTTCTATCCAGGGCCAATATGGCGGAGCTCCGGAATCCTCGTAACAACGGCCCCACAAAACTTGGCTGCCTGTGCTGGCTGCGTATGCAGCCAGCTCTTCTACCATTCGGGTTTTGCCAATGCCCGGTTCTCCGGCCAGCATCACCACGCGTCCGCGGCCTGCGGCAGCGTCTTCCAATGCCGATTTCAATGTCCCCAATTCCCGCTGCCGTCCCACGAAATTTGCGGTTGTGGGGATCGCTGTTACTTCAGCGACGGGCGACAGCGGACGCCCATTGTTGCTGGGTTCTTCGACTTTGCTGGTAACGGGCGCAATCGATTCTTGGATGGACGGCGAGTCGTCTTTGCCGCGCTTCTTTCGGTCGGACACGCCCCGAATCAGGTCAACAAGACCCCTGCTGCCGAACAGCATTATGGACGAGGCCGCGACTATCCCGGCTATGATTCCTACCAGCTCTAGCATTGCATGGAATCTTACCGATTGTTCCTAAGAGGAGCAAGCGAATTATGCCGTACCGAGTTACCCCTGGTAGTTGACCCTGCCGTCCAGCAGGCCTCGTGCCATGACGAACTTGTGTATCTCTGAGGTGCCGCCGCCGATGCGGGCGTGGCGCAGGATGTGGTACCAGTGGGCGATGGGCAGGTCGAGGGTCTCGCCGGTGCCGCCGAAGACCTGCATGATCTTGTCGATACTCCGCCAGCCCCATTCGCCGGCGCAGTATTTGATCATGGAGGCTTCTACACGTACATCTTCCCCGGCGTCGGCCCTTGCGGCGGTCTCTCTGGTGATGGACCGGAGGGTCATGATGTCGGTATAAACGTCGGTCAGCATGTACTGGATGGCCTGCCGGTCGGCGATGGGCCGTCCGTAGGTGACACGCTCTTTGGCCCAGTCGACGGCCATCTCCAATGCCCTGCTGAGTATGCCGGTGGCCATGGAGCCGCGGAGCATCCGGTCGTGGTGGACCAGCCATTTCTGTCCCAGCGAGAACCCTTGGCCTACCTCGCCCAGCACCTTGGTCTGGGGCACTCGGACGTTGTCTAGATTCACGGTCCACTGTTGCGACTTGCCAGGGTTAACCCAGAGCCTGATGGGGTCGAAGCTTAGGCCCGGCGTCGGGTTGTCGATGATGAACATGGTGATGCCGCCCCGTTGACGCTTTTCGGGGTCGGTCACGGCTTGGAGCAAGATGTAATCGGCAGATGCAGCCCCGGAAATAAAAGTCTTGGTGCCGTTGATCACCCAATCGTCGCCGTCCAGCACCGCGCTGGTCTGCATCATTCCACCGGGGTCGGAGCCGGCGTTGGGCTCGGTCTGGCCGAAGGCGTAATGCAGTGTGCCATCCACGGATGGGATCAGGTATTCCTGTTCCTGCTCGGGGGTGGCCGAACCGACCATCATCAAAGGCACCGGAGAGGTGGGTAGTTGGACGATGCTCTTGTGGACTTCCTCATCAAGTACAACGTGGCCCAGCGCTCCCATTCCACCGCCGCCGTACTCCTCGGGGACGAACGACGTGTAGATGCCGGTCTCCTTGGAGACCTTATTCAGGCGGTCCCAGGCCGCTTCGGGAATCACGCCCAACAGACCGGACAGGGCTTCGGCGATGCCTCTGGGTGCGCCCGGCTCGTCGACTCCGTCTTGGGAGGGGTTGGCCAGGAACTCCGCCTCCAGTGGGTAGCATTCGTCTTTGACAATCTGCCGGATGGTGTTTTTAAGGGCGTCCAGTTCCGGGGGTAGGCCTGGTTGCATGACTGATATCTCCGAGTGTTCCCAAAAATCTTGCCTTAAAGATCAGGCAACAAGAACATACGGCGCAAAGCGGCCCAAGGTCAACTGTGACGGAGTTATTCCACCCGGGACCCGGCACCCGCCTCCTAGGCCTGACAGAGACAAGAGCCAGCCGGGCACCTGCCCGCTGTGCACGGTCTCAAGACCAACCTCAAGGGCTGGACCTGCCGCTTGAGGTCCTCTGCAGGCGGGCCGCCAAGCTCGCTCACAGCCATCCTGACCACGTGGACAGCAGACCTCATGAAGACCGCCGCAATCATCAAGCCCAAGACCAAGTCTGGCCACATGGAACCGGTGGCCAGAACAAGAGCT
>CAVOAA010000169.1:0-6644 GCA_963693555.1 Dehalococcoidia bacterium | reverse complement strand
TGGTCAATCCTTATAAAGTGGCCTGTAACTTCAGCAGGGCATCCTGGCCGAATGGTCGGTCGTCTCCCGTTTCTGCTAACCTGTCCGTTTATTCGTCCTACCCGAAATCAAGTCCCTAAGATTAAGTATAACGAGCCTCTGCATAGGCACCAGTAGCCAATCCGCTGTTGAAGTGATAGTTCCAGGCTATCGCTGGCGGCCAACACGCCTGAACAGAGTTACCCTAACGAAAGATTAGTGGATATATAATCATTTGTCAAGTATCTAATTATTAGTTAGAATGGACTGTAGCGCGGCGACGTACTAGAATGTATCCGTTGGCCGGGATAAACCACTCGAACCGGCGGCACCAAAGGTCGCGGCGAGGAGCATCATGAACTGCGATACACCATGCCCGAAATACGAAAACGCGATGAGGGTCTTAGGCAAGAAATGGACCTGCCTGATTCTCCGTTGTCTTCTGGCTGAACCCAGACGGTTCACCGAGATATCAAGTTATATCGATGGACTGAGCGACCGCCTGCTCTCCCAGCGCCTACAGGAGCTGGAAGAAGAGGGTGTGGTGCAACGTCGCGTGTACGACCGGCGCCCGGTGGTGGTTGAGTATTCCCTGAGTCCCAAGGGCTTGGCGTTCCGCAAAGTCGCCGAGGCCATCCAGACCTGGGCTGACGAGTGGGTCGAAGAGCCTGCCACGGCCTAACCACCAGCCCCTAAGTTTCCGGTAGCTCCGTCCTAGACCTCTAAATCCATTCCGGGAGGCGCTGATGCAGCGCTCCAAGATCAAAGATATCTTCGCCCAGGAAAAGGCTGGCGGCGACGTTCTGGTCCAGGGTTGGGTCAAGACTCGCCGTTCTTCCAAGTCCGTCACCTTCCTTCAGATAACCGACGGATCTACCCTCCAGGACCTCCAAATCGTGGTTGACGAGGACAATCCCGGCCACGAAGCCGCCTCCGGACTAACCACCGGATGCAGCGTCAGTGTCGAGGGTGTCTTGGTCGATTCTCCGGGGCAGGGCCAGAGATACGAGGTCCAAGCCAAGTCGCTCACAGTGCTCGGAGGCTCCGACCCTGAGACCTATCCCCTCCAGAAGAAGCGGCATTCCCCGGAATTCCTTAGGGAGATTGCCCACCTACGGCCGCGGACCAATACCTTTGGTGCCATGGCCCGGGTTCGGAACTCCGTGTCCTACGCGATCCACACTTTCTTCCAACAGCGTGGGTTCCAGTTCATCCAGACTCCCATCATCACCGCCAGCGACGCTGAAGGCGCGGGTTCCATGTTCCAGGTAACCACTCTCGACCTGAACAACGTGCCCAAAGAAAACGGCGCCGTTCAGCACGAAGAAGACTTCTTCGGGAAAGCGGCATTCCTGACCGTGAGTGGCCAGCTGGAGGCGGAGATCTTCGCCATGGCCCTCTCGGACGTCTATACATTCGGGCCAACGTTTAGGGCCGAGAACTCCAATACCTCAAGACATCTGGCTGAGTTCTGGATGGTCGAACCGGAGGTGGCTTTCTGCCAGTTGGACGGGTTGACCGAGCTTGCCGAGGACTTTCTGAAGCACCTGTCACGGCACGTGTTGGATAACTGCCAAGAAGACATGGAGTTCTTCAATAAGTGGTACGACGACAGCAACATCGCCACCCTAGAAGGCATCGCAAACTCACAGTTCGAGCGCATCACCTACACCGAGGCAGTCAAGTTACTGCAGGAATCGGGAGAGAAATTCGAATACCCGGTTTCTTGGGGCATCGACCTTCAATCGGAACACGAACGCTACCTGACTGAAACCAAGATACAGAAGCCGGTGATCGTCACCGACTACCCCAAGGGCATCAAGGCCTTCTACATGCGGATGAACGACGACGGCGAGACCGTCCGCGCCATGGACGTACTGGTGCCGCGCATCGGAGAGATCATTGGCGGCAGTCAACGCGAGGAACGCCGTGACGTGTTGGAAGACCGGATGACCGAGGCCGGTATCTCCCATGACGAATATTCCTGGTACCTGGACCTGAGGAGCTACGGCACGGTGCCCCACTCGGGGTTCGGTCTGGGATTTGAGCGCACGGTCCAGTTCGTGACCGGCGTCTCCAACATCCGAGACGTGATCCCGTTCCCCAGGACGCCCAAAAGCGCGGAGTTCTAGGCTGCCACCGACCGATTCAAACGGGGGCGACTCCAGAGCTGAGTCATCTGCGTTACCTGCTTTGATGCTGGCCAAGTTAGGCCCCGGTAGCGCGGTCTTCGCCCAGACCATTGAGCGGCTTAGCCGTATCTTTGCCACAGCAAGACAAACCCCGCCTGTAGCTGCTCGCTTTCGGGAGTGGCAGCGGTACCGGACTGGTTATCAAGGCCAAGAATCCCAGAGCGAATATCTGTTCATCCACCAGACCTATCTGGCCGTGCTGGCGCGGCTGACCGCCCGGCGTTTCGTTGCGCCAAAGCGTCCCATCGCAACCACGGAAGAGCTATTGGAAGTGATCAACGTCGATTACTTCAGCCGGCGTGGTATCGGCAATTTCGGCGAAGGTGACATCTTCTCCTGGCTCCCTTTGGACCGACGCTGGGGATTGGGGCTTGATGACCTGGTGCTGGAGACCGTCCAAATATTGGCGGATGCCGTCGCCACACAGGACCTGTCCGACGCCCAGCCAGGCGTCCTAGATGATCTTTACCGGCAGGCAAGCCCAATATCGTCCTCGGTCCCGCCGTGGCTGGCGGAGCATATCGTCACTGAAGAACTGGGCCTGACTGACGACCCCAGTCCTTCGTTGCTGGACCCCGCTTTCGGTACGGGGGCATTTCTCTCGGCCGCCGTCCAAGCCATGCGTCGGGCGGTCGCCAATCGCGGTGGCGATGAGATTGACGTACTGTTCGAAGCGCCGGAGAAAGTCCGGGGCATGGAACGAGACCCGCTGGCGGTGGCACTGGCCCGGCTCAATTACCTGTTGGCCTTTGGCAACCTGGTGCAACAAGATCACCCGCCCTTTTTGATGCCGGTATACCTGTCCGGGCTGGCCGGGACAGAACTGAGCACCTCAGACGATTCGGTGGTGACGCTCTTCACAGAAACCGGCGAGTTCCCGCTGCCCGGTCCGTTCATCAGCAACCCCTTGATGCTCGACTGGGTGCTCGGGCGGCTGACCAACTACATGGACGGCGCACAGATGCGGCTGCACGTGCAGTCGGAAGACCTGGCGGTGCAGGAAGTGCTCAACGCCTTTTACAACTATCTGACCGCTGGTAAGCCGCGCACTCCCGTGCCGGAGGCCCTGACTCCGGCGGAGGCCGACGTTGTGCTGGACACTGCCCGTAGCTTGGTACACCTGCACATCCACGGAGAGGGCACTCTCTGGCTGCACCTGGTCCAGAATATGGCGGCCCCGGCAATCTTTGCCCGGCATGGCTTCGACCGCGTTGTCTGTCAGGATGCTGCCTCCAATTTCGATATCCACTCCCAAGCGTACCTAAGGGCAGAAGGGCGGATCGCCGTCGTCACAACCTTGGCTGATGCAGAACCTCACGCCAGCGGCAAGCGGCTGGTTAGCATGGAAAGCCGTTTGCCCGGCGCAGCTTTGTTGATCACCGGCCCGGAGCAACGCGCCAGCCTCTAAACGCTTCACCTGGGCCGTTCTATTTGACGCTATTTCCTGCCTGCGAATATAATTAGACGTCCTCTCACCTTGGCTAGTAAATCTAGCTTGACCGGATTTCGGGACAGGCTGGTTTTCTCCAGTCAGATTTCTCTGGTAAGGAGCAACAATGACCACTCAAGAAGTGATCCTGCACCCCGCCTCGGTAGTGGCGGAACTCAAGAAGAACAACATCAGTCACGTTGTCTGGCTTCCGGACAGCGAGACCAATTTCATGTACCAATTGCTAACCAACGAACCGACCCTGGACCTGGTCCCGGTCTGCCGTGAAGGCGAGACCATGGCCATCGCCGCCGGGCTCTGGGTGGGCGGCAAGCGGCCCATCGTCCTGATCCAAAACACCGGCATCTTTGAGGCCGGAGACTCCATCCGCGGCCTGGGACTGGACGTGAACCAACCCCTGGTGATGCTGGTTGGTTACCGGGGCTGGAGCCGGCACGGTCTTACGAAGGACTCGGCCGCACGGTTCATCGAGCACATCCTCCACGCCTGGGGCATCACCTACTACCTGATCGAGACCGACGACGACGCCGACCGCATCAGCCTGGCGATCGAAGAGGCCGACCGCACGCAAAAGCCGGTGGCCGTCCTGGTGGGCACTGAGTTCGGCTCTTAATAGCGGGATAACGTTCCTGCGGCTAGGCCTTTCGACGGGTCCGATTTCATCGAGACTCTCGACTTCGGTCGGAGCTCAGGGCGAGCGATATTACGTTCGTGGTGAGCTTGTCGAACCATACTCTAATATGACTTACATGCCGCCAAGCGGCACACTATGGGGAGAAAATAAATGATCGACAATACTGACGCAGTAAAACTTCTGGATAGCAAGCGGGACAACGCGATCTTCGTGGCTACCATGAACGCCAATAACGTCAATTTTGGCTTGCCCACCATCACCTCCGACGAGAAGCTGGACTTCCCGGTCTCCGGCGCCATGAGCAAGGCCTCGAACGTGGCTTTGGGACTAGCCTTGGCCCAACCCGACCGCAAGATCCTGTGCCTGGACGGCGACGGCAGCCTGCTGATGAACCTGGGTGCATTGGTGACCATCAGCAACAAGGCCCCCAAGAACCTGGTACACGTCCTGTTCAACAACAGGGTCTACGCTGTCACCGGCGGTCAGCCCATCCCCGGCAGCGAAATCGTTGACTGGGAAGACATGGCCCGGTCGGCAGGCTACGCTAAGGTCTTCAGCTTCGATAACCTGGAAGACATGACCAACGGCATCGACGAAGCGCTGTCGGCTGAGGGCCCGGTGTTTGTCCACCTTCGGGTCACGCCTCAGATCGAGAACACCCCGGTACAGTTCCGCACCCCGGCCAAGCGGACCGTGCACACCGCGATCGCCGATATGCCCGAGACCCTGGGTATCAAGCGCTAGGCGAAATACACCTCTTAGAGTAATCAATGACCGGGGTGGCGTGCGAACCTGCCCCGGTTCAGGTTCGCACCGGTGACCCCGTAACCCCATGATAATGATAAGGACGGCTTGGCGTATGCTTAGTGGAGGGATGTTGCCCAGGTTGGGCGCCTACGCCGTTTTGGCGCTGGGCTTCTGGCTTTTATTCCAGGCATTTGAGAATTCCAACATACTTTCCGGGATCGTCGGCGGCGCGTTGGTCATCGTCGGGATGTACCTGATGACCGGCGTCTGGCGCGACATGTTTGCCAAGTTCGGCGGCGGCAATTACAAGCTACGCAAGGAGAACGACTCCAGTGACGACACGCCCGAGAACAGGACCAGGGGGACGGGGTCCGGTGATATCAGCGATGGAAGCGACCAAGGCGGTTAACTTCCATCGCAACGGCGCGTTGGTAGTTTCCACATCAGCTGCTCTGCGTGATTGGAGCCAGGTGTCGGAACGACGCGACCTGGACGTTGACCTATCAGATTGCATGGACCGTGCCCCCGCTGTGGGCCTAGGACTGGCTCTGGCACAGCCGGAGGGCAAGGTGTTGGTGCTGGACTGCGACGCCACGCTGAGGACCAACCTTGGCGGCCTGGCGACCATCGGCGAGTCCAACCCCACGAACCTGGTCCATTTTGTTTTCGACGACATGTCCAGCACTTCGACATCCGGGATTCGCATCAAAGAGATCGACAACCTGGACCTGGCGCAGATCGCCAGCAGTTCCGGCTACGCCAAGACCTATGAGTTCGACAAACTGGAAGAATTTCTGATCGGACTGGAAGATGTAATGCGTCAGCCTGGTCCGGTGTTCGTCAGGGTGAAGGTGTACCGCGAGGGAGACCAGCAACCGTATCCGGAACGGACCATGGCCCAGGGCTGGGCCGAGGTCAGAGAGAAGCTCTCCGGGGTCGAAGAGGACGCGGCGGAGTAGGCCGGGATCTATTCGGCTGGAGCGGTTTCGGGCCTGACCACGATCTGACTGGCCACGTTGTAGCCGATCGACACCTTGTCACGCTGCGTGGCGACTTCCATTACTCCCAGGTAGGGAGTGGCCTCTGCCACGGTGATCTGCTGCTCAGGCACGATCATGGACTCAGCCAAGAACTTCAGCAACTGAGAATCTTCCTCAGGCACCCGGTCCACCACATAGGTTACTCCGGGCTGTGCTTCGTCCAGCGTCAGGGCGTTGGCCGGCATCTTTGGTTCGCCGGTCCCAGGGATAGGCCGACCATAAGGTGAGCGCTTGGGGTATCCTAGCCGCTCAACTAGCTTCTCCTGAAAGTCCTGGGACATGCCATGCTCCAAGCGGTGGGCCTCGTTGTGCGCTTGATGTAGTTCCATTCCCAGCAGCTTCACCACCAGCCATTCAGCCAGCCGGTGCCGCCGGGCGATGTCCTCTCCGCCTTCAAGCCCCTGTTTCGTCAGACGTATCCGCTTGTCTGGCCCGACTTCCACCAGGCTCTGCCGCTGCATGCGGCGGATCATGCCGGACACGGACGGCACGGAAGTGCCCAGTCCTTCGGTCTCGGGAAGCTGGCGCAGGGTGTCGGTAAGCTGGGTGATGGTGGGGGTCTC
>CAVOAA010000168.1:0-6648 GCA_963693555.1 Dehalococcoidia bacterium | reverse complement strand
ATGATGGGCTGTGCTTCCTCCGCTCTTTCGACATGTCCCACTCCTTCTTCACAGCAACAGCTGTGTTTATTTTAGGAGCGGGATCCTCACTTAGCCACCTGTCCGAATTTCCGGGTCCACCTCAAACAGTGGCGGAATTAGTGATAGCAATAGGATCCGCCTTGATGGTTTCAGTTTCGTAGGACGTGATTCCCTTGTTGCATTCCAATTGGCGCAACTGGAAATCATTGCTTACTGGGATGTTTTGGGCATTGCGTCGGATATACGCCGTTCCCGACGTTGCGCGGACAATGTCACGTGATTTTCCTATTTCGATATGTAGTACGAATCCGAATTCAGCTTCGTGAGTAAGGAACTGGTAGGTGTATGACGCCCCCAATGGGAAAAGGGTCTCCATAATTTGCATGTGAGCGTTAGCGTCCTCGAGATGGCCAAACCCACGCCATGTCCTCAAGTGAGTTTTGGTATCTTCATCCACGCCAATCCACAGCTCACCACCATCAGCATTGGCAAAAGCAGATGATGACTCGGACATTTTGCTTGGGGAAACATCGACTGCTTTGAGGTCACCAAAATGCCCTTCTTCGTAAACCAGCAAATTATTTCGCTGTTCATCTGAGATCGGGATAACATCGCCGCCCTCGTTTGAAATCATGTTGGCCTCCCAAGTCATGGGTCTTGCGAACCCCTTACCGATATAATAACTGCGGGGAACCGGAGTTACACTTAGTCAAACAGATTCCTAAGAGATTCGATGAACAGAATCAAGGTGAAGAATTGGTGATTCTAGCGTTCGTGATGAGTTTATTGGCGCTATCGTTTGCCGTGGTTAGTTTTTGGTGGCTCCATGAAAGAACGGGAGAGTTGAAAATAGCTGAACCGAGAACTTATCAAGGCCACGCCAAGATATCCGAGAAGCTAATTTTGACATTCCCATTTGTTTTTTTAACGACGGCCCAAAGCCAATCTTAATATCTAATTTGCGACTTAGATTCCTTCACGAAGATGCCGGAAAGTTCTTAACATACGTGGCAAATCTGTCAGAACTTGGATCCTCAGAAGGAAGAGAATTTGCGACACCGTTTCCGGTACAAGGGCGCGAGGCGTTCACAAAGATTTGCGAATTCCAGCGTGACAATGCTGATTGGGAGTTTAAACAAGGCGAGTATCAAATCGCGCTGGATGCCAAATTCGGATTTCCGAGCCGTTGGTCACAATTAGTTGAATTCCCTCTTAAGATAGATGGTAGCCAAGTAGCGACTTTGAGGAGTAATCACATCGTCCACGATAATCTGATTGATTAGCAGCCCATCAATTCGATAGGAATTCTTACCATCCCCCATCCTAATAAACCCGGTGGGTTTTGATCCACTCTAGCCTTCTTCGGCTTAGGGGCCAGACTTTGCAGAGGCTGATTTTGGCGTCCCGTATCTCGGAGCGCTCGGGGAATAGGGGCAGGAGCCAGAGGGTCAGCATCACGAAGGGTGGGCCGACTATTATCAGTAGGGGTCTGGCTGCGGGCGTGGTGGCCCAGATGGACGATGTCGCAAGGACCACTCCGAAGAACGGGGTTAGCAGCAGCCGGAATAGGATGTGGATCATCCCGGAGGTGCTGTAGGTCAGCAAGCGGAGGGGGATGCCCAGCGCCTTGAATAGGTAGGTGAGCGGGGTAGCGATCGCTACGAAGACATCGTTGGTCTTAATCGCGGCGCTCAACAAGCTCTCACGTTCCCGCAGATCGGTTACGTGGACGTTCCACGCATCTAGGTCCTCGCCCTCCAAAGAGACCGCCATGCGGCGGTTATGCTCCTGATTGTTCGCTTGGTTGTTCGATTGGCTGTTCCCGGAACTATTCTCCGGATCGTTGTCCGGACTGTTTTGGGAGTAACTGTCGGGGTACTTCATTTAAAGCTTCCGTGAATGTTTCGGTCACCGCTTCCGTGGGGGGGCAATTACCGCGCCATAAAGCCGGACTAAGCGGCTGATGATTCTTGCCGGAGTGTATCCCAACAGGCTCGATGTCTGCCACTGGCCAGAGGAGCGGCTGTAATCTGGTTGGGCGGGTAGCCGTGCTGCTTACCTGTGATAGAATATTCACGCCCAAATCCGTAAATTATAACGAGTATTTACCCCTTGCCAGATAGCTCTCCTGAACGTATTTTTGTCGCGGTCGCTTGGCCCTACGCCAACGGCCCACTTCACCTAGGTCATATCGCGGGCTGCTACCTCAGCGCCGACATCTTCGCCCGTTACCACCGCATGAAGGGCAACGAAGTCCTGATGGTCTCCGGCAGCGATACCCACGGCACACCCATAACCATCCGGGCCGACCAGGAAGGAATCACCCCTCAGGAAGTGGTGGAACGCTATCACGCCATGTTCCTGGAATCATGGCAGCAGCTGGGAATCACCTTCGACCTGTTCACGACGACCAATACCGAGAACCACGAAAAGGTGGTCCACGACGTTTTTAAGTCGCTGCACGACAAGGGCTTCATATACACCGCCGACATGCTGCTGGCCTACTGCGCCCAGTGCGACCGCTACCTGCCCGACCGCTACGTGGAAGGCACCTGTCCCCACTGCAAGAACACCCGCGCTCGCGGCGACCAATGCGACGCCTGCGGCCGGACGCTTGACCCCCAAGACCTGCTTGACCCCCGCTGCTCCATCTGCAGCTCAACCCCTGAGTTCAGGGAGTCGGAGCATTTCTTCCTGAAGCTCTCGGCCTTCGAACAGCCGCTGCTTGAGTGGGTGGAGAAACAGGACCACTGGCGGAACAACGTCAAGAATTTCACCAAGCAGTTCCTGCGGGACGGCCTGAAGGACCGCGCCATATCCCGAGACTTAACGTGGGGAGTTCCTCTGCCCTTGGACGGCTACGATTCCAAGCGCATCTACGTCTGGTTCGAGGCTGTGATTGGCTATCTGTCGGCGGCCGTCGAGTGGGCCGACAAGACCGGCGGCAACTGGGAAGACTTCTGGAAGGACCCGGATACCAAGTCCTACTACTTCATCGGCAAGGACAACATCCCCTTCCATAGCATCATCTGGCCGGCCATCATCATGGCCTACGACAAAGGCCTGAACCTGCCCTACGACGTGCCTGCCAACGAGTTCTTGAGTCTGGAGAACCAGAAATTCTCCACCAGCCAGAATTGGGCCGTATGGGTGCCTGACTATCTGGAGAAGTACGACCCCGACCCCCTGCGCTACCTGCTTTCGATAAACATGCCGGAATCGGGAGACTCTGACTTCTCATGGTCCGAGTTTGTCCGCCGCAACAACGAAGAACTGGTGGCGACCTACGGCAACCTGGTCAACCGGGTGCTCTCGTTCACCTACCGGAACTTCGACGGCAAAGTGCCGGGAGTCCAGTCGCTAGACGAGGTTGACGAGGGCCTGCTGCGCGCCGCGCGTGAGACCATGGATTCGGTGGACGATAGCCTCTATAACTGCCATTTCAAGGCCGCCGTCACTCAGGCTTTTGGCCTGGCCCAGGAGACCAACCGCTACCTCGACACCAAGGCGCCCTGGAAGTCGATCAAAGAAGACCGCGCCGTGGCCGGCAGCAGTCTGACCGTGGCCATGCAGGCCATCAACTGCCTGAAGACGATCCTCTATCCCTTCCTGCCTTTCAGCGCCCAGAAGGTCCACGAATTCCTGGGCTTTGATGGGCCGATCGAAGAGAGCGCCTGGGACTACCAAGCCCTCGTCGATGGCATCAAAGCCGGCGCCGACCTGCGGGAGCCGTCACCGCTGTATACTAAGCTGGACTCTGAACTAATCGAGGAAGAGGTCCAGAAGCTGGGTATCGGGACCTCCGTCGAATAATATGCTCCACGGCCTAGACCAACGTACAGCGTCCATTTACGCGCCCGTCCAAGAAGGGCTGGCCAAGGTGGATGAGAAACTCCGGGAGTTGGCGAACACCGAGACTTCCGCTGTTCAACCTCTGTTGCAATACGTGACCGATGCCGGCGGCAAACGTGTGCGTCCGGCCATCACTCTCCTGTGCGCCCAGTTCCACCCCCACGACCCCGACCGGCCCATCATCATGGCCAGCGCCGTGGAACTGCTGCACCTGGCCACCCTGATCCATGACGACACTGTCGATAACTCGCCGCTGCGCCGGGGCCGCGCCACCGTCAGCAATACCTGGAGTCCTCACGTCGCGGTACTCTTCGGCGACTACGTCTTCGCCACCTCGGCAACCTTTGTCTGCGACACCAACAACATCCGAGTGATCCGGCGCTTCTCCGAGACCATCATGGAACTGGCCAGCGGTCAATTGATGGAATACTTCACAGCCTTCGACTCCACCCAGGCCAGGAGTCTCTACCACGACCGCATCTACCGCAAGACGGCGTCGCTGTTCTGTACTGCCAGCGAGTCGGGCGCGGTGTTGGGTGAAGCGTCCGAGCCTGAAGTGCAGGCCCTGCGGAACTACGGCTACAACATTGGTATGGCCTTTCAGGTGCGCGACGACCTCCTGGACTTTGAAGGCGATCCCTCCAACCTGGGCAAGCCGGTGGGAAGCGATCTGCTGAATGGCGTGTTGACCCTGCCGACGATCATGCTGATGGAGCGTTACCCTAACGACGATTTTGTCCAGTCTCTTTTCAGGGACCGGGATAACGACAAGAAGCTGAAAAAGGTCGTTGAGGTGATCAACGACTCGACGATCCTCCCCGACTGCGAGCTGGTGGTCCAGGACTACAGCGACAAGGCCTGCAAGGCCCTGGAAGCCCTGCCCAATGGCGCCCCCAAACAGTCCCTGATGGACCTGGCCGACTACATAATCGCCCGCCGGCGGTAACCGGCGCAGCCGGGTTTTCTTGGATGGGTGGTTGGGCTTTGGCGGGGGTTGGCTTTCTCGGGGCTACGGAAATCCCCCTTAATCCCCCTTTACTAAAGGGGGAGATTTTTTTGATTCCGTAAGGCTGGCTTTCGAACCGGAGGTCAAAACCCCACTTTCGTAAAGAGGGCAGGGGGATTTCCGCCCCGCTGCCTGCTTCCACCCTACCGCCCCTCCCAGATCACCTTCCCCCGAAGCATAGTCATCTTGGCTTTGATGCCCTTGAGGCCCTCGGCCTCGACCGTCAGCGGGTCTGTATCTACCAACACCAGGTCGGCCAACTTGCCGGGCGATATTGAACCCTTGTCCTGGGCCGTGCCTTCCAGCTCTGCGCTTGATTTCGTGTACATGCGTAGTGCAGATTCGATGCTGACGCTGCCCGAGCTGTTGGCCTCAGGGAATGGCTGCCCTGAATAGTCCTGGCGAGTCACGGCGCCCTGAATGGCCGGCCACGGGTTGGGGTTTATCACCGGGGCGTCCGACCCGATGGCAACGTTGATTCCGGCAGATTCGATCGCGCCGATGGGATAGAGATGGGGCTGTAGCGCATCTACCACGTTGGCCCGGTAGCTTGGCCCGTTCCAGTGGATGAACCCCGGATGAGTGACCACAGCCGCGCCAGTTTTTTTTACGGCGGCAAGTATGGTTGGCGGACACTCGGAGCAGTGCTCGATCCGGTGGGCTGGGACTCCGGCAGGTAGCGGCGGCAGTCCGGCAATCACCTGGGCGGCAGCTTCAACCGATTCTTGTTCCACACAGTGAACCGCCACGGGAAACCCCGACCTGGCTGCATCGGCGGCCAACTCAGTGAACTCTTCCAGGCTGGGGTGGAGCACGCCGGTGGTCATGGTCAGCATGATCTTGACGTGGCCCAGGCGTAGTTGCTGGTCTCCCGAACCCCAGGAAAGCCCGGCGTCATGAAGTTCCGCCCGACGATCAGCCCCGGCCATCATCGTGAGACGAATTTGGAGGTTGTCTGCGTCGATCAGCTCCCGAAAGGCCTGCCATCGTTCCAGCCCATTTCTGTGTCCGGCGTCCTGCACCGACGTGATCCCGTAGCTCAGCAGCATCCGGTTGACGCCTCTCACGCCCTCTCGCATCTTGTTGCGAGTGCGCCCACTGTCCGCCCTCTGGGACATATATCCGGCCATCTCGAACAAGACGCCGGTGGGCTCGCCGTTGGCATCACGTTCGATCACACCCTCAACCGGGTCCGGGGTGTCGGCTCTGATGCCGGCCATCTGGAGTCCCAGGCTGTTCAGCACCATGGCATGCCCGGAGCGGTGTTCCAGCCGGACGGGGTGCCTGGGGGAAATATCGTCCAAGTCGTGGCGGGTGGGATGCCGGTGTTCTTCCAAGACCAGGTCGTCGTAGCCGTAACAGCGGACCCATTCTCCCGGCGGAATTATGCGGGCCCATTCGAAGACTCGGTGGGCGATAGCAGCTATAGACGGCGCCTTGTCGGGGCTGCAGTCCAGGTCCTGGATGGCGCGGGCCAGGGATAGCAGATGGATGTGGGAGTCCATGAAGCCGGGCAGCAATGTCAGGCCTTGGCCGTCTATGACCTGGGTGTCCGGGCCTGCCAGCCCCTTGATATTGTCGTTATCACCCACGGCCAGTATCCGGTCTTGGGCCACCGCAACGGCCTGGGCGCGGGGCTGCGGGTCATCCATCGTCAGTACCTGGGCGTTTACAATCACCAAGTCG
The DNA here is from genome assembly GCA_963693555.1 of Dehalococcoidia bacterium. GTDB lineage: Bacteria > Chloroflexota > Dehalococcoidia > Lucifugimonadales > UBA3495 > UBA9611. The sequence continues at coordinate 83 of CAVOAA010000168.1, read as the reverse complement.
GGTTTCTGCGGCATATCTTGGGTGGCTCTCCGGGTTATCAAAGTGCGACAAAAAAGGTATGGTCCTTCGGCCGAAGGACCATA
>CAVOAA010000167.1:0-6675 GCA_963693555.1 Dehalococcoidia bacterium | reverse complement strand
CAGAGTGTCTCCCTGAGCGGGGGATAGCTCCACTGAAACCGGCTCCAACAAGGGCTGCGACTGGGGTTCTCTGTCTGAAATATCTTGCGAAATACGGTCGAAGAGTACCCGTTCGTGGGCAGCGTGTTGGTCCACCAAGAACATGCCCGCTGGCCCCTCAGCCACGATATAGGTCAGCTTGAGCTGTCCCACCACCTTCAGCGGCGGGGCGGGTTGCTGTGGATAGGCAGCGTCCGCAGGTCCACCGAGAGCCTCAGCCGGGTATCCGGGCGTGCCGCTGCCGTTACGGACGGCCCCGAAGGCGCTCCTGGGAAAGAAAGACGGAGCGACGGCAGCCGGGTAATCCGAGTCCGTTGGCGGCGCGAGGTTGGGTACCGGGGAATCGGCGACCAGCACGGAGCGCACGGCGCGTTGCACGGTGGAAAAAACCCTGTTCTCCTCTCTGAAGCGCACCTCGCGCTTGGAAGGGTGGGAATTAACGTCCACGTCCCCGTAGGGGATGCTGATGTTCAGAGCCGACAACGGATACCGTTTCACCTGAAGCAGGCCCATATAGGCCTCCTCAACGGCGTAGGACAGCATCCGGCTCTGGACCCAACGCCGGTTGACGAAGAAGGTCATGTAGGTACGGTTGGCCCGAGTCAGGCTGGGCGCCCCGACAAAGCCGTCCACCTGGTAGCCAGTCTCCGAGTCCTCGCCGTGCACTTCCAGCATGGCGGTGGCTGCCTGGGGACCATAAACGGCCAGCAGGGCCTCACGCGGCACGCCGTTACCGGGACTGGTGAACGAGACACGGCCATCAACTATCAGCTGGAACCGTATCCCCGGAAAGACCAACGCGTACCGGCTGACCAATTCCTGGATGCGGGATGTCTCGGCCGAGGAAGACTTCAGGAATTTACGGCGAGCCGGAAGGTTTCCAAAGAGGTCCGATACTTCTAACGAGGTGCCGGGCGGGCAGCCTTGGCTCCCCGATGACGCATGTTCGCCCCAGTGCATCTCCATGCGGAAGCCGCCGGGGTCCAGTGGCTGGCGGGTGGTGATGACGGTATTGGAGACGGCGGCGATGCTGGGCAGGGCCTCGCCCCGGAAGCCAAGTGTGGCGATGGCGTCCAACTGGTCTTGGCTGTCAATCTTGCTGGTGGCGTGCCGCTGGAAGGCAATTTTGACTTCTTCGGTGGGAATGCCTTGGCCGTCGTCGATGACCCTGATCTGCTCGACCCCGCCGGCCTTAATCTCGACGGTGATCTGGCTGGAGCCGGCATCGATGGAATTCTCAACCAACTCTTTGACCACCGACGCAGGGCGTTCCACCACCTCGCCGGCGGCGATCTTGGCGGCCAGGCCTGGGGGAAGGACTTTAATGGGCATGATTAAGTCCCGGCTCGACGGGTTCCGGCTGAAAGGGTCCCGGCTGAATCGCTAAGTGGGGGAAGCGGCTTAGAAAAGAGGAACTACCGAGCCCTTCTTGCGGTACTGCTTGTCTTCCGACGTTCCGGTGGCGTTGAAGTCGTTGACGATGCGATAGATGCGCTGCATCTCCTGGTCCACGGAGCGTTTGAAGAAATAGGGCGGGACCCAGACGCCGCCAAAGGCAGCGACCACTTCCGGATAGTCGTCGATGACGAAGTCTGGCTCGAACGGTACGCCCAGCTCCTCCAGACGTTCGTGGAAATGGTGGGTGGGCTTCTCGTAAACGCCACTCACATAGGGGTTCAGTTCGAATTTGTTGACGACTTCCCAACGCTCACCCATCCCGGACCAGATATAGATCTTGTGCTCATCGTCCAATAACGCCTGAAAGGTTTCCTTGGTATCCGGCCTCAGGCTATTGTCCAACCCGAGGATGGTGTAGTCCACATCAAAAAAGATATTCATCGGTAGCTAGCGGGCCCTCTTTTCCCCGGTTCTCTTCTTCTCTAAAGATTTTTCCTGTACGGGTCAGGATTATAGACCAGTATTCCCGTAGATTCATTGCTTCATATGGGCCGGTTATGTCAAATATACGACCCGGCATTCACTATTTCAATCGGTGATTTACGCGGCTTCGGCGATGGCCGCATCCACTGCGGCGGCACCGGCGCCGACCATCAGTTTGTCGCCCACTTTGAGCAGGGGCCGGCGTACCAGCTTGGGCTCCTGCAGCATCAGCTTGACCATCTCGTCATCGGTGAGTTGCTTGTCGGCCAGGCCCAGCTTCTTCAGGCTGGGACTACGGCGGGCGAAGATGTTCTCGGTGCCGTTCATCGCCGCCAGTTCGCGAATCTCAGTCTCACTAAATGGTTCCTTGAAGAAGTCCCGGTCGGTAACCTCCAGCCCGTTCTGCAAGAGCAACTCCCTCGCTTTGCGGCAGGTCGATCAACGGGGCCACCAAAAAAACTCGACGGTCTGGCTCAATCGTGCCTCCAGGTACTCCTAGAATCTCCAGCGGTAACACCGGATGCCGGAAATCCACGGCGTATCTTATACCTCTTAACGGCTTGTGAAAAGAGGGTCTTATTTTAGATTCTAAAGAACATCAATTCCGGATTGGAGCGCCATTCGCGAATGTCACTCTGAGTGAAGCGAAGGGTCTGCCAAGTTCCTGATCAGTAGGTTCTTCGTCGGCCTACGGCGCTTCTCAGAATGACAGGTTGCGTTGCGTGTTCGGTCTCAGTTGCGGCGAGCTTAAGGCCCTTCCTGGGCTTCTTTCTGCAAGTCGTAGAGTTTGTTGATCGCTTCCAGGGGCGTCAGGTTTGGGATATCCAATTCTTGGAGCAGGCCTTGCAATCTCCCGCCGTCGTTGAACAGGGCCATCTGCTGAGCGGGTTCCGCTTTCGACTTGATGTGTCTGCCGCCGTTCTGGGCGCTCTGGGCCTCCAGGTCGGCCAGCACCTCCCAGGCGCGGTTGATCACGCCCTGGGGCAACCCGGCGAGCTGGGCCACATGGACACCGTAGCTCTTGTCGGCGCCGCCGGGCACTATCTTGTGCAAGAAGACCACGCTGTTGCCTTCTTCGGTCACGGCCACGCTGCAATTTCGAACTCCCGGCAGGCTGGCTGCCAGTTGGGTGAGCTCGTGGTAATGGGTGGCGAACAATGTCTTGCAACCCAGCCTTGGGTCGTTGTGGATATGCTCGATGACCGACCGGGCAATGGATAGGCCGTCATAGGTGCTGGTACCGCGGCCGATCTCGTCCAGAATCACCAGCGAACGGGGCGTGGCCTGGTTCAAGATTGCGGCCGTCTCGACCATCTCAACCATGAACGTGGACTGTCCGGTGGCGAGGTCGTCTTGCAGCCCGACCCTGGTAAAGATCCGGTCCACCAGGCCGATGGTCGCCTCGGAGGCCGGCACGAAACAGCCGATCTGGGCCATGAGCGTGATGATCGCCACCTGTCGGATATAGGTCGACTTTCCGGCCATGTTGGGGCCGGTCAGGACCAACACCCTGGCATCATCGTTGGAGAGATCAATGTCGTTGGGCACGTAGGCCCCGGTGTCCAAGACCCGTTCCACCACTGGATGGCGACCGTTCAAGACCCGGATCGCGTTGCCTTCGTCCAGGGTGGGCCGGACGTAACGGTTCTCCACAGCGGCATCGGCCAGGCCCGTGAAAACATCCGCCCTCGCGATGGCCGCGGCAACACGGCCGATGGCGGCCGAGGAATCCGCCAATTGGGCGCAGACACGGTGATAAACAGCGCGTTCCGCTTCTTCCAGCCGGTCCTTGGCGTTCAGCACCAAACTCTCGTATTCCTTGAGCTCCGGGACGATGTAGCGCTCGGCATTGGTCAGGGTCTGACGGCGGATATAGTCGTCGGGGACCTTGTCCGCATTTACCTTGCTGACCTCGATGTAATAACCGAACACCTGGTTATACCCCACCTTGAGACCCTTGATCTCGGTCCGCTCCCGTTCTCGTTGCTCCAGGCTGGCGATGAACTGCCGGGCGTTGGTCGAGGAGCTTTTCAGATCGTCCATCTCCGGCGAAAACCCCGGGCGGATCACGTTGCCGTCTCCCACCGCGCCTGTCGGGTCTGGAGCGATGGCCTCTTCGATAAGCGAACAGACGTCGGTCAAAGGCAGCAGCTGGCCCTGGAGCCAGGTCAATTTCGGCGAGTCTAGGAGTTCTGCCAGGCCGGGCACGACGGACAGACCGTCTTTCAGGGCGATCAATTCTCTGGGACTAACGGTCCCGGAGACTATCCGGCCGACGATTCGTTCCAGGTCTGAGATCTTGCCCAGACTGGAAATGGAGTTAGCCCGTTTCAGGCCGTCCTGGTAGAAGTGGTCCACGGCGTCCAGGCGTTGTTCCAATTCCTGCAGGTCCAAAAGAGGCTGACCCAGCCACTGGCGCAACAGCCGTCCGCCCATGGGGGTCTTGGTGCGGTCGACGGCCGCCAGCAGTGACAGTTCCTTACTCTCGTTCCTTCCTGCAGCGAACAACTCCAGGTTGCGGCGTGTCTGGGAGTCCAGGGCCATGAAGGTGCCGGTGGCGTAGATGGAAAGGTTGCCCAGCTGGAGTTTGGCGGCCTTCTGCGTACGGGCCAGGTATTCAACGATCGCACCGGCGGCGGCGACAGCCAGGTTCATACCCTCGCAGCCAAATGACTCCAGTGTGAGAATCTCGAAGTGGGACAGGAGCGATTGACGTGCCTCGTCGGGGTGGAACGTCCGGGATTCTGCGGGAGTGATCTCGTAGCCGTGGCCAAACCCGGCCCCATCCGGCTCAGCCCAGAGCGGGAGGTCTCCGGAATCGGGGACCAATACCTCTGCGGCATCGATGCGCTCCAGCTCTAGCGGCAGTTCGCTCAGCGAAAGCTCGGTTGCCGAGAATTCGCCTGTGGTGATGTCCACATAGGCCAGCCCGGCCCGTCCTTCGAATTCGGAGACGGCGGCCAGGTAATTGTTGGTCTTCTGGTCAAGCAGGGCCGATTCTAAGATCGTGCCTGGGGTTACGACTCGGACGACATCCCGGTCTACCAGCCCTTTGGAGGTCGCAGGGTCGGAGGTCTGCTCGCAGATGGCGACCTTGTGGCCCTTCTTGATGAGGCGGGAGAGGTAGGTGTTCAGGGCGTGGACCGGCACCCCGGCGAGGGGAACGCGCAGACCTTTGCCCATGCTGCGGGACGTGAGGGTAATCTCAAGCTCTTTGGCGGCGAGGACGGCGTCGTCGTCGAAGGTCTCGTAGAAGTCGCCCATCCGAAACAAAAGAATGGCGTCCGGATGTTCGCCCTTGATCTTGAGATATTGACGGCGAATCGGTGTCACTACCCAACCCTTCCCATAGGTGATTGCGCTAGGTGATTACACCGGGAATTCTACTACCATTTTCGGCCTGTGGGGGCATCTGTAAGAGACCGGATAATATTCGTTGGCGGGTGGGGGGTACTTCCTTGAGTATGGAGGGCCCTCGCCTCCGACTTTGTCGAGAGCCTCGACTCCGGCGGGCCTAACCCTCTCCCGTGCGCGGGAGAGGGTTATCTGCCAATTTACTAGGGGGACTAGGGCTTCCAGAAGCGTTCTTCGATGAAGTTCCAGCCCTGGGGCGGGAGTTTCTCTTTCATCTCTTCAATCATGCCGGGGTGACCGCAGGCGTACACCTTGGTGTCGTCTTTGGGGAGGTCGAACTTCGCCAGGTATTCCTCGGCGATGGTGTTGACCCGGCCGGTGACGCCGGTCCAATCCTTGTTCCGGTCCTCGGTGGGCCGGCTGATGGTCGGCACGAACTTCACAACGTCTGGGTGCTTCTCGGCCAGCGCTATGAACTCTTCATCGTAGGTCAGTTCGTCAACGTAGCTGGCGCCGTACATGATGTAGAAGATGTTGCCGTCATCTTTGCCTTCGTGGAGGTACTGGCGGACCATGCTAATGGACGGGGCCACGCCGGTGACCGTGGAGAGCATGAAGTGGTGGTGCATCTTCTTGTCCTTGGTGAAGATGCCCTTGGCCCGGGGCCGGACCGACATTTTTTCGCCAAGTTTCAAGGCCCACATCTTGGGGGTCAGTTCGCCTTCAGGCACCAGTTCGACAAAGATCTCCAGAAAATTCTCGTAGGGGGCTGAGACTATCGAATACGCCCGTTCTATCTTGCCCAGACCCAGGGTGCAATACTGGCCCGGTTTGAAGTCGAACTTCTCCGAAACTTCTAATTTGATGACCATCAGGTCTTCGGTCATTTCCCGGCGTTCCACCAAAGTGGCGGTGGGAAACGCTGGGTTAGGGGTCAGGTCTATAACGCTGCCTGACTCCGCTGTTGTTGCCTCTACCATCAGTACTCCTTGGGTTGTGTGCCGCAGATTATCTAAACCCGGCCAGAATCGCCAGGTCTCAATCTATGATCGTCTAGTCGTCCTTGCTGACTCGGGCTCGGCGGATGTCCAGCCCCGGAACGCGGGAGGCAGGCTCCATCTCCTCGGAACTCTGCAGGTCTATCGCCAACTGCCCGAACAGGGCGGTGGAGGCGACGACCCCCACGGGGACCGCTTCGTTGATATGGGCCAGACCAGCCAGTCTGCCGATGCCCATCTCCACCAAGACCTTGCCGCCGTCTTCGATGGACAACGACGCCGCGTCGGCGGGGTTCAATTCAACCAGTTCGTCTCTCTGGATGGTATTTTGCCTTGCCTTGACTATCTTGATGTCTCGTTCCTGTTGCAGCAGGACCCGGCCGGGCACGAACCACAACGGGAA
>CAVOAA010000166.1:0-6731 GCA_963693555.1 Dehalococcoidia bacterium | reverse complement strand
CCGGTTTACCAGCAGCCATGGCTTCCAGTAAAACGATGCCGAAGCTCTCGGCGCCGGTGGCCGGGGAACAGAAGATGTCGGCGCTGGCGTAATACCGGGGCAGTTCGTCATAAGAGACCCGGCCCACGAACTCAACGTCCTGCAGGTTGTGGGAACTCATGATGCGGTACGACTCTTTGTCCGGGTTGCCGGGGCCAACCACGATCAGCCGAGTGTTCGGTAGATCCCATTTCAGCTTGCTGTAGGCTTCCAACAGATACCGTAGGCCCTTACGTTTTTCCAAGCGGCCTACGAACAGGATGTTCAGCTTGCCGTCCTGGTACTGGGGCAGCGGCTTGGCCTTGGTTGAGAAATGATTGAAGTCGATCCCGTTGGGTATGACCTCGTAGTCACCGGGGAACGTGTTGTTTACATAACGGCGGGCGGCTGGGGAGACTGCGATATTGCCGTGGAGTCTCTGCTGCCAGCGCTTGATGATCGGATGGGTGAACCGGTAGAGGTGCTGACGAGCGTAGGACGCATGGAACGTGCCCACGTTCACGGAATCGGAGAACTCTAAGACACATAGGGGGAGGATGGGGGCCATGGGCTCATGCAGGTGGATGACGTCGAACTTCTCTTTTTTCAGGAGAGCCCGCACCTTGGGGTAGAGCCACCATGAGAGTGAGACCCTGGCGATGGAGCCGCCGCTGGGCAGGGGCACGGAGCGGCCCAAGGGGACTAGAAGGTCGGCGTCTTGGCATTCTCGAGACGGCGAATGAGGCGCTAAAACCTGGACCTCGTGTCCGGAACGGCCAAGCTCCCGCGCCAACTGGGCCACGTGGGCTGTCACACCACCGGGCCAAGTGAAGTCGTACGGAGAAACCATAGCGATCTTCAAGGCGTTACTCCCGTGCCATCACCGGCCAAGGTCTTGGTTCCAAACCAGGGGATTATTCCTTCGATGGTTCCTCGGCGATGAAGGCTTCAACCAGATCTCTGGCTTGGTCGTCAGTGTGTTGAATGGGGGGAGACTTCATGAAGTAGGCGCTGGCCCCTTCAACTGCTCCTCCCTGTCCGCGGTCCATAGCTAGTTTGGCGCAACGAATGGCGTCCACCACAACTCCGGCGGAGTTGGGGCTGTCCCATACTTCCAGCTTGAGCTCAAGGTTGATCGGAGCGCCGCCGAAGACACGTCCCTCCATGCGGATGTAGCACCACTTGCGGTCTTTCAACCAGGGCACGTGATCGCTGGGGCCGATGTGGATGTCGTCCGGATCCGGTTCGTCGTCCATCTGAGATGTTACGGACGTGGTCTTGGAAATCTTCTTGGAGGTAAGGCGTTCCCGTTCCAGCATGTTCAGGAAGTCGGTGTTGCCGCCAAAATTCAACTGATAGGTGTTGTCGATGGTCACGCCACGGTCTTCAAACAAGCGGGTGAGGACGCGGTGGGTGATGGTTGCCCCCAATTGAGACTTGATGTCGTCTCCGACGATGGGCACGCCGCGCTCTTCGAACCGGTTGCGCCAGTACTCTTCGCGGGCCAGGAAAACCGGGATGCAGTTCACCATGCCGCAGCGGGCGTTCAGTATCTGCTCCACGTACCATTTGGTGGCCTGTTCACTGCCCACCGGGAGGTAGTTGATCACGACGTCGACTTCCCGTTCCGCCAGGATGCCGGCGATGTCGGCGGTGGAGTGAGGGGATTTCTTGACTATGTCGGCGAGGTACTTGCCGACGCTGTCGTGGGTCATCCCCCGTTCGACGATCACCCCGGTCTTCGGGACGTCGGCGAACTTGATGGTGTTGTTGGGCTCGGCGAATATGGCCTCTGAGAGGTCTTTGCCAACCTTGTTCTCATCGATGTCAAAAGCCGCGACAACTTCGATGTCATCGATCCGGTATCCACCAATGGTATTGTGCATGACGCCTGCAACTTCGGCGTCGTCCGGAATCTCCACGTATTTATGGATACCCTGGACCAGTGATGATGCGCAGTTCCCTACGCCAATGATTGCAACCTTGATTTTCCCCACGGATTCGGCTCCTTTCGCCCTTGAACAGCGTTGGTTCTCATGCGTAGACCAAGCTGCTGCATTTTAGCAATTCGCCCTAGTTGTCACAAGAGGCGAGGTTACGAATTACGACGCTTATTCACGTTGATAGATTGGCAACCAGCCTGCCAGATCAACCGCTCGTCATCCGTTTTTAGCGGCTGTTTACGCTGCTATTCAGAAGAACCTGATGATGCCTGTTCGGTCATCATACCGGAACCGCACGCCGATTGTCTCAGGAACACGGCCCTCTGTAAGCCGCTCTTTGATGGTCTCCTCGATCTTCGCGGATGCGTCTTCTGGTGAAGAGGCGTTGCGGATGACGTCTGCCAGCTCTTCTACGGTCATGTTGTCTGTGATGCCGTCGGTGGCCAGGAAAAGCCGGTCGCCCGGCGAAGGGGTAATCTCAACCTGGGCCGGTGCGCCCATCTTTTCGGATGCGCCGATGGACCTGGCGACTCCAACGTGCAAGAACCCTCCGGCGTTTCCGGAAAGCTTCTGATGACCGTCTTTGTTGATCAGGAACACCGGACTGTCTCCGGCGGATACGACCTGGACGGTCTCGCCCCGGCCCAGCACCGCGGAGACGGTGGTCAACAAGAACCGGCCGGAACCGACGCTGTAGAAATCGTCGTTCATCTCTGCCAAGAGCTTGACGATATCTTCAGAGTTGTTCAGGTCTCCGGCGTCGATGGCGTCACGGAGTTCAGTGCTGGCCTGCTCGCCTCCGTGGCCGGTTACGCCGTCTAATACCACGTCTAAGAACTCGCCATTTCCCAGGTCTTTACTCAGGAAACTGTCTTCGCCGTGGGCTGAATTGTCCTGCATCGTAATTACTGTGCTTGCCAACATCGCTGCCAAACCTCGGCTGATTAGATTGTTCAGGTATAGATGGTGCTAAGCCAGAAAACTGGCCAGTTCCAAGTCCGGGTCAAACAGGAATCCCCGCCAATAGTCCTCTTTCAGCCATTGGGCGGCCTCCTGCCACGTTTGCGTCGCGGCGTCTGCTGTGTCGGCAGTGCTGTTCCGCTCGTCGATCCGGTCCAGATAAGTGTTCAGGTCGGAACGGAACTGGGAATACTCCGTGTAACCCCGTTCCCTAATCTTGTTCAGCATCACCGTGCCGGATTCGATTATAGATGGAGTGGTGGCCGACATGTCCCGGGCCATCTCATCCAACTCCTCGCCGATGTTCACGATCGGGCGGATGCCCTTCGGGTCACGGTACCCGGTTGTTTCGGCGGGCGGCTCCGTGGCCGTGGTGTAGAACTTCAGGATCTCCAGACAGGCGTCGTTGATATCGAACGGTGGCCTCCCTCGAGGCGGGTCTCCGTCCAAGCGGACCAGGGCTCCGGTGTCGATCAGTACGATCTGGCCACTGCCGGGTTGGTAGAAGATATTCTGCGGACGCAGGTCCAAGATGATGTAACCGGCGCTCAAATAGACTTCTTCAAGGTCCAGTAATTGATTGTGGACCGGATGTGCCGCCACCCCGCTGGCCTGGACCAAGGGGAACAGGGCGAAGAGATTTTGTCCGGCTCCGATGGGCACTCCTTTGAACTTGGACATCATATCGCCCAAGAGGGGAATGCCGGTGGCGCGCTCCTCGATGAACACCTGGTATTCCTTGCCCAATTCGTCGCCGAAGAAATCGTCGTGGAGAGCCCGTTCGGTATAACCCACGATCGGCGAGATCAGATCGGTGGAGACTCCGATCTCCTGATAGGCCTGGAGTAACTTCTCGGTGCGTGACTCGATGGCCTCGTGCTGGTTTCGGCTGATGGCCTGGGGCACGGGGCGCTTGATGGCCACTTGGTTGCCCGTCTCCCGGTCGGTGGCGGCCCTCACTTCATAGTCGGCGCCGACGCCAAGCCGCCCGGTGAGTTCATATCGGTCTAGGTCGACCTTCTCCAATGCTGTTGCTCCAGTTGAGTCGGGTACCGGAAGTGGTCTGGGAAGCGGCTACGCAGGCCTGCTTAAAGCGGGGTTAATCGAGTTCAAAACACCGATTTGGAGACCGTCTGGATAGTACCTCTTGGCCTGGGAAAATGCAACACGTTTCGCCATCAGACGGTGCCTGTGCGATGTCTGGCTGATGTTCGCTAATCGGAGGTGGCGGGCGTATCGGGCGCGCGATAAAGCAGCGTAACCCATTCATCCTGGGGCCACTCGCTGATCAGAGTGAAGCCCAGAGGCTCCACGGCGTTTGCCACCTCGTCCTTCTGGGTTTCAAGGAGTCCGGAGGCGATGAACAGCGCCCCGGGCTTGAGGGCAGTCAAGATGAAAGGACAGCGGTCGACAACGCCCCGGGCAGATATGTTGGCCACCGCCAGGTCGATCTCACCCGCGCCGGCCGTTGGGTGAGGGACCGATCCCTGGCCCAGTTTAACCTGCTTGCTGACGCCCAGCCGCCGGAAGTTTCGGCGGGCGGCGGATACGGCCTGGGAGTCGATGTCCAGGGCCGTTACCGTCTTGGCGCCAAGTTTCAGGGCGGCGATGGTCAGTATGCCCGACCCGGTGCCCAGGTCAAGAATGGTCATGCCAGGGGTCAGGTGCTGCTCCATGGCTTCCAGGCAGGTGGCGGTGGTGGGGTGATACCCGGTGCCAAACGCGATGCCGGGGTCAAGCTCGATCACGATATCGTCTGGTTCGGGGTCCAACTCAAGCCACGTCGGTTTGATGACCAGTTTTTTGCCGATACGCAGAATCTTGAAGTGAGACTTCCATGAATTCATCCAGTCTTCGTCTTCCGGGAGGTCTCTGATCTCAAGTTCGCCGATGGGCTCGATGGACGCGACCAGTCTGATACCGACGTCGATGCGCGCCATCCGCTGCTTAGACCCGGTGGTGAGGTAGGTGCGCAGTAGTACCTGGCCGTTTTCGGCCAACTCGGTGCTCACGCCCTTGCCGTAACGGCCGAATAGGTAGGAGATCGGTTCAACGAATTCGGGGGGAACAGTGATGCTTAACTCTTGCCAGGCCACCGGCCCTCCTATGGTGTAGTCGCCAAATAAAAAGACCCGCAGGACGGGCAGTCCCCGAGTCTTTAGGCACGGTTATAGGTTCAGATAATCATCGGCCGAGATCAACTGCGGCCGCCTTTGATCTTGTCGAAGATGCTTTTGTGCTCCTCTTCGCCGTCCGAAGATTTACCCTTGCTTGATGAACCATTAGACTCGGCGAACGACTGGGCCAGTTCTTCTAACAGTTCTTGCTGGCGTTTGTCGAGAGACCCGGGAACCCTAACGTCTACCGTGATCCTCAGGTCGCCGCGGCGGTTGCCGTGGAGGTGAGGAACGCCCTTGCCCTTGATGCGGAACTCCGTGCCGGGTTGCGTACCCTGGGGGAGTTTCAGTTCTTCGTCATCGCCGTCCAAAGTCGGAACGACCTTCTTGGCGCCAAGAGCAGCTTCAGCGATGTTCACCGGCAAAACGTAAGTCAGGTCGGAGCCTTCGCGGTCGAAATACTGGTGTTCTTGGACGTCGATATAGACGTATAGGTTACCGGTGCCACCGCCCTCACTGCCGGCGTCGCCCTCTCCGGTCAGTCGGACCTGCATGCCGCCTTCAACTCCGGCGGGGATGTTCACGGAAATCTTTCGGGTCTTCCGCTCTTTGCCGCCGCCCCGACAGTTGGAGCATACGGTCTTGATTATGCTGCCCCGGCCCTGACAGCTGGTACAGGTAGTTACCTGGGTGAACTGACCGAACACGCTGCGCTGGGCGCGCCGGACCTGGCCGTTGCCCTTACAGGTGTTGCAGGTTTCCAGTGGGGTGCCTGGCTCGTTTCCCGCACCAGAACAGGTACCGCAGTCCTCCAGCCGTGTGAGGTCCACTTCGCGTTCGGCGCCGAAGACCGACTCTTCAAAGCTCAGGACAACCCGGTGCTGCAGATCGCTGCCCCGTTGGGCACGCTGGGCGCGACCTCCGTTTCCGAAGAACGAGTCGAAAATATCGCCAAACCCGCCGAAACCGTCGAAACCGTCGAACGGTTGGCCGGACCCGCCATTAGCGCCGACTCCGGCTCTCCCGAACTGGTCGTACTGGGCCTTTTTATTCGAGTCGGAGAGGACCTGGTAGGCCTCGTTTATCTCTTTGAACTTATCTTCCGCGTCGGGACTCTTATTGCGGTCGGGGTGAAATTCCATGGCCTTCTTGCGAAAGGCCTTGCGAATATCTTCTCCACCGACGCCTCTATCCACGCCTAGAATGTCGTAGTAATCCCTGTCAGCCATTTATGAACACCGTTGTGTTCCGCTCTCCACACTGGATACAGATACGCTCCAGGCCATTATAGAGCAGGCTTGTTGGCCGCTCAAGAGCAGAAGTGACCAGGGCAGGCAAGGACCCCTATTTTCGCTACAACCGTATCGGCAATGGTCCCGCACGCGACCTTGTAAAATAGACGACAATCGGTAAGATTTATGCACGCTCAACAGGCGAATTTCGTCTTGACACCTCCTAGGCATCTGGTTAGGATGTTATTCAGGAGTAATAGCTCCTTTAAATAGGCACAATAGACGGAAAGGTATAGGTGATTCCCGTGGAAATTATCATCGTTATCCTAGCCGTCCTGGCTGCCGCAGGGATTGGTGCTGTCATCTGGTTGGCACTCAAATCGCGGAATGACGCCGCACAGGCACAGTCCGCTGGCGAGAGCGCAAAAGGTATCATCACCCAGGCTGAAGAGGACAGTAGA
>CAVOAA010000165.1:0-6744 GCA_963693555.1 Dehalococcoidia bacterium | reverse complement strand
GCCCAGTTTGTAGAGCAGGCCCTGGGTGACGAGAAAATCCATCCCTGAAGACAGGTCGTCCAGGCCCACCTCCTGCATGGCAAACCCGATAGCCCTCCGGACTCCCATCGACGATGCTGACTCGTCCAGGTCCAGACCGGCCACGCTGACCTTACCCGAGGTCTTCCTCAGCAGGGTGCTGAGTATCTTGATAGCGGTGCTTTTACCCGCGCCGTTTGGCCCCAGAAACCCGAAGAACTCGCCCCGGCCCACGGAAAAGTCGATCCCCGAGAGCGCTTTCACGTCCCCCGGATAGATTTTTACCAGGTCTTCCACCTGGATGATATATTCGTTGCTCACTGCCTGGAGTCCTCCAGAATCTGGTAGATTACCCGTTACACGTTATCAGATTAGTCTCCCTGAGCGGGAGCGCATTATAGGAGCGGCGACATGCCCTACGCAGACATCCCAGGCGCGCGCCTGTGGTTCAAGGAAACCGGACGGCACGGAACCCCGGTGGTGCTCCTCCACGCAGCATCGGGCACCAGCGACAGTTGGGAACTCCAGGAGCCGGTCTTCATGGAAGCAGGTTACCGGTGCGTCGCTTATGACCGGAAGAACTGGGGGCGCTCCGAGTCGCTGACACCTGCGGGTTCGGCGGCCGACGACCTGGAAGCCCTGGCCCAACACCTGGGGTTGGACCGGTTCCATCTGGTCTGCACCGCCCTGGGCGGGATCATCGGCTTGGACTACACGTCAGAATTTCCCGACCGGGTAATCAGCCTGACCGTCTCCAGCAGTTTTACCGGCGTTTCAGACCAGTCATACCTGGACGTCCAGACCCGGCTGCGGCCGCCGGAGATATCCAACCTGCCGATCGTGCTGCGGGAGGTCGGGCCGTCCTACCGGGCCAGCAACCCCGAGGGCGTGGCCAAGTGGCTGCAGATAGAAGAGTCAAGTCGCCATGAGATTTCCGCCGAGATGGGCCAGACGCCCCGCGCTCCCATGACCTACGCAAGGCTGGCCAACATGGACACGCCGGTGCTGCTGCTGACGGGCGGCGCGGACCTGCTCTCGCCCCCGGCCATGATGAAACTGGTGGCCGACCGCATCCCCAACTGCCAGTTCGAGGTTGTGCCCGAAGCCGGCCACGCCGCCTTCCACGAACAACCGGAGGTCTGGAACCGGCTGGTGCTAGACTTCATCGGAAAACACGCCGATTAACCGCTCCGAATCCCTTGGGGCAGGCGCGGTTCTTCGTGATATTATTCCGCCGATGATGTTGAGAATCGGTATAGCAATCTACGCAGTCCTTACCGTCGCACTGTTCACCATGGCTGCGGTTCACAACAATGACCTGTTCTGGGGCGACACGAGTATCCTGTCGGCGCTGAGAGTCGACGACGATGCTTGGCAGCGGTTCTTTGCCCGTTTCGACACCAGGACCCCTATCACCTTGGGTATCGTCTTGGTGATTTCCGTCTCGCTTTTGTTGCTGAGAAAATGGCTGGAAGCGACGGTATATGTTTTCCTGATCCCCGTCCTTTTGCTCACGGTCTCACTGCCAAAGTGGTTCGTAAAGCGGCTCCGGCCAGAGGGCACCCTAGAAGGAATGACCGACAGCTTCCCCAGCGGCACGGCCACCGTGGCGATACTGCTGCTAGGGTTCCTGATTTTCCTGGTGGGCGAGTTTGTTGCGCCGCGAAGACTGCGAATCGCCATCCAGTTGGCGCTTGGGGCCGGGATAATACTGCTTGGGTTATTCCGGCTGCTGGCCGGCGAGCACTGGCCCAGCGACATTCTCGGCGGCTACATGGCCGGGGGCCTGGCGCTGATCATCGTCATCTGGGCGTACCGCCGGGTGCGGGACCACCGCCTAGAAGAGCACTGATCTGCTGGGCGGAAGTTCGTTAGCGGCGCAGCTATTCCCTCATTCCGACGAAAGCCATTAACTCAAGCAGGGGCGGGTTAGAAACCCGCGCCTACGATGACGGTACGGCCGCTTTTCTGTCATTCCGAGGAGGCGTTAGCCGACGCGGAATCCCGTTGCTCGACCGATAACCCTTGGCTGCTCTGAAAGACCGTCAGTAGGCCGACCCCAACAACGAGATTCCTCGCTTCTCTCGGAATGACATTTAATCGGTATGGCAAGAAGTCCAGACTGGCTGCAACCGTTCTTCCGCATCGTTTTCTGTTTGCCGTATTTCCCGCCCTTCCGCCCTTCAGAGGAATGACAGATATTATCCCCTCTCCCACGCATGGGAGAGGGTCAGGGTGAGGGCATCCGTTCTCAACAAGCCAACTGATGGGCGCTAGGTGTGGCTTGTCAGGATTCCTGCCTTCGCAGAAATGACGATGTGAAAAGGCTAGTTGTTTTTGGCGAAGTCTCTTAGGGCGCCGAAGTCGGCCTTGAAGCCCTCTTGCAGGGCGCGGCGGTCGGTGCCGTGGAGGATGAACCTGGCGCCCTGGGAGATCCAGTAGGTGGACAGGTCGGGGGTCTGCTGGTGCACCAACGTGGCGATGCCCTTGGCCTCGGACTTGTCGATAACCAGCTTGACCGCTTTCTGGTAGACCTCCTGGTCGTACTGGTCGGGGATGCCCAGGGAGATGCTCATGTCGTTGGGGCCGACGAAGATGCCGTCGATGCCCGGCACCTCCAGCATCTTGTCCAGGTTTTCCACCGCCGCCTGGCTCTCGATGCCGATGATTGCGATGCTGTTCTTGTTGCGGTCTTCCAGGTAGGCCTTGGTGGCTTCGCTGACGTGCTGTCCCGTTGCCACAACCCGGTCCACGGCCTCGCCCTTCAGGGGACGCCACTTGGCCGCGCCCACGACCTCCCGTACCTGCTCCACCGTCTCGCAGTAGGGGGCCAGCACACCCTGGGCGCCGGCGTCCATGGCCATGGTCACGTAGTGGGCGTCAGGGACGGGGATGCGGACGATGGGCACCACGCCGCTGGTATTCATCATGATCAGGAAGTCGCCCAGTTCGCCCCGGCTGCGGTAGTTGTGCTCGGTGTCGATGACCACATAGTCCAGGCCCACGCCATCCAGTATGGGTATCCACTTGGGGTTACGGGCGATGGAGATCATAGTCCCAAAGACCCGGCCGCCCGACTTCAATGTCGCTTTAAGTTCTGCTCCGTTCATAATTGCTCTCCTCTTAAATGCGTAAGGGGCATCCCGACTAAGTCGCGGATGCCCCTTGATCAATCTCAAGAATCTAGTCTACTGGTTTGGGCTCATGATGTTCTGGCAGAGCCGGGCGGTGGCCATCAGATCGGGCACTACCACGTACTCGTTCACCGTATGCATCTCGTTGGTGGCCATGCCGACCACGATGCAGTCGATGCCGTTAAGGCGCATCTTGTTGGCGTCGGTACCGCCGCCCGAGGGCTTTATGTCGGGTGCCAGCTTCATGTCCTTGAGCATGTCGGTGACCATGCGGACCACCGGCTCGTTGGGGTCTAGGGTGTACATCTGGAAGAGCATCTCCATCTCTTCTTTGATGACCGCTTCCTGGTACTTGGCCCTGGCCTTATTCAACGCCTCAGTCACCTGCAGCCCAAGCAGGTCAACGGTCTCGGTGTTCCGGCTGCGGAACTCGCCGCCGAATGTAACCTCCACCGGCACGGCGTTACGGACAGTGCCGCCGGTGATCAGGCCGACGTTAAAAGTCGATTCCTCGTCCAGCCGTCCGTTGGGTAGGTCGCCGATGATCTCACTGGCGATGCGGATGGCCGATATTCCATTCTCGGGTTCGACGCCGGCATGGGCGCCACGGCCCGTTACCGTGATGTCGAAGGCCATGTAGGTTGGGCTGGAGCCGGTGATGGTGTTGACCGGGCCGTTGCCATCAAAGACCACTGCCTCTTTGCAGTGAATCATGGAGTAATCAAGGTTCTCTGCGCCAATCAGGCCGATCTCCTCACCCCTGGTGAAAACCACCTGGACAGTACGCCGGGGAGAGTCGTCTTCTTTCGCCGACTCCAGTGCCTCCATGATGGCAGCCACCCCAGCCTTGCAGTCGCCGCCCAGGATGGTGGTGCCGTCGGAACGGATGATGTCGCCGTCCACCTGAGGCTTGATGCTGCGGCCCGGCTCCACGGTATCCATGTGGGCCGAAAGCATCAGCGGGTTGTCGCCGTCTTCGGAGGCTATCAGGTTGCCGTGGGCATCCCGGGCGACATTGAAGCCCAGAGACTCCAGGCGCTCGGTAAGATGTTTCGCCACGTCCTCTTCTTCGTCTGACGGGCTGTCAATCTTCACAAGCTCACAAAATGCGTTGACCAAGCGTTCCTGGTTAATCATCGGCTCCCTCTTTCTCCACGTCTGATATTGGCCTGATTTAGGCTCCGGGTATTATACATTATGTCCGCCGGGTATTGGATGTCCGCAGGAATTTGGGCTGGCCAAAGCCCGGTATTCCGGTTGATCAAGGCGACAACGCTATCAGGACCAAACCGGCCACGATAAAGCCGGAACCCAACAGCCGTCCGCCGCCGAAGGGTTCCTTGAGCAAGAAGATCCCCATCATCACTCCGATGACGATTCCGATCTCACGGGCCGGAGCAACATAACTGACTCGCGACAAGGTGAATGCGGTCAAAACCAGCCCATAGGCGGCGAATGTCAGTAGCCCGGCTACCGTGATAGGCACGGCATTAGCGCGCCACTCAGGCTTGACCGCTTCTAAGCCTTTATGGGCCAGTATGTACGGCGTCAGTGCCACGGCAGTACCGATACTCAAAAAATACATGTAGAGTAGCGGCTGGACATGGCCGACTCCCTCTTTATCCACGATGGAATACGCGGCGATTGTAAGTCCGGTGACCACTGCGTAACGCATTCCGGCCGATCTGAGGAACAGCAGGGGGTTTCGCAGCACTTGATGGAAATTGCCCCACCATGAGATTGTGTATATCCCGCCGATGATAGCGGCAACCCCGGCGATGGCCAGCGGTTCGATGGTCTCATCGAGGAAGATGACGGCCAGCACCGGCACTAGCATGGGTCCCATGCCACGGGCCACCGGATAGACCAGAGACAAGTCTCCTTGGGCATACCCGCGGGCCAACATGTTGAAGTAGATGACGTGGAGTGCAACGGTGGCCAGAATGAACCAGAGGCCGGTGAGACCAACCGAGTTGGACCAAAGCAGCGCCACCCCCAGCGGGGCCAGCAGCACGGAAGCCACGACCAGGAGGCACCAGGCAAAGACCTCAGGGTCGCCGGCCCGCTTCAGCATCAGGTTCCACGATGCGTGGGCAAGCGCGGAAATCAAGACCAGAAGCAGGGATACAGCGGTCATGGGCCGGAGTATAGCACCGGGCGGCACAGCCTTCGGTAACCCGATAAATACAGCTCACGGAGTTAGGCTTGGCAGATAGTCATAGAAATCAATTGGCGGCGCTCACCGATGAGATCGTCGCCTGCCGGATGTGTACCCGCCTGGTGGACTGGCGGGAGAAGATCGGTAAAGAGAAGCGGGCGTCCTACAAGGACTGGGAATACTGGGCCAAGCCGGTACCCAGCTTTGGCGACCCGGATGCCTCGATGCTGGTGCTTGGCCTGGCGCCGGCGGCCCACGGCGGCAACCGCACCGGCCGGGTCTTCACCGGCGATTCTTCGGCCACTTTCTTGACCGCCGCGATGCACAAAGCCGGGTTGGCCAACCAACCCAACTCGGACCACCGAGATGACGGACTGGAGTTCAACGGGGCCTACATCGCCGCGGCAGTCCGGTGCGTGCCCCCCGGAGACAAACCCACCCCGGAGGAACAGAAAGCCTGCCTGCCCTACCTGATTCGAGAACTACAGACCCTGCCTAATTTAAAGGTGATCCTGGCTCTGGGTCACATCGCGTTCCGGGCGGGACTGCAGACCTTGAGCGAGATGGCCAACGAAAAAGTGCGGGGCAAGTTCCTGCACGGCGAGGTCTACCGGTTCGGGCCAAAGCTGCCGATGATGGTCGCCTGCTACCACCCCAGCCCCCGCAACACCAACACGGGCGTGCTGTCCATGGACGCGTTGGTCAAGGTCCTCAAGCAAGCCAGAGACCTGAGCCTTAGCTGACCACCCGCCATGCCTGCTGCCGTGGTTACCGTCTGGTTCGATTACGCTTGCCCTCATTCATATATCGGGGTTAGACAGCTTGAAGAATCGGCCTCGGACATCGAATTTGAGATAGATCGCCGTCCTTTTCTGGTGCGGTCTGATTCCCTTGAATTCACCGGTGACGTTTCCGTTCCCAACGACGGAGAGTTGCCCGGAGACGCGTCGCGGCGGAGCCCTCTCTACCTGCCCGGCAAGAGTATAGGAACCGAACCGGCGTCCAACAGATCGGTCAGCACCTTGGCGGTCCACGCCGCAACCGCCTACGCCAAAGAGCGGGGCCGGGATAGCGATTTCTTCTGGGCGGCTTCCAGGGAGCACTGGGAGCTGGGCACGGACCTGGGCAACCTTTACACCCTCCGGCGGTTGTCGTTGTCCATCGGACTGGACTGGGCGGAGATGTGGCCCGAATTGCAGTCCGGCAGCTACCACAACCTGGTGTTGGCCCGGCACGAAGAGGCGTTGGTGGCGGGCGTCGTGCGGACTCCGTCATACCGGGTGGGCGACCGGCTGCACTCTGGGCCAATCAGCCAGGAAGAACTACGGGCGGCGGTTCAAACGGCGGAGTAAGAGAACCAAAAGTCACTGCGCTAAGTGCCTCGCCCCATTTGCTGTCATTCCGAGGAGCGCCGTAGGCCGACGAGGAATCCCG
>CAVOAA010000164.1:0-6773 GCA_963693555.1 Dehalococcoidia bacterium | reverse complement strand
ATCGATAATTATTGCGAGTCAGGCCCGTCTTCAGCCACCGAGGTGGGGGTCTCATTGATGTAGCCAGCCTGCAGGATATCAAGCTGGACCATCAGCAGTTTATTCCAGGCTATGGTGGCCCGAAAGGCTTCTCGAGAGTCACTGATCTCTTCCTGAAATATCTCCGTTAGGAGAGTCATCATGAAGGACATTGAGCCAATCATGAACCGACTGGGGATCGATCCCAGGTGCGCCCGGTGGGTCGGCGGATGGCTGTGGACGATGCCGGTGGCCAGCAGCCGGATGGGATAGTCTTCGTCTATCTTGAAACTTATGGAGCCTGTCAGCCAGCGCAACAGACTGTGCTTGCGCCGGTCGAGTTTGGCCTCGTCAACCTCGCCGCCTTCCTCCAGAAAGAACCGGCGGGTCTCGGGGAACTTCAAAAAATGGTCGTAGACGGCGGCGGTCATTTCCTCGCCTCTTGCCAGCACCAACTCGCGGGTAGACTCGATGACCTCGAGTTCACTTTGGTCCAGGCCCACGAATTCGGCGACCTCTTTCATCCGGGCCGGCCAATCTACGATTCGTTGCATGTCTTCTCCGGGAATCTTACTCGCGGCCACAGGGGGCCGAGTCCAACTGAATATAACGCTTCGAGTGGGAGCGAGCAAGAGAAACCCAGGGAGCTAGGCATCCCCACCGGCAGGTTCCACTCCGGTTTGCGGGTCGGCCGTTTCCGTAACATCAGACTCCGCCTGCTCCAACGGTTTCCACAACAACGGAGTTAACACCATCGCCGGCGCCAAAAGTATCAACCCGGCGATGGCGTTCGCTGAAATCGCCCATTGGATTGATACCGCCGAGGCCACCAGCCCCATCTCAAAGGCTCCCAGAGGAGTACCGGCCCCGATACACACGCTGAGCAGACCCATCATGCGCCCGCGCATGTCATGGGGAGTCGCCAGCATGGTCACCGCGCTCTGCATGGTCGAAAACCCGGACTGGGCGATACCGCCCAAGGTCAACAATCCGAAGGTCAGTGCATACCAAGGCGACCACACAAAGACCACACCGATCAGGAGGACACCCACCGACCCCAGGACGAACACCCGGCCGTGGTAGCGCAGGTCCCGGGTGATAGCCATGATCCCTGCTCCGGCCAATTGGCCGAACCCATCGGCGGCCACCAGCAGCCCCACCAGCGTGACGCCAACACCCAGATGGTCGCGGCCGATGGCGGGAATGAACTGCTGAAAGGGGAATGCCAGGGCGTTCATCACGATAGTGATGTAGAACAGGCCCACCAGCACCGGGCTCTTCCAGGCGTAGCTGACCGCACCCTTTAGGCTGCGTAATACCGGCTCTGTAATAGCTAGGCCTTGATAGTTGGGTATCCGCATCTTGGTCATCAAGCCAAGATTGAAGATGTGGGCTCCCAGCAAGAAGGCGTAAGCACCAGTGAACCCGGTGGTATCGATCAGGATGCCACCCACCACCGGCCCGGCCATCTTGCCAAGGTTATTACTGACCACATCAAGCGAGAGAGCATTGACCAAACGTATCTGGCCAACCACATCAAAGATGGCGGTACGGCGTGATGGGTCCTCGATGGATTTGGTCATCCCTTGGACGAAAACCGCCGCAAACACATGCCATGGCTCGATCAGGTCTAAGTCGTAGGCGATTACCGCCAACAGAACGGCCGCCAACAGAACATTGATCGCCTGCCCGGCCATCAGCACCTTGGCCCTGGGGAACCGGTCGGCGATGTAACCGGTGAACATTGAAACCAAGGGCCGGGATAGGTTGTTGAAGGCCAACACCAAACCCAGCTGGAAGTATGAGTCCGTCAGCTGGAGCACCATCCAACTAAGGACCAGCAACTCCATACGCCGGGCAAATTCGCCCACGCTTCCCACATACCAGAGGATGCGGAAATCGGCGTTTTCCAACACCGTCCCCAAAGTACCTATAGCCCCTGACAATGGCCTCATATCGCCGAGATTCCCCCGTAAGTGAACTACCGTCGTATCAAAAACGCTTGGGTACCGGGCAGGAACGCGCAACCGTCCGGTAGCGAAACAACCCGGTCATTCTACTACCTGGCGACGGCTACGATGACATTGACACTCAGATACGGCCCTGAGTAAGGTGGTCTCACCCCCCCGGCTCGAGGTCTCTACTTGGCTACGAACAGCACCACTCACCATTCCGCCGGCGAACGCGTCACCCGCTGGGATTTCGCCCCTGGCTCACTACCGTTTCCGCTGATAATCGCTCACCGCGGCGACGTCACTAATGCCCCGGAAAACACCATTTCCGCTTTCAAGAAAGCTTTGGAGTTGGGCGCCGACGGCATCGAATTGGACGTCCGGCTGACCAAGGACGAAAAACTGGTGGTGTTCCACGACCGCCGCGTGGAACGCACCTCCAACGGCACCGGCCCGGTCAATCACTTCAACCAAGCCGAAATACTGGGTCTGGACGCCGGTTCATGGTATTCACCCGATTTCAAAAACGAGCACCCGCCGACATTAGATGAAGTGTTCGAGTCGCTGCCGGCACATTTTCTGATCAACGTTGAGCTGAAGGTCATCATGAAGGGCATGAAGCTCATCGCCCATCAAGTGGCGGAGGTGGTGCGGCGTCATCAAAGATGGGACAGCACCCTAGTTGCCAGCTTCAACCCAATCTCGTTGTGGGAACTGAGGAAGATAGAACCCAAGATCACCCGGGGTTACATCTGGTCCCGCCGTCACCCGTTCCCCATCCGCTCCCGCTGTTTCAGCCCGTTGGTGCAGGCTGACTGGTACGATCCGGCCAACGATTCCTACAACCAAAAGCTGCAACGAAAGTTCCACAACCGGGGAGCCAGAGTATTGGCCTGGGATCTGGACTTTGATCGGGACGTAGAGAAGATGGCTGCAGCCCGGCTCGATGGCTTCGTAACAGACTCTCTCCAAGAGATGCTCGACCGCAAAAGAAACCTGGTGGAACAACCGAAATAGCCGTGAACCCAGCCTGGCCGGGCCGCATCATAAATGTTGGATCTGCGGTCATGATCTCCTGTCCAAACAGGGGCCTCGCATGATAAAATTTACTAGACGCTCTGTGCGCATCGGGTGTGCACGGTCGTAACTGAAGTAGATGTTGGGCGGTGGAGCCACGACGAGGTTCATGGAATCAAACGTTCGGGCAAGTGATACCAGGCTCGCCGATGGAGATGGCGGACGATGACCGTCGTTGACGACGTCAAAAGCCGGCTGGATATCGTTGAGGTGATCTCCCAGCGAGTAGCTCTGCAACGCTCCGGTAACAGCTACAAGGCCAACTGCCCCTTCCATCAGGAAAAGACGCCGTCGTTCCACGTGTTTCCTGACCGGCAGTCATGGCGTTGCTTCGGGTCCTGCGCCACGGGCGGCGATGTTCTATCGTTCGTGATGCGATTGGATGGTCTGGAGTTCGGCGAAGCCCTGCGGCAGATGGCCCAGCAGACCGGCGTGGCATTGCCGCAAAGGGGCCAGAACCCTCAGAACGAGGCCGCCCACAAGATAAATGAAGACACCCGGGCCTTCTTTCAGCGTACGCTGTCGTCGGCCCAAGGTTCGTCCGCCAGGGAATACCTGGAAAAACGGGGCATGGACAAGCAGGCCATAGAGGCCTTTGGGATCGGACTCAGCCCAACGGACGGTGAGTCACTCAAGAACCACCTGATCCGAGAGGGTTATACCCCTGAAGAGCTTTCCAGGGCTGGAGTAGTCCGCACCGGCGACGACGGCGTGAGCCACGATCTGTTCCGGGGGCGCCTGATGTTCCCCATCAGAGACGCCCAGGGCAACCTGGTCGGTTTCGGGGCCAGGACGCTGGACGGTTCGGAGCCGAAATACCTGAACTCGCCGCAGGGACCGTTGTTCGATAAGAGCCGGATCCTATATGCGATGGACCGGGCCAGGACTGACGTAAGAAGAGAGGGCGCTGTAATAGTCGAAGGCTACATGGATGCCATCGCCGCCCACCAAGCCGGGTTCAAGAACGTCGTGGCCCAGATGGGCACGGCGCTTACCGAGTTCCAGGTGGATGAGATCAGGCGCTTGACCGGCAAGATGACCATGGCGTTGGACCAAGACGCCGCCGGTCAGAACGCCACGCTCCGTAGTCTGGACGTTGTCCTGCAGAACTTCCGGACCAAGGCTGTTACCAAGCAGGGGCCGGAGGGAACGACCCAATCGGTTGAGGCAGACCCCAGGGTCATAATCATGCCAGCGGGCCAAGACCCGGATGAGGTTATCCACCGGTCTCCCAACGATTGGTCAAAGCTGGTGGAATCCGCAGTGCCGGCGATCACCTTCCGGATAAACGCGATCACGAGTAATGGAGAAACCAGCACACCCGAAGGCAAAGCCAAGTGCGTGGCGGAAGCCGCCCCGTTCATCCACCTTCTTGGTGGGGGGATACAGCAGGCCAACGCCGTTGAATTACTGGCCTATAACCTCGGCGTGCCCATCGACACTGTTAAGGCCGCTCTGAGCCGCCCATCGGTGGCCCGGCGCACCCGCCAACCGGAACAGCAGCGACCTGCGGCAGCGGCTTCATCGCCGTTCGCCAAGCTAGACCATGACCCGATGGAGGAACACTGCCTACAACTGCTCTTGAACCACCCGGAGATGCGGGACATGGCATCCGGGCTACGGGCGGAGTTTTTCCAGCGACACGAGAATAGAGAGCTTTTCACACGGTGGCTGGACGCAGGGCCTGGTTTGGATAAAGATGAGACATTGGCCGCAGTTAGGCGAGAAGGAGACGATGAAGTCTCCGGGCAGTTGACCGCATTGACCGAAAACCCGATGATTCCGATGGACGTGAACCGCAGAGAGTCTTCGATCATGGAAGTGGCGTCACGGTTGGAAGAACGTAACCTGAGAAACCTTAAATCCGAAGAAGTGATACGCTTCGCCGAGTCTCCTCCCGACCTTGAGGACAGCGAAAACTACGGCATACTACAACTGAACCAGCAGATCAAGAAAAATGAAGGCCTCCGGAGAGGCCAAGTCCAGGAAATCTCCGGATAAGGAGGCGTTATGGCCAAAAGAAGAGACAGTTCCAGTGAGTTGACCCCCGAGGATTTTCTAGAGTCGCGCCAAGATGACTCGGATTCTCCCAATCCGGTACTCGACATAATCCGCAGCGTCGATGCAGCCCGCGATGACGACGGCGCCGACGCAGAGGGTATGTCTGGTGCTAGGCCGGCAACGATCACTGAAAACACCAGTGAAGCGGCGTGGGACGCAAGCACGACCACCGAGAAAGACGGAGACGCCACAGAAACCACAACCACCACTGATAACTCCAACGCCCCGGACAGCTCTTCCGATGACGACGAAGAGCCAGAATGGGAGCCGGAGACTGAGTCTGTGGAGGTACTGGACGACCCGGTCCGCATGTACCTGCGCGAGATCGGCCGGGTACGCCTGCTCACCTCAGCCGACGAGCGCTCGCTCGCCCGTAAGATCGAGGGCGGCAAGCACCTTGAGGGTCTCAGGAAGGAACTAGAAGAGCTTGAAGGCCGTCCGGCCCGCCCCTGGGAGATCGCCGCCGGGCTGCTCAAGCGGATGGTCAACGCCGAACCGCTGGTCAAGTCACTGTCGGAGCAATTAGGTTTGCCGACCAACCTGACCGTCTCTCAGATAACAGACCACAAGAAACTCAGGGACGCCATCGACGCCGAGGTCTCGGTGGACATGCTGGCTGCCATGGCTGAGGACTTGAACGAGTACCAAGACGATGTCTACCAACAGGTCATTGGTCTCTCGCTCAGTTCCTGGCTCGTGCCGCCGGATGCCGTGGATGTCCTACAAGACTCCACCCTGGAACAGTTGGACGCCAAATTGGCGGAGCTTAATAGCTTCACTGATCTACAGGAACTCGATCCGCTATTCCGTGCGTACTTCCGGCGTATCGACGCTGAGAGCGAACGCGCGCAAGCCCGCCTGACTGAAGCCAACCTGAGGTTGGTGGTCAGCGTAGCCAAGAAATACATCGGCCGTGGCATGGCCCTGCTGGATATGATTCAAGAGGGTAACATTGGCCTCATCCGTGCGGTTGAGAAGTTCGACTACCGCAAGGGCTACAAATTTAGCACGTATGCGACCTGGTGGATCAGGCAGGCGATTACACGCGCCATCGCCGACCAGGCACGGACCATCCGGATCCCGGTCCATATGGTTGAGACAATCAATAAACTGATGCGCCAGCACCGGCGTCTGCTCCAGGAGTACGGTCGCGAGCCCACTCCGGAGGAGATTGGCCTGGCGATGGAGATCGGCCCGGAGAAGGTTGAGGAGATTCTCAAGATCTCCCAAGAGCCCGTCTCACTGGAGACCCCCATCGGTGAAGAAGAAGACTCACACCTGGGTGACTTCATCGAAGACCGCAACGCCCTGGCGCCGGCGGACGCAGCGTCTTTCCAGCTGCTCAAGGAGCAGGTTGGCGAGGTCTTGCACACCCTGACCGATCGCGAATCCCGCGTGCTCCAGCTACGGTTTGGCCTGGAAGACGGCCGGAGCCGGACGCTGGAAGAGGTCGGCCGAGAGTTCGGCGTCACCCGTGAAAGAATCCGTCAGATCGAGGCGAAGGCGTTACGTAAGTTGCGCCATCCCACCCGTTCCCGGAAGCTCAAAGACTTCTTGGAGTAATCCCAATAGCCGGGAATAGCAATGAGCCCAAGTGACATAATAACGAATCCGATAATTATGTTGCCTGGGCTCATCTTTTTTAGTAATCATCGGGTCAAATTC
>CAVOAA010000163.1:0-6869 GCA_963693555.1 Dehalococcoidia bacterium | reverse complement strand
CTAAGATAAACGACTGAAATAAACGACTAAAACAGCCGGGTTTGGACTCCAACCCCGGCCGGCTGTAAGGCCATTAAATAAGGCAGATCAGTTCCATGAACGTCGGGCTGGTGCTACAATCGTAGTCTTGCGCTAGTCGAATACTATCCATTGATTGAACATTTATGACAACAAAATCACGCATAGATGAACTGAAATCGGCACTCGCCAATCGCCTGCTGGTGATTGACGGCGCCATGGGCACTGCCATCCAGGCTTACAACCTAGGCCCCGATGACTTCGGCGGCCTGGAATACGAGGGGTGTAACGAGTACCTGACTTTCACCCGGCCCGATGTCATTACAGAGATACATCAGAGCTACCTGGATGCCGGGGCCGACATCATTGAGACCAATACCTTCGGCTCAACCCCGGTGGTATTGGCCGAATACGAGTTGGCACATGAAGCCCGCCGGTTGAACCGCGAGGCGGCCGCTCTGGCGCGCACCGCGGCTGACGCCGCATCCACCCCCGGCAAGCTCCGGTTCGTGGCCGGTTCGATGGGCCCGACCACCAAGACGATATCAGTCACCGGCGGCATCACCTTCGAGGAACTCGCCAACGACTATCACATTCAGGCCGTCGGCCTCATCGAGGGCGGTGTTGATCTGTTACTGCTTGAGACCAGCCAGGATACATTGAACGTCAAGGCTGGCTTGGAAGGCATCGACCGGGCCTTCGCCGAACTAGGTCAGGAAGTTCCAGTGGCCGTGCAGGGCACCGTTGAACCCATGGGCACACTGCTGGCCGGTCAGGATGTTGAAGCCTTCTACACGTCCCTGGCCCACCGCGACCTACTCTGGATCGGGTTGAACTGCGCCACCGGCCCCAACTTCATGACCGACCACATCAGGTCTCTGGCCGCGCTGTCCAAGTTCCCCGTGGCCTGCGTCCCCAACGCCGGCATGCCCGACGAAGACGGGAACTATAACGAGACTCCAGAAGCCATGGCCGAGACCGTGGGCCGGTTTGCCGAGTCTGGTTGGGTCAACCTTGTCGGCGGCTGCTGCGGCACCGTCCCCAAACACGTAGAACTGCTGGTGGAGATGGCGTCCGGCAAGCCGGTCCGTCCCGGCATCGACTCTGCGGAGACACGCGTTTCAGGTATCGAGACCCTGCTGGTGGACGAAGACGTCCGGCCAGCCATCGTCGGCGAGCGCACCAACGTCTTGGGCAGCAGACGGTTTCGCCGCCTCATAGCCGAAGGCTCCTTCGAGGAAGCCGCCGAGATCGGCCGCCGCCAGATCAGGAACGGCGCCCACGTCCTGGACGTATGCCTCCAAGACCCGGACCGGGACGAAGCCGCCGATGTGACCAAATTCCTGGACCTCGTGACCAAAAAAGTCAAAGCTCCGATCATGATCGACTCCACGGACGCCGCGGTGATTGAGTTGTCGCTGAAGCGTCTCCAGGGCAAGTCAATCATCAACTCCATCAACCTTGAGGACGGCGAGGCCCGGTTCGAGATCGTCGTACCCATGGCCCGGCGTTATGGCGCGGCCCTCGTTGTTGGTTGCATCGACGACGACAAAGAGCAGGCCCAGGCCATCACCAAAGAACGAAAACTTGAGGTAGCCGTCCGCTCTGCCAAGCTCCTAAACGAGAAATACGGTATCCCGATGGAAGACATCATCTTCGACCCATTGGTCTTCCCAGTGGGCACGGGAGACCAGAACTATGTCGGCTCAGGCGCTGAGACCATCGAGGGCGTCCGGCTCATAAAAGAGAACCTACCAGGCGTGAAGACGATCCTGGGTATCTCCAACGTATCGTTTGGTCTACCTGCGGCAGGACGGGAAGTCCTCAACTCGGTATTCCTCTACCACTGCGTGCAGGCCGGTCTCGACATGGCCATCGTGAACTCAGAGGGAATGGAGCGTTACGCCTCAATACCGGAGGAGGAGCGCAAGCTGGCCGAGGACCTGATCTGGCCCAGCGGAGACGACCCGGTTGCGGCCTTTGCCGACCACTTCCGCGATAAAGCCCCCAAGGCAACCTCAGAAGAACGCAAGAACCTGCCTCTGGACGAACGCCTGGCCTTGGCGATAATCGAAGGTTCCAAAGAAGGGCTGGCCGAAGACCTGGACGAAGCCCTCACCGGCCGGTCGCCGTTGGAGATCATCAACGGCCCCCTGATGGACGGGATGGCCGAGGTCGGCCGTCAGTTCAACGCCAACCAATTGATCGTGGCCGAGGTATTGCAATCGGCCGAGTCCATGAAATTCTCTGTCACCCACCTTGAGCCGCACATGGAACAGTCGGAGAGTGCCATCAAGGGCAAAGTGGTGCTGGCCACGGTTAAGGGCGATGTCCATGACATCGGCAAGAACCTGGTCGAGATCATCATGGGCAACAACGGCTATAAGATCATCAACCTGGGCATCAAGGTCCCGCCCCAGGTCCTGATCGAAGCCGTTAAAGAACACCAACCCGACATGATCGGCCTGTCCGGCCTGCTGGTTAAATCAGCCACCATGATGGTCGAGACCGCTCAGGACTTTACCCAGGCGGGCATCACCTGCCCGGTGCTGGTGGGCGGCGCTGCGCTGTCCAACAGGTTCACTCGCCTCCGCATCGCACCCGAGTACGGCGGCCTGGTGGCCTACGCGCCCGACGCCATGACCGGGCTCGCCCTGGCCAACACCATCCAAGACGCCGACGAACGGGCCAAGCTGATCGCCACTCTGGACGAAGAAGCTGAGGCTATGGCAGTCGCCGACGCTGCGGCAAAAACCGATGAAGAAGAGGGAGAGCCCGTGCCGCCGGCTCAGGTAAGGCACGACTTCGACATTCCCAACCCGCCCGACCTGCGGCTTCATGTTTTGAAAGACCAGCCGTTGGATAAGATATTCCCCTTGATCAACCCGCAGATGCTCTACGTGAGACATCTGGGCTACAAGGGCCGGTTCGCCGATGACCTGGAAGCCGGGGGACCCGCGGCAGTGGATCTCCGGGAATCCGTGCGGAAAGTCGAGGACTTGATGTTGGCCCAAGAAGACATCAAGGCCAACGGAATATTGAAATTCTTCCCCGCTAATTCAGACGGTCGGCGAATACTGGTTCACGGTTCTGAAGATGGGAAGATAGCCGAGGAGTTCTACTTTGGCCGTCAGTCCCAGAGGGATGGCCTCTGCTTGGCTGACTACCTGCTGCCTCAGAGTAGCGGGCAGGCAGATTATGTCGGCATGTTCGTCGTTTCGATCGGTACGGGGGTCCGGGCTTTGGCTGAGAAATGGATGGCCGATGGTCAGTTCCTCAACTCTCACATCCTCTCCGCCCTGGCTTTGGAGAGCGCTGAGGGGTTCGCGGAATTACTCCATCAACAGATCCGGCAGATGTGGGGCTTCGGCGACCCGGCTGACACCACGCCACAGGACCTCTTCCGCACCCAGTACCGGGGCAAGCGGTTCTCATTCGGCTATCCGGCCTGCCCTAGATTGGAAGACCAGGAACAGCTGTTCCGGCTGCTTGATGTGTCGGCCAACCTGGACGTGGAATTGACCGAAGGCTACATGATGGACCCTGAGTCGTCGGTGTCGGCAGTGGTCTTCCATCACCCGGACGCCAAGTACTTCAACCTCAGCGAACGGGACATAGACCGGATGGAAAGCGAGATTTCCCAGCGGTAAGCGGAAACGGCCTTCCACTATTCGGAGAGGCTTCCGGGCTGGGCATGACTGCTGCGCGCCCGTCGACAGAGCTCAGGACGAACGGGTGGACGACCGGCTCGCTCTTTGTTTTGACGACCGAATCGCTCCCTCTCCGTTCGTGATGAGCTTGGATCCGTTCGTGGTGAGCCCGTCATTCGTTCGTGGTGAGCCAGTCGAACCACCGCTCCGAATCCGCTCCAGGGTTGACGGCCACCACTACCTACGGCATATAGTCCATATGCCCCGGCTGTCCTGCCGGTCGAATTCGCATTCCAAACCTTGGCGACTGGAGACGATGTGGAGCCGATAACTAAGATCGCTGACGAACTTGGCCTAGACCCAGAACACCTGATTCCCTACGGTCGTTACAAAGCCAAGATCTCTCTGGACGCCCTCAAAGACCCCGCCGACTACCGTGGCAAGCTGGTCGTTGTCACCGGCATCACGCCAACCCCGGCCGGCGAGGGCAAGACCACCACAGCCATCGGCCTTACCCAGGGCATGGGCCGTCTGGGTCACAAAGTTTCCGTCAACCTTCGTGAGCCGACCCTGGGGCCTATCTTCGGCATCAAGGGCGGCGGCACCGGCGGCGGCATGGCCCGCGTCGTGCCCGAAGACGAGATCAACATCCATTTCACCGGAGACGCCCACGCCGTTGGGTCGGCCCACAATCTTTTAGCCGCCCTGGTTGAAAACGAGGTGTTCCGGGGCGCGATTCCCGGCCTGGACGCCGGCGGACTGATGTGGAACCGGGTGACCGACGCCTCGGACCGTGGCCTGCGTCAAGTGGTCTCTGGAGTCGGCGGCTCGGGCTACGGCCCCCTGCGTGAGGCCCGCTTCGACATCGTGTCGGCCTCCGAGATCATGGCCATCCTGGCCTTGGCCGACGGCCCTGAAGACCTACGCGCCCGGCTGTCCCGCATAGTCGTCGGTGAGACCTCAGAGGGAGAACCGGTCACTGTTGACCAACTTGCCGTGACCGGGGCTTTGATGACCCTGCTCCACCAGACGGTGATGCCAAACCTGGTCCAGACCATGGAGGGCCAGCCGTCGATCATCCACGCCGGTCCCTTCGGCAACATCGCCCATGGCTGCAGTTCGATCATCGCCGACAAGATGGCCCTGAGTTACGCCGACTACGTCATCACCGAGGCTGGGTTCGCCTCCGATCTGGGCTTCGAGAAATTCATGCACATCAAGACCCGCCAGAGCGGACTGCTGCCCAGCGCTGCGGTATTGGTAGCCTCCGCCCGCGCCCTGAAATGGCACGGCGGAGTCCGCAGACGGGACCTGGAAAACCCGGACCCGGCAGCGGTGCACACCGGCGGCGACAACCTGATCCATCATGTGGGCATCGTCAAGGGATTCGGTCTGCCTTGCGTGGTGGCCATCAACCGGTTCGGCAGCGATTCACCCGAAGAACTAGCAGCCGTGAAGCAGATCGCACTGGACGCCGGGGCCGACGCGGCGGTGGAATGCGACGGATTCGCCCAGGGCGGGGCTGGTGGCGAAGAACTGGCTCAGGCCGTGGTCGACGCAACCAAAGGCGACCCGCAGATCACCTACGCCTACCCCGCCGACGCCTCTGCTGAAGACAAGGTGCTGGCCCTGGCCCAGAAGATCTACAACGCGGCCGACGTGAGCTGGTCTCCAGAGGCACGCCGACGGCTACGGTATTTCGAGTCCAAGGGTTGGGGCGGCCTGCCCATCTGCATGGCCAAGACACATCTGTCCATATCCCACGACCAGACACTGAAGGGACGTCCAAGTGGCTACACCTTCCCCATCACAGACATTCGTGCGTCTGTTGGCGCGGGTTTCCTCTACGCCTTGGCCGGCCGCATCGAGACCCTGCCCGGGCTCCCCTCGCGGCCACGGGCGCTGGACATGGACGTTACGCCCGATGGCGAAGTGCTGGGCCTAAGCTAGCCGATCATTATTTCTCTAGGGCTTGGTATTTAGATGCAAGACGACAGACGCACCAGAGTCATCATCATGGGGGCCGCCGGCCGCGACTTCCACAACTTCAACGTCGTTTTCAGGAACGACCCGTTGACCCGTGTCGTCGCCTTTACGGCCGCGCAGATTCCCGACATCGCCAACCGCACCTACCCGGCCGCTCTCAGCGGTCCACTCTATCCCGGCGGCATACCCATCTTGGATGAGTCGGAGTTAATCCCGCTGATCAAGCGGGAGCGAGTGAACTGGGTATATTTCTCACTACAGCGACGTCTCGCATCAGGACGTGATGCACAAGGCGTCGATGGTGATAGCCGCCGGGGCCAGCTTCGGGTTCCTTGGCCCAGAAAGCACCTGGATCGAGTCCCGCAAACCAGTCATCTCGGTCTGTGCTGTCAGGACCGGTGTTGGGAAAAGCTCGGCCACGCGCCGGATAGCACGGTTCTTTCTGGATCGGCGGCGTCAGGTCAGCGTCATCCGCCACCCGATGTCCTATGGCGACCTGGAGGCCCAGAGGGTGCAACGCTTCGGCGAGATGGAAGACCTGGAACGGTTCGAAGCGACCATCGAAGAACGGGAAGAATACGAACCCCTGTTGCGAATGGACATCGCCGTCTTTGCCGGGATCGATTATCACACCATCCTCCACCACGCCGAGGAAGAGGCCGACCTGATCATCTGGGACGGCGGCAACAATGACCTGCCCTTCGTGCGGCCGGACCTCCACGTAGTGCTGGTGGACCCGCACCAGGCCGGCGACGAGACAACCTACCACCCAGGCGAGGCCAACCTGCGGATGGCTGACTTGGTCATCATCAACAAGGCGGACAGCGCAAGCCCGGACCAGCTTGCCCGGGTGCAAGCAGCGGTGGCGTCCGCAACCCGGCCAAATATCACGGTAGTGCTGGCAGACTCGGTGCTTACCGTTGCCGACACCGCCCAGGTCAGGGGAAAGCGGGTGTTGGTGGTTGGCGACGGGCCGACCCTAACCCACGGCGGGATGGCCTACGGGGCCGGCACCATCGCGGCCCGCAAGCTGGAAGCAGCCGAGATCGTCTCCGGCCGCCAGTTTGCCGTCGGCAGCATCGCGAGTGCCTTTCAAACGTACCCGCACATGGAAGAAGAAGTGCCTGCCCTGGGCTACAGCCCGGAGCAGTTGGCAGACTTAGAGGCGACCCTGAACGCCGCTGATGCCGACCTTGTCCTCTACGCCAC
The DNA here is from genome assembly GCA_963693555.1 of Dehalococcoidia bacterium. Lineage (GTDB taxonomy): Bacteria > Chloroflexota > Dehalococcoidia > Lucifugimonadales > UBA3495 > UBA9611. Next base: position 6 of record CAVOAA010000163.1, on the reverse strand, counting down.
CCCGGT
>CAVOAA010000162.1:0-6879 GCA_963693555.1 Dehalococcoidia bacterium | reverse complement strand
GGTGCATCTGCTTGCCAGTGTCGCAGCCCATCCAGACCGGCTTGCCGTCCTCCAGCATCTTCAGGGTGATGTCCTTCATGAGCTGGATATCGACATTCAGATACCGGATGGACGGGGCGTCAATCACGTTTCCTAGGTACTCTACCGTGAACGTCGCGCCCTCCGGGCTGCCTTCCCGCGGGTCGTGCACCAGGCTGACATAGTCGTGGATATCGGTCTTTAGGTAGCTTTCGGCGAACTCAAGGGGAGTCAGTTTGCCGGAGCGAGTGAAGTCGCCGTCTTTGTCCTTCCACTGCCAGTCGACTTCGGTGGGCGGCGTGCCTAGGTGGATGCACAGCACGTCGTAGATGACCTTCAGGGTCTGGTCCTTGATACCGCGCAGTTCGTCTAGGCCCGACTCGCTGGCGTAAGCGTCTCTGATCCGCTTGGCGCCCTGACGAGTCTGGTAGTTCAGACTGGAGTTCATGCGGCCTGAGTTGGCCGAGCTCTCGGTCTCGGGCATCGAGGTCTTGGGGACGACGCCGTGTTTGGCCACCAAGGCGGTGAACATGTCCCACTGACCGCCGTCGGAGATCGGGTTCCGCAGCAAGAATGCAACGGTGCGGTCGTCGGACGGCCGGTCGGCGGTCTCGATGATCGCTTCCAATACAAAGTTGGCCCGTTCAAGTTTGTCCCAGAACATCAGATAGTTCTGGCTGAATTCAAATTCTTTAACGTTGAGGACGTTCCTGGTGTCGACGCGGCACAGGTTCAGGCCGGCAAACATCCAGCAGCGGCCGGACCGGGCTTGGTTGGTCACCCCCCAATCGTCCAAAACTATGGAGAACGAATGAGGTGACTCGGTGACGATGGACCGGCTTAGGGCTATGTCGTTCACATCGTGCTGGGTGACGACGTTCTGTACCAGTTTTTTATTTAAGTCGGAGTCGAAGCTCTCCCGGTACTCGGCCACACTCTCGTGGGTCAGCGCTCCGGGGCCGGTCTTGGTCGTATCGTTAGCCATCTTGCATCACCTAATTAATCGCTCGGATCTGTAGTCTATCTTGTCTCTACTGCTCAGGCCAAAGATACGGCGGTATTTCCGGCCAGAACATGACTTATGGACGCCCTTCGACGGAGCTCAGGACGAACGGTTTTTGTGGCTGATTGCCTGCTCCAACTCCGTTCGTGGTGAGCCCCGTCGAACCACCGCTCTGAAGCTACCAAGTTGGCCTCTTAAGAACAGTTGCCCTCACCTCCAACGGTTTTTCTGGTTGTTAACCTGCTCGCACGTCCGCTCATATTCCGTTCGTGGTGAGCCCCGTCGAACCACGGCTGCGCAGTCCAACCTGGACTGCGGGTAAGAGGCTCCCTCACCCTAACCTTAACCCGTGCGCAGGAGAGGAGACTTTCGCTCTCTCTTAGAATATCCTGCGGCTGGCGCTCAGTTCCTGGAGGAAGAGTTCCAGGCGCTCCTGAAATTCTTGGTCGGCGGTGACGTTGCCATCTTCGTCCCGGGACAGGGCCTCTGCTTCTTCCAGTGACGCTGCTGAATAGTAGGCGGGGGGTATGCGGAATTCCAACTCGCCGGCTAAGACCAGTGTTCCCAAAGTCGCCGCCTCAAGTTCCAGGCGCTCCGAGCTGCCCAGCTTCTCCCGCAGGTCGCGCACACCGGCCATGCCGTGGTTCAAATAGACCTCTGACAGCAGGTCACGCTGCTTCTGGCTGGTCAAGGTCTTCACCACCACCGAGTTCCCGACGCGGCGGCGACGGAGGACTCCTCTGAAGTAAGAGTAGGCCAGCACTCCAGCGGCGAATAATCCCAGTATCACTGCGGCGCCAAAGAGGAATAGGACCGCCCGGACGAGTTGTACCGCCCAACCGCCGCCAAAGAGGTCGGAAAGGAACCCTGGCCCCTCAACCTCCACTGGCACGCGCGTCACAACTATCTCATCGACACCCGCTATCTTGCCCATCGATACGATCTCGGGCGTGACGTCTTTGGCGTGGACAACCAGCATGTTGAAGGAGAAGAATTGCCCCTTCTCCACGATCGCCTTGTCGAACTGGACTATATTCTCGTCCAGTACCTGAGGGTTGGATTTCTCGTTCAGGTAGCTAGAGCTGGCCTCGATGGGCCTCGCCTCGATCACACGGCCGTCGATCACCTTTAATCCCCAGACTTGGTCCTGGTCAAACTGGGTCTGCAGTATGTCGACCTCGCCGTTGTTGATCACCCGCATAGCGTAGATGCGCAGGTTGAGATTTTCACCCTGTATGTCTTCGCTTTGGAAGGTTATTTGAAGGTCTTCCACAGGAGTCCGGACGTCGAGCACGTCGGTCTCCCGCACGATCTCATAGGTTAATTTGGGGTCGGATTCGCCGAGATTGGAGAGGCCGAAAAACAGAGCCAACGACACAGAGACGGCAAAGGTCAGCCCGGCAAACGCTCCACTGCGGTGGTCTCTCACCCACAGCACGGTTTTTTGGATCAGGGAGGGTATTCGGGATTCGGTGACGGTGGCCATATCCTCTTCTCAGCCTAACGCACGAACTCGGATGCCAGGGTGCTGATGTCGACGTTCTCGACGTCGGGCAAGGAAGCCTGTGTCTCCCGCATCTGACCGGGGTCGTAGCTGGCGGTCAGTTCCTTCAATCGGGGGTAGACCTCCTCGCTGAATAGCTTCATCGAGGCCAGGGTCTCGTCGAATGTCATGAACCCGGCTTGGCTCATCATCATCAGGTTGCCGAAGCCGCCGCAGTAGTCGTAGAACTTCTTGATCTGGTCGTAGACTTGGTCAGGCGTACCGGCGAAGACGTTGCCCCGCGCCATCTGCTCGGAAAGGGTGGTAGATGTCGGCAGGCCTGTGCCGGAACTATCGCCCCGCATCATGGTGGCCGCCACCGCCGGCGGGTGGTAGCCAGGTGGGTTGCTGTACTGGGGCGGGACCTTGTTGGAGCTCATGTACCAGAGCAGTTTCTCCGCACCGTCCAGGCCTTCCTGCTCGGTGTTTCCGACACAGATCATGGCGCAGTAGGCCAGCCGGTCGATGGGCATCTCCGTGCCGTGGGCCTCCGTATAGCCCTTGCGGTAGCCCTCGAAGATATCCCGTATTCGCGGGTATCCAGCCAGGAACACGGCGCCGATGTGGCCTCGTTGGGCCACCTGTTCCGCCGACCCGGCGCTGCCCATGGTCACCCATACCGGCGGGTGCGGCTGCTGGTAGGGCCGGGGCCAGATGTTGACCTGGCGGGCGTGGAACCAACGGCCTTCGAAATTGAAGGGGCCGTCATGGGTCGTCCAGGCCTTGGTTATCAGGTCATGGGCCTCCCATAGCTTCTCGGTGCCCCGGTAAGGAAAGACGTTGGCCGGGGCGCTCTCGTAGGGTACTCCGCGCACGAAGCCGCATTCCAACCGGCCTTTGGACAGCACGTCGATCAGCGCCATCTCTTCGGCAACCCGAACGGGCTGGCTGCGGTTGGCTACCGGGTTGCCCAGGATCAAAAGCCGGGCGTTCTTGGTCTCCCGGGCCAGGATACCCAGCATGATGGGGGCCGCCGGGACCATGCAGGTGGCCGTCTGGTGGTGCTCGTTGTTCATGATGTTCAGCCCCATCTCGTCGGCCGCACACCACATGTCCAGATACATGTGGTAGAGGTCGGCCCCGGTACTGGGGTCGAAATGTTTGTTGGGCAGGTTCACCCGGATGGACTCATAGGAGTCTTCATCGGGCAGGTAGGGATAGGCGTCCTCGGTGAAAAACCAGGCTCTCAAATCAGGCACCTACTTAAAAATTATTTTGCCGCCAACCTAACCGTTGGCGAATTCCAGGAAACGGGCCGCGAACTGTTCGGGCTGTTCGATATGCGGATGATGGCCAGCTTCGGGTATCACGGACAGACTGGCTCCGGGTATCAGGTCACGCAGGGCAGCGCCGTAGTCCGCCGATACTATGCCGTCGTTCTCACCCCAAACCAGCAGGGTCGGGATGTCGATGCGGTGCAGCCGGTAACGGAGCTTGGGGTTATGCATGTACGGCTCCCAGGTATAGAGCCCGTGGGCCACTCGGTTGGCAGCCACAATCTGCATTGCCTCGTCGGACATCGCCGCATGGTCGGGGGCCAGAGAGCGGTCATGCCAGGTGGCTTTCAACAATTCTTCCGCAGAGCTGGCAAAAACGTCGGCCACGTCCCGGTCGAATGGGCCGCCGGGTTTGATGCCCACCGAGTCCACCAAGACCAGCTTGGAGAACCGCCCGGTGTTCATCACGGCAATCTCGGTTGCCAGCCAGCCGCCCATGGAAAAGCCCATCAAGATGGCGTCATGCAAGTCCAGGGAATCAATCAGGTCCAGGTACAAGAAGACCAGGTCCTGGAGGTTATCGAAGTGCTCCGGGATGGGTGTACCGTCGAACCCGGGATGGGTCGGATGCAGCAGCTCAAAGTTGCTTGAGAGGCTCTCAGTGAACGGCAGACCGTCCAAAGGGCCTTCGCCGCCGTGGAGCACTAGGACCGGAGGCCCAGCCCCCCTGCGGACCAGGGGGACATCCACCCCATGCAGAGAGACCACAGTTGAAGTTTCGCTGGCCATGCCCAACCCTCTCCAGAATTTTTCTATCCGGGTTGCCGCTACACAAACCCTGAGTCTGGGAGATTGTACTTCCAGATGCCAGACCAGGCAAACATTCCATCGACGGTTCAACGAAAAAACGGCCCACGATTGAATCGTGGGCCGTTTCTCATGTCACGTGTAACCCGACGTATGGTCTATTTTGAGTTGGGCGGGCTCTTTATATAGCCTTCAGCCAGCTTCCGGCCCGACCGCCAGTCAACCGGGTCAAAAATCAGGGGATGGAGCATCGGCTACTGGGCGGTGCGGCCGCCGTCGATGACCAGCTCCGAGCCGGTGACGAAGGACGACTCGTCGGTGGCCAGATAGAGCACTCCGTTGGCGATCTCTTCGGCCTTTCCGAACCGGCCCAGGGGAACGCGCCCCATCATCGTATCGAGCAAGCCGGGGTCGGGCCTGGTGGCCAAGAGCATGTCGGTCTCGATCGGACCGGGGTGCACCGAGTTACAGCGGATGTTTTCCTGGGCGTATTGGATGGCCGTCGACTTGGTGAATATGCGCACCGCGCCCTTGCTGGCGGCATAGGCGCCGGACGTACCGGGCTGGGGGGCGATGCCAGCTCCCGAAGAGATGTTGATGATGGAGCCGCCTTCGACCGCCCGCATCATGGGTATGGCCTGCTTGGTCCCAAGAAAAGCGCCTTTAACGTTGATGTCCATGGTCCGTGTCCACTCGGCTTCGCTGGTTTCCTCGACAGTGCCCCGCGCAGATATGCCGGCGTTATTGACCAGGATATCCAGCCTGCCGAACCGGGCTTTCACTTCTTCGGCCGCCTGTGCCCAATCGGCCTCGCTGGTGACGTCCAGCCGGACGAAGAAGCATTCTCCGCCGGCTGCGGTGACCTCGTCAGCGGTCTTGCGTCCTTCATCTTCCAGGATGTCGCCAATGACGAGCTTGGCCCCTTCCCGGGCGAAGATCTTGGTGATGGCGGCACCGATTCCCCTGGCCCCGCCGCTGATCAAAGCTACTTTGTTCTCGAGTCGCATTTAGTCCTCTCTTAGGCCCAAGGGTCAGCGCCCTCCGGACCGTACGTCTCCCAGAGCGTAGACGTGGCCGTCGTCGCTTCCGACATAAACCACGCCATCTCCAGGCACCGGAGAAGAGAATACCTTATTTTGGGTCTGGAAGCGCCAAAGCTCCATTCCGGTATTGGAGTCTAAGCCGTAGATCCGGCCGTCGAAACTTCCGATGAATATGGTATCTCCGGCGATCGAAGGGGAGGCTTTCACCTCGCCGCCAGTGGTGAAGCGCCAGATCTCCTGACCGTTGCCGGTGTCCACCGCATAGAGGTTTCCGTCATGACTCCCCACATAGACGACGGCTCCACGCAAGGCGGGCGAAGAGAGTACGGCATCTCCGGTTTCAAACCGCCATTCCAGCTGCCCGGTTCTCAAGTCTAAAGCGTACAGATGGTTATCCATGCTGCCAAAGTAGACCCTGTCAGAGCCCAATGCCGGTGTAGAAGTGATGCTATCCCCGGTCTGGAAGTTCCACCGCTCCGCTCCGGTTCGGGCGTCCAAAGCGAAGAGCCGGCCATTGTCGTTGCCGATAAACACCATATCGCCGTCACCTACCGGGGAGGACCAGACTTCGCCTCCGGTGTTGAACCGCCACCTCTCTTCTCCACTCGCCTTGTCCACTGCGTACACCCAGCCATCCCAACTGCCGAAGTACGCCGAGTCCGCCATCACCAGGGGCGAAGAGAACACACCACCGTCCGTCCGGAACCGCCACTTCTCCTGCCCGCTCTTCACGTCCACCGCGTAGAGGTGATTGCCGAGACTACCGAAATAAACCACGCCATTTACCACCGCCGGAGATGACTCCACAGGAGTCAATCCTCTTGAGGCGAAGTTACGCGTGATCTCCAAGCTCCAGTTCTCTTCGCCGGAGTCCGCGTCGACCGAGTAGACACGACCGTCCTCGCTACCGAAGAACAGCGTGCCGTCAAACAATGCCGGAGTTGACCGGACGCCCCCCGTTGGAACCCTTGCGATAGGTCGGGCCAACCGTGGTCATCTCAGCTCCAAAGCGAGGCCTGGCGCCGATGGGTTGGAACTGCCACCTGACCCCGCTCAACTCTTCAAGAGGCTTGGCTTCGAAGGTGCGGTTACGCATGGGACCCGAACCAAACATCGCCGCTTCAAACTCGGCAACGGGAACGTCCCTCGCCTCTGCAGAAACATCCAGAGCATAGAAGGTCCGATCTGCATCACCGAAATAAACGGTCCCATCATGAACAACCGGAGTTGATACCACTTGACCGGTCG
>CAVOAA010000161.1:0-6899 GCA_963693555.1 Dehalococcoidia bacterium | reverse complement strand
GTCCGCCACGCCGCAGGGCCGGTGATGGTCCTCAGAGGCTGATCAGGTTCTGCCTGTCCTACAAGAATTCAGAGGGCGTCCGGATGAAATCCGGACGCCCTCTTGGTTTTACGACCGCGCCTACCGCGCCTGCCGAGCCTAAATTGAAGGCGGGCGGAAGTAGCATCAACCCGCCAAAACCCCGGCGATGTAGTATCCGGTGAAGCCCAGCCCTGCACTGGCAACCACGCCCAACATCCCCGGGTAACGGTCGCCCTTGGCACTGGCAACCATTCCCAGGAGTATGCCCAGCACGGCGCAGATACCTGGCGACACGATCAAAGACAGCATTGCAAACACCATGCTGCTTACAGCAAACCGACGGCCCGGTTTTTGGCTATCTGTCACCAGTACTTATATATAACCAATTTGATAATCTTTACGCACAAACGTGGCTTTCTAAACCCCACTGTATTGGAGATTAACACATAATATTTAGTCAGTAACACTGCCGTGTCAGTAATGTATCCACCGTGCTCAGTCGCACGTATCGTTTGGCAGGGGGTTGTGGTATGTTACCGGCGTGATTTCAGCCTCGTGGTGGTCAGTTTTCCATCGCTTTGTTAGGGGCGAACTGGACAGTAGTAGGAGGAACGTATGAAAGGCCGAGTTGTAGTTTGCAAGGAATACGGCAAACCCTTCGTGATCGAAGAGTACGACGTGCCGGAGCCCGCTCCTGGCGCAGTCATACTCCGCATGACCCAAGCCGGTGTCTGCGGCTCAGACTTGCACACCTGGCGGGGCGACCAGAACCAGACGAACCTGCCCATCCCGCCTACCGGCCGCGCCATGGGACACGAAGGCACCGGTGTGATCGAGACGCTGGGCGACGGCATCGAGACCGACTCGGCCGGAGCGCCCATCAAGAAGGGAGACCGGGTTATCTATGCCGCCGTCTTCCCCTGCTACCACTGCCGCCAGTGCCTGAAGGGCAATACCAACTGGTGCATGAACCGCAACTACCCTGCCGCCGGTGTGTGGCCTTACTTCGTGGCGACCTACTCGGATTATCTATACCTGCCCGCCCGGCATCCCTTCTTCAAGGTCCCGGACGAGCTGGACGACAACATCCTGGGGCCGGTGAACTGCGCGATGGGCACCGTTACCACCGGCCTGATCCGCGCCCAAGCCGGCGAGGGTGACTACGTGGTCATCCAGGGCGCCGGCGGACTTGGCATCCACGCCACCGCCATGGCTAAAGAGATGGGCGCCGACCGGGTGATCGTCATTGACCGCCTGGAGAACCGCCTGCAACTGGCCGAGGAATTCGGCGCTGACCACACCATAAATATCGAGGAATTCAACACCCCGGAAACCAGGTTAGCCCGCGTTAAGGAGCTGACCGACGACCGCGGCGCCGACGTGGTGATGGAATTGGTCGGCCGGGCCGAACTATTAGCCGAAGGCATCGACATGCTGAGCAACGGCGGGACATTCGTCGAGATCGGCGACATCGTCCGGGGCAAAGAGGTGTCCATCGACCCCTCCAAGCTGCTCACCGGCAAGAACATCATCGGCTCGCTGATGTACAAGCCCGAACTGCTGCCGAGACTGCTGAACTTCCTGGTCCGTAAACAAGACGTTTTGCCCTTTGACAAGATCGTCTCCCATACCTTCCCGCTGGCCGAAGTCAACGACGCTTTCGTGCAGGCGGAATGGGACCAGAGCCAGACTCCCATCACCAGGGCCATGCTGGTTCCCTAAGAGTCGTGTCACTGGACTGGTCCGGTGGTCATCGGCCTACGATAAGAGATGGTTCGACGGGGCTCACCACGAACGGAGCCAGCAGAGTTGCTGGCATGGAACACAGTTCGTCCTGAGCCCCGTCGAAGGACGTGCATAAGCCAAGCCTCTGGTGGGAAACCAATTTTGGACCGTAAATTCGACTACTACGAGAGGATGGCAATGGTGGCCAACAAAGAACAGCAGCCGGCCCTGATCGTGCCCAGAGAGGACTTGGTAAATGCAGCCAAGAAGGCGGCCGTTCGCATCGCCGAACGGGCTCCCGAGGCCGACCGGCAACGCCGAGTTCCCGTGGAGAACATCCAGGACCTGCATGAAGGCGGGCTCTTGACCATCGCCATCCCACGCGACCTGGGCGGCGCCGAAGCCGACCTCGTGACCCAGATTGCGGTCTACGAGATCATCGGTGGAGCCTGCGCCTCCACGGCCTGGGTCATGGGCAACCACTCGGTAATGTGCAACAGGTCCCTGGGCATGATGGGCGAGGGCGCTCATTCGTTACTCAAAGACGTGGTCAAAAACGGCGCGCTGATCTCCCACGCCGCGATACCCGGTGGCGATACCAAAGCGGCTCCCGGCGGGTTCGTCGCTTCAGGACGTTGGCCCTTCGTCAGCGGGTCCAACATCTCCACCTGGACGTTTTTGAGTACCATGGTGGAAGGCGACAACCGCTGGATGCTGTTGCCCACGTCTCAGGCGGGACTAACCATCGAAGAGACTTGGCTGTCCATGGCGGCCCGGGGCTCCATGACCAATGACGTGCTCTTGGATCAGGTGTTCGTCTGCGAGGAAATGGCGCCCGTGAGTACTCGCCCGGCGCCCTATGAGCCGTGGCTGCCCAATGGCCCTGCGGCCCTCAAGGTGCCAACCAAGGCCAGGGTCTGGATGTCGGCCATGATGCTCGGTGTGGCCCAGGCTGCTCTGGATGAGACCATCGAGTTCGGCAAGACCCGCAGCATGACCCTGGGCGGCGCCATCAGAGGCAGCATGCCCGGCAACCAGTTCGCCGTTGCCGACGCCGCTATGTGGATCGAGTCAGCCAGGGCGTTCCTGGTCCAAGAGTCCCGTTCCATCACCAACAAAGCCATCGCCGGCGAGGACTTCGTTCCCGACGACGCATCCCGCATGGAGATGGCCGGACTAGTGGCCAGAGAGAACGCCCAAAAAGCTGTCGACCGGCTCTTCGGGGTGCGGGGCGCTCATGGGTTGTTCGAGAGCGACAACTTCGAGCGTTACTACCGGGACGTCCGCATGGGCATCCTCCACGCCGTGAGCACGCCCGATCTCGTACGTGAAGAGGTCGGCAAGCGCATCTTCGGCATCCCCCTGGGTACGCAGCCCCGCTGGGTCTAAACCGCCTTATCCAGCCCCTTCCCTGTGGTAGTATGCGCCCAGCCTGAGATTTGGCATCCGAGACCAACCCCCGGTCTCGGTTGTTGGCCTACGGCGTATTTATTGGGCATACCTATTGGGAGGAACCACACATGAAATTCGGCATGATGTATGAGATTCAGATACCCAAACCCCACTATTCCGGCATAGAAAGAGACCGCTACCACCAGATAATGGCCCAGGTGGAGTTGGGCGATCAGGTAGGGTTCGACTATTTTTGGACCGTGGAGCACCATTTCCTGACCGAGTTTTCCCATTGCTCCGCACCCGAGGTGTTGTACGGGGCCATCTCCCAGCGCACCAAGCGCATCCGCATCGGCCACGCCGTGGCCCTGTTGCCGGAGCAGTATAACCACCCGATCCGGGTTGCGGAACGGGCGGCAGTGCTGGACATCGTCAGTGATGGCCGCATGGATCTGGGTACCGGCCGCTCCACCACACTGACAGAGATGGACGGCTTCGAGGTCGATCCCGCGCAGACCAAGGCTCAATGGGATGAGGCGATCCGCATGATCCCCAAGATGTGGACCGAAGACGTCTTTGAACACAAGGGCGAATTCTTCGATATCCCGCCCCGCTCCGTGATACCAAAGCCGGTGCAAAAACCCCACCCCCCGCTGTGGGTGGCTTGCAGCCAGCCGGACTCCTTCGCCGCCGCCGGTGAAATGGGCCTGGGAGTGCTCTGCTTCAACCTGGGCGGTTACGACCAACTCCACGAGCGGGTCGCTGCCTACCGGGCCGCGATCAAGAACGCCAACCCAGTGGGGTCTTTCGTGAACAACCAGATCGCCGCCCTGGTGATCGTCCACTGCGGAGAGGACGACGAAGAAGCCAGGCGCATCGGCGCTCCCGAAGGCGAATGGTTCGTCCAGAATGCCGAACGGTTGTACAACCCCTGGCAGGGCCGTGACGTCCCCGACTCCTACAAGTTCGCGGTGGATGCAATCCAGACGGAACGGGTGGACAAGGTCGCCCAGGACCATCTGGACTCGGGAGCCTTCGCCATGGGCAATCCCGACACCATCATTGAGGTCATGAAAAAGTATCAGGAAGCCGGTGTGGACCAGGTGCTGTGCTTCTTGCAGCCGGGCCGCTTGGAGCACACCCGGATCATGGACTGCATAAAACTGATGGGACGAGACGTCATCCCTCACTTCATTTAGGAAGATGTTAGTGCTGCCCTCGCAAGAAAAATCACCCTCTCCCACGCATGGGAGAGGGTTAGGTCCGACGAAGTCGAGACTCTCGACGTAGTCGGAGGTGAGGGCGCCTGATCTCAACAAGCCGTGTTGGCAATTCTGAGCGTCATTTGCGACCGGCCGGGCGGGTTAGAAACCCGCCCCTACGGACGTAGATCGCGAAAGAATAATGGCATAGACAAAATAAAAGGCCCCATCTCCACAATGGAGATGGGGCCTTTTGTTATCCCGGTCCGGTTTAAGTCTGGGCGTTAGTCGGAAGACGGCAACTTGCGGGGTTCTTGAATCTCCATTACCTGGTCGCAGCAGTCGATCTCGCCGTCGCCGCTCTTGGTGCAGAGCACGCTGCTGCCGCATTTTTCGCAGGTATAACGTTTGCCGAGTTGGTTGGCCATTTGGCGGTCCTCCGTGAGATCCTTCCGTGGAGTGCTGGGGGATATTGGGGTTTTGTGCCTAGCTGTGCTACTTGAGTTCCATAGGGGTCTGGCAGCAGGTGATGGCGCCGTCGCCGCCCTTGGTTACTATGAACTCCGAACTGCACTTGCTGCATACATAGCGTTTGCCGGTCTGATTAGCCAACAGTTTAGCTCCATGATGTATAGGAATCTAAGACGCCCGCAGGCTCGCTCCAATTATAGACAAGCCTAATAAGGGATTCAACTTGAACGGGCCGTTTGAAAGTCAGATTCAGTCCCTGGGGTTAAGAAGACTCGGGTTCGTCTTCAGAATCTGTGTCGGGGTCGGTGAACCGGACCAGGAAAGTTGCTTCTCCCAGTGGGATGCCGTCGAAGAGGATGGCGGCCGAGTGTATCCCCGGCATCTGCACGGGTATTCTAAAAGTCTTGATCCAGCGCTGGAACAATATCCCCTCTTCCCACTCCACCTTTTGGGCTGGTGGCGTCTCCAGGGGTATGCCCGGCGTCTTCAATGTGACGAATAGGTAGTGGTCTCCCGGGTCGGCGCCGCCGATGCAAAAGGCCAGGTTGTAATCAACGGTGGTCAGAACGGGGTCATCTAGATCGGACATGTCTTCCGGTTCGGGCAGATCTAGGAGATCGACGACTCCGTTCAGAGAAAGTTCGCCATCATCCGCTTCTGTTGTGCTTTTGCAGAACAATGCGTATTTCAGATAGGGGCCACTCGTTTCTTGGGCCAAATCGGAGTCTCCCATCGCCATCAGGCGTCATGATTTTGAACGACCAATTCTAGCATGACGTATGTTTACGGAAAACGTCGAGCCGCAGCAGTTTTACCTAGACCATTGCCAACTGCGAACAATATTGAGAAACTAGGCGCGTAATATTTACCTCGGGAGTTACCGTTGTGGCGTCGACACAGGAAAATCAGCTTAACCAGGCGAAATTCGACCAGGGCATGACCACCCAGCAGTACATAGACCAGATCAAGGTCAATAAAGACCCATTCGTGTCTATCTATGAGGCGGTCCAAGTACCCGCCGAATCACTGGATATCTTCAACGGCCTAACCGAACCGTTGAACCTGGCCGTATTTACCGCTGATTGGTGCGGCGACGCCATGAGCACCACTCCAGTGATACTGAAGCTGGCTGACAGCACCCCCAACATATCGCTTCAGGTGTTCAACCGGGACGACGAACTGGAATTGAGCAACAGCCTCCTGCCCGAGCAACGTGCGGGCACCGTGCCCATCTTCGTGGTCATGGACAAAGATATGCTGCAGATGGTCCGGTTCATCGAGACTGCCAACACGCTGGTGCCTGACATCGACGCCATGGACTCGGCCATCGATGCGGAAACAGCCGGGTTGGATGAAGCCGAAGCGCGAAAGGCCAAACGGGGCCGGCGCACGTCCTACCGGGTGGAGCGCGCTCAGGCGTGGGGCGAGGTCATTCTGAAAGAATTTGGCGGGCTGGTGGCCGACGCTCTGGCCGGCAAGCCCGGTGATCTGCCGCTTCAAGGCGGGACCAAATGGCCGCCCGAAGATTAGGCGAAAAGATTAGAAACCAAGACTATCCAATACCTCTGGAAACATTCCTGAGAGGACGGTGATGGCTGAAGAACTGATTGGTATGGAAGATATGGCGGCTATCTTTGGGGTGACTGACGCCTTGGGGATACACCGCGAGTCGGTGCGCGTCGAACTTACTAAAGAAGACCCAGGCTCGATACAGAGGGTCGCAGACGGAATGGTCGAGATTACGCTTCCGGTCAACGAGAGCGTCGAGATTTTCTGTAGGAAGCTGCGTATCGACCTGGAAGCCATGGGCTTCGAGCCGTCTGACTCGGTATTGGGCTATGACGACGACGACGATGATGATGAAGAGGACGACCGCCCAGCTCCCCCCCAGCGGCCGCCCCGTTGATCTGACCCGTTGCCCGGGCCCGTTGATTTAATCTACTAGCGGTCTAGTAGCCTGGTTCGCGCCATTCAAATGCCAGGTTGGCGTAGCGCACGAAGACCGCTCCCCCGGGTGCGGCCATCGGCCCGTTGGCGGCCAACAGAGCAAAGGTGTGCTGTTCGCCCGGCTTTGCCTCGTCTGCAACC
>CAVOAA010000160.1:0-7057 GCA_963693555.1 Dehalococcoidia bacterium | reverse complement strand
ACCCCTGACCAGACCGACGATCATGGGACGAGATGCCCCGAATGCGGCCGCCCGTTGACCCTGGGCGTCCTGCACCGAGTACGGGAATTGTCTCCTGACGCGCCCCAAATACCGGAAGCCCAAATACCGGAAGCCCAAATACTAGAAGACGATAAGCGCCCGTACACGAAGTTGACGACGTTGGTGGAGATATTGGCCCACACCATGGGCAGGGGCCGGGGGACCAAAGGCGTGGCTGTTGCCTACCAGCGGGTCTGCGGCGAACTTGGCGGCGAGGTACGGGTGCTGACCCAAGCCGGGTATGACGATATCAAGCAGGCCAGCGGAGAGGCCTTGGCCATCGCCGTGACCAAGATCAGAAAAGGCCAGGTTGAGATTGTCTCGGGGTACGACGGGCAGTACGGGACGGTGTTACCGGCTGATTAAAGGGCTATCTACTGGCCCGGCCTGATTCGATCGGCGGGTCCAGTGCCAAAGAGCCGGCTTCCAGCGTCACCGGGTCATAAGACGCCAGGGCGATTTTTTGTCCGACAGCCAGGTCCTGGGCGCCTAGAGCCCGCCCCTGCCGGGTGATTTCAGTATCGGAATTGACCTTCAGGCTGATCAGGTCCAACCAGATATTAGACACGGTTACTTGGACCTGGCCGCCCAACCCGGGCGTCACGCCCCTTATGATACCGGTGACTCGGCCTGGTTCCGGGGTCTTCAGGCTGAGGGAGATTATTTCCCCGGCGCCGTCCGCTGGCCGGACCCTGGTATTGGGGCGCACCAGATCGCCGGGCCGCACATAATGGATCGAAACCCGCAGGCCGTCGCGGCGTATGGGTGTGTCGGCGCGGTGGGTGAACGAACGCATCTGCCCATCCGGTGTCCTGATGGTCAGGTTGCCGTCGGCGAACTTGGGTATGAAGCTGTGGACCACGCCGCTGACCAGCTCTTCGCCAAAAGACGGCGTAACCAACTCCAGTTCCAGTAGCCTATAGGAAGCAGGGTCGAACCGCGCGAATACGTTGGAACCTTCCATAGTGGGGTTCAACGCGACGGGCGATCCGTTGCGATAGATGGCTGCGCCGGCAGACTGCAATGAGACCTGATGGCCGCTGTCCCGGTCTACCATGATAGTGACGACCGAGTCGAGGCCCCCCGCATTCATAAGCACGCCCTGTGCTTCGCCCCGTCCGGCGATGGCCGCCAGTTGAGCAGATGATTCTCTGGATAGTGTGTTCCCGGCCATTATCGTGACCCGGTTGGCGTCATTGCCCTCTATGGCATACCGGACGGTGATCCGGCTGGCCAGGTCCAGCTGTCCGGACTTGATGCGCTCTCCAAAGAGGGCTATCGGAGTGCTGTCCGACAACTTGACCATCACCGCCTGCCCGGATGCCGGCTGCACGGTTATCAGCTTGGTTGAGCTGGCGCCCAGGGAAGTTGCGATGGATGTGACCAGGCCGGTTACGTCGGCGGATGGGACCCCGATATAGTGGGCGGAGAAAGATTTGGCATAAGCATCTTCAGCGGCGGACACCGTGTCCTGCCATTCCTCATAGGGTTGGCTGTTGAGTAGCATGGAGATGTTGCGCACGCCGTGTTCGGCCAACCGCCAGCGGAGCGCAGTCATGTTCTTGGTGGCCTGTGGCGAATCGATCCCCTGGTTCATCGCCAAGGCTTCATCGAGCCGTTTTGCCCCGGAGAGCGCACGGTCGTAGGCGGTTGCCGTCAGGCTACCAGTCGTGAGGTCCTGCTCCAGCACAGCGGTAACCACCTCACCCACCGGCGCCGGTCCAAACAGGTCCGTGATCATCGCCGTGATCTGTCTTCCGGAAGTGTCGAGCAGCGTGATGCTTCCATTTATATTAGAGCTGGCGGGCTGGGAGCCGGTGATGATCCCAGTGAAATGCCGGGTACGCACCGGCCGGGACGCAACAGCCATGACCGACTCAGCGAGAGATCCGTCAATCATCACTCCCACGAGCGCCCCCGGAGCGATGTTGGATACAGACGGTGATTTCCATCCGTGGATCGAAACCGATGTGCTGTCGTCAACGCTCAACGTGACTGCGCCGTCACTGGTCTGCAATTCGATCTCCGAGGGAGACACTGAAGTTACGACGCCGAATAATCCCTGGCCGCCGCCCTCGCCGGAGAAGATGACCGGCCGCACCTGGGATTCGGTCTCCCCGGTGATGGATGTGGCTAAGACTTCGATGACCCACGGACCTGTGACGCCCGAAATGTCCAAGCTGACCGAGAACCGGCCCTCGGGGTCGGGTAGGGTCAGGGCCCCGTTGATGCTGATCGTGGCGTCGGGGGAGGTTACGCCGGCAACAGAAACCTGTTCTAGGCCGGTCACCAGATTTACCTGCGGGGAGGTCAGCCGCAGCATCAACGCCTGCGACTGGGGTTCGATCTTTGGGGACGTCTTGGTCTCGGTTACGGGCGTGGCTGTTGGCACGATCTGGCTCTCGCCCCCGCAGGCGGCCACCAGACCCAGGAATAAGGCTATCAACGCCATTGCCAGCCAGTGCCGGTCCATGTTCATCCCTCTAAATCCCAACCTAAGAAGCCGTTCACGAGAAGCCGTTCACGAGCCTGATTCCAAGCGGCCAAATAACATTGTTTCCGCTTTGGCCTGACCTGATCAACCCAAGTTTAAATGCAACCATGGTCCGGGCCACGACTATGGAGCCGACCGATTATGTTAAAATCAGCATCGCCAGGCACGGGCCTGGACCGAAAAACTAAACTTTCAAACCCGCAGCGCGGTCCAATTGCAAGAAACCCTACCTGTAACTGTCCGGCGACTCCGCTTAGAAGACATAGACCAAGTGATCGCCATTGAAAAAGAGGCGTTTTCTCCCCTGTGGGTGAGCACGTCATTCAAGCGCGATATCAACAACCAACGTGCCAACTATCTGGTCGCCTGCTTCGATGAAGAAGTCTCTCCTGAGGAGATGCTGGCGGAGATCGACTCCGACCAGTCCGCCGTAGAAGTCGAACCGCCGCCCCCCAAAATCTGGTCGCGGGTGCTCGGGCGTCTTGGCTTATCTTCCAAAGACGGCCCCAACACTGTTGAGGACCTGTTCAACATCGCCGGCTATGTCAGTGTGTGGTACCAGGGTGAAGAGGCCCATATCACGGAGATTGCAGTCAAAGAGACGCTGCGAGGCCGAGGTGTGGGAGAACTGCTACTAATCGCCTCCCTTAAAGCCTCCATCGAACACGGCTCCAAGGTGATGACGCTGGAAGCCCGCGTGTCCAACTTCATCGCCCATCGCCTCTACCAGAAATACAGCTTCAAGTCGGTCGGAATCCGCAAGGCCTACTACTCCGACAACCGCGAAGACGCGGTAATAATGACCACCAGTCCGATCGACACCACCGAATATGACACCCTATTCGACGGCTTGCAGACGACCTATCAGTCCCGTTGGGGACGGATGGACATCGAAGAATACTAAGATTAGGAATATTGAGACTAGCCGGGACCATTCAACAGAGACAAGACCCGGTTAGGAGTCTGTTTACATAACGATAATTAAGGTAGAGGAGTTGGCAGACGCGAACCCTGCGATGGGCCGTCAGATTTCTGATGGGTAACCACCTGAAAATCATGTTGACCAGCCGCAGCCGCGTTGTTAGAATGGCCCGATGCGCCTCAGCCTAAGGGAGCTTGTCGAAAAGGTATCCCGAATGGATATCTTGAGACGGCCAACTTTGGGGCGAGTTTAACGGGACAAGCCAGTTTAACGAACGATGTTGGTAATAGGGTTAACGGGTAGCATTGGCACCGGCAAAAGTGAAGCTGCTCGACATTTGGAAGCACTGGGAGCCTCGGTAATCAGTGCCGATCAGGTGGGCCATGAGGCCTATATCCCCAACACAGAGGCTTGGGAGCAGGTTGTCGCCACCTTTGGCGAGGATATCCTGCAGGAAGACAAAGAGATCGACCGGCGAAAATTGGGGGCCATAGTCTTCTCCGACCCCGGTCAGCTCGACAAATTGAACGCCATAATGCATCCGCGGATGGCGCGGATGGTAGCGGACAAGATCGAGGTCCTGCGCGGCCAAGGGGTGGATGTAGTGGTGGTGGAAGCCGCCCTACTCTTCGAGGCCGGATGGGACACCCTGGTGGAAGAAGTGTGGGTCACTGATTCCCCGGAAGAAATAGTCATAGAAAGACTCAAACAACGGAACGGTCTATCAGAAGAGGAAGCGCGCAAGCGGATACACTCCCAGATGGACCGTGCTGAAAGGCTGGAAAGATCGGACGTAGTCATTGACAACTCGGGGGATATGGCAGGACTTGAAAATGCCATCAAAGAGTTGTGGGACCGTCGGGTTGCTGCATAGCTGACCGGCGGTATATAAGCGGCTTAACTAGAGATCTAAGAAGGACCGGAAAAAATAATGGTTGAAGCAGCTCCAGAGACAAAAGCACATTTCACAGAGTATGCGATCGAAGAGTTCCTGGTCAGGGACGAACCTTACTACCGGCCGATCGGTGATGAGATCGAGTTATTCACCGCCGCTTACCGGCAGCACATCCCGGTCCTGCTGAAGGGACCGACGGGCTGCGGCAAGACAAGGTTTGTTGAATTCATGGCCTGGCAGTTGGGCCGACCCTTGGCAGTGGCGAAAGAAAAAGGCGGAAAGGACGAAAAACTGGAAGAGGGCGAGATTCGCGTACCTCTGGTAACCATCGCCTGTCACGAAGACCTTACAGCCAGCGACCTAGTTGGTCGGTACCTGTTGGACGCCAACGGCACCCGCTGGATCGACGGCCCTATGACCCGGGCAGTCAAAGCCGGTGCCATCCTCTACCTCGATGAGGTCGTGGAAGCCCGGAAAGACACCACGGTGTTGATTCACCCGCTAACCGACCACCGGCGTATTCTGCCGATCGAAAAGACTGGTACCATCATCGAGGCCGATGACCGGTTCCTGCTCTGTGTCTCCTACAACCCCGGCTACCAGAGCGCCCTCAAGGACCTGAAGCACAGCACGCGCCAGCGCTTCATATCCATCGAGTTCTACTATCCGCCCCCTGAGATCGAGACCGAGATCATTCAGCGGGAGAGCGGTTGCTCCAAAGAGCATGCCGATGCACTAGCCAAGCTGGGTGACAAGATCCGTAACCTGGAAGACCACGGATTGCAGGAAGGCGCCAGCACACGCCTGCTGATCTACGCCGGACGGCTGATGTCGGAAGGCATCGCGCCGCGCCGCGCTGCCCAGGTGGCCATCGTCTGGACCTTGACCGACGACCCGGAACTGCAGCGCAGTATCGAGGAAGTCTCGTCCTCCATCTTCGAGTAGCGGATTAGATGGGTCAGACGCCGCCGGAGCTTTTAAAACGAGCCCTGGCAAAACATGTCGTACAAAGGGCGGATGGCACCGGAATGATGCCATCCGCCGTTATGATTCTCTTTTACCCCAAGGATGGCGAGTACTGTATCCTACTGAACAAGCGGTCGGAGCAGGTTGAGCACCACAAGGGGGAGATATCCTTCCCCGGCGGCGCCAGAGACCCGGAAGACCGCGACGGACTGGAAACAGCCCTCCGCGAGACCGAGGAAGAGATGGGGATCAAGCGGAGCGACATCACCGTGATCGGTGAGATGGACGAAGTCGCCACCCGCAGCAACTTTCGGGTGCAAGTGTTCACCGGCACTATAAAATACCCCTACGAATTCAGCCCGAGCGCCATCGAGATTGCCGAGGTGCTGGAATTCCCAGTCTCCGCGCTGATTGACCCGGTAAACCACCGGACCGAGACACGCTGGGACGACGGACAGCCGGTCACCACCTACTCCTATGTCCACGAAGAGCATGTCGTCTTTGGGGCGACTGCCAGAATCCTCCAGAGTTGCGTCGATATCTTTGATGGCAACCTGGAAAGCGAGGAACGCCAAGTTGACTAGTGGTCCTATTTCAGAGATTGAGTCCGAACTGGCGAAACTGCCGCCGGCAGTACTAGAGGCCTACCACGAAGCGAACAGCACGGTAAAGGAATCCTTTGGTGAGGAAGAGATTGGCCTTTGGGCCAAAGAAGGCCTGACCATCGGCACCCAAACGGTGCGCTCGTGGGAATCGGCCATCGAGTACTACCGTGTTAGCCCAGAGGTCAGCAAGTTCCTGTCCTTTCCATCATTCATGCAATGGGCCCGCTGCGGTACCTACCTGGCCCAGGACTCGCCAACCCTGGCGGTGTCTTTCTTCAAATCCAGCGTTTCCATAGTCCCCAATCTGAGGCCCCAGTACATCCCGCGTTGGGCTGGTCTGGGCCGCAGTCTCTACAAGGGCACCTGGAAGTCCAGCACCCTGGCCGCCAAGTTCTTTGAGGTCAGCCCGGACCTGGTCCGGAACCTGCCCTTCTGGGACGTTGAGGTCTTTGCCTCGTTGATCGAGGCCCTGTCCTACAAGTCATATGACGTCGCGGGAGAGTGTCTGGTACTGGGACGGGATGTCCTGCCAGCCATGGGCCGCGAGCGAGAGCCGTTCCTGGCTATGTCCCGCGCCTTGATCGACACCAGCTGGCGGGAGGTCAAGACCTGCCTGGAATTGGTCCCGAGAGCGCTCCAACAAGTGGACGAGAGCCAGACCGGCCGTTTCCTCAAGCTGGGCGAGCGGTTGGCCAAGGTTGGACTTCGCAACACCTCCAAGTTCCTGTCCGACGGCACCCAGGCCCTGAGCAAGGTGCCCCAGGGCTCCCAGGGCTACATTCTGGACCTCTGCGACGCTCTGGTGGTAATAACACCCGACGCCGTTCCACCCTTCCTCAAGAGCTTGGACGACGTTCTGAACCGCATCACCGTCAGTCAGCTGGACGCTTGGTTCCAGCACGGCGTTGGCCTGCTTCAAGAGAACCCGGAAAGCGGCATCGCTTTCTTCAAGATAGAATCCAATACCTCCGAGGCCATGCTCGAGACACTGTCTTCCAGCCTGGAGCTGGAACGCGTCAAGAGTATCCTGCGCCTGTATTGCCGGGCCCTAGCCGGCACTGGGCTGGAGATTTTCGACACCGGGGAGTTGGTCCAGCGGAACATAGGCTGGGTCG
>CAVOAA010000159.1:0-7169 GCA_963693555.1 Dehalococcoidia bacterium | reverse complement strand
TCCGGCGGGTCGCTCAGCCGGGTGATGGACTGGTAGGCCGCGATTATGCCGGTGACCAGGATCGACAGGACTATCAGCAGTCCGGCCAGGTCTTCCGCCCGGCCGTAGCCGTAGTTGAAACGTTTGATGGGCAGGCGCCGGGACAGGGTGAACGCCGCCCACAGAGGCAGGGCGGTGGCGGCGTCGCCGAAGTTGTGGATGGTGTCGGCCAGCAGGGCCACGCTGCCCGTGAACAAGACGATAACCAGCTGCACGACCGCAGTGACCAGCAATATGGCGAGGGATATCTTGGTGGCCCAGATCCCCCGTTCGCTGGCCAATATCTCGCCGTCCACGGCCCCGTGACTATGGCCGTGACTAACAGAACTTGCGTCTCTTGGGTCGTCGTGTGCGTGCATTATCCTGGCGTCTATCCCACTTGGTACCTACTCAATAAATGTACCACCTGACGGCCTCAGCCTATACCCGAGTTGGGGACGGGAGCCGGTAGGTCTGGCGTATAGGTTCACGCAAGATATGCCCTTCTGACCGATGACCGCCAGGCACCGGTTGTTGTATCATTGCTCAGGCGCTCCCCCCTCAGAAATGTTTAAATCACTGATCAACTGGCGCCTTCGTACGCCCTTCTACTATGGATGGCTGGTCTTGGCCATCACTTCCATCGCCACCTTTGCCGCCAGTGGGCTTACCCAGGTGGTGCTCGGCGGCGTACAGGTCTACATCACGGAAGAAAGCGGCTGGGACGAGGGCAGCCTGGCCTTCGCGGCAACTCTCGGCACCTGGATGTCTGGCATGATCGCCCCGATCATCGGCAGGCTGGCTGACAAGTTCGGTCCCCGGTGGCTCATGCCCTTTGGCCTGGTCATCGCCGGGATCGCTTTCTTCGTGATCGCCGGCTCAAACTCGGTCTGGCAGTTCTATGCCGGCTATGTTGTTGGCCGGGCGGTGAGCAATCCGGTCTTGGTGGGGCTGGTCCCTCGCACCGCGGCGGTCAACTTCTTCCGGCGGCGGCGCAATATCGCGTTGGCGATGGTCTCTACCTTCAGGCCAATCTCCGGTGCCATCAACATCCAGATAATCTCATTGATCACCGCGCACCAGGGTTGGCGGGCGGCGTACCGGTACCTGGGTGTATTGAGCCTGCTCTTGATCCTGCCGGTCGTGCTGTTTATCAGGCGTAGGCCGGAGGACATCGGCCTGCTTCCAGACGGCGCAACTCCCGAACCGACGGGAATGGAAGTGGGCAGCGGCAGGCCCCAGGCCATGGTGCCAGAGTTTAGCTGGACGGCGAAAGAAGCGGTGCGCACGGGGGCTTTCTGGCTGTTGCTGTCGATCACTGCCCTGGGCACACTTGCATCCAGCGCCACCAGCTTCAGCCTGGTGCCATTTTTGGTCCGGGACGCCGGACTCTCCACCGCGGCCGCTGCGGGCGTGTTGAGCCTGGGAACATTTCTGGCGGTGGCCAATATCTTCTGGGGTTATCTGGCGGACAAAATAACGCCCCGGCGGTGCCTGATCGTCATGATGATTGGCGCCGGACTGATGATGGTCTTCCTGCTGGTCGTGGACTCGATCGGCGAGGCGTTATTGTTCGCGGTCATCTGGGGGGTATTCTCCGGGGGACTTGGGTCCCTGGAGAATATGGTGCTCGCCAACTACTTTGGCCGCGCCTCATACGGCACCATTCTAGGCGTATTTTCTCCGCTTCAGATGATTGCCCTGGGTCTGGGACCGGCCATGGCATCGACGGTCAGGTCGTTGGCCGGAGACTTCTACCCACTCTACATCGCGATGGGCGCGGCGTATTTCGTTTCCGCCGTTTTGATGTACGTGGCAAAACCGCCCCAGCGCCCCATGCGTGCGGAGGCCGAGGCGGTATCGCCGGTTTACTAGCTTGTTTCTAGGTCAATAGATCCGCTGCTTAGCGAGAGCTAGCTCATCTCTGAGCCACCAGACACGCTAATCGAAAGGCCGGTCATGTAGTCGGACTCGGCAGATGCTAGGAAGGCTGCTAGTCTTGCAATGTCGTCGCCCTGGGCGATGCGCCCCATGGGCACCCGGAAGGCCCGCTCCCGCACCATGTCGGCACGGTACTCCTCGCCTGACTCGCCTTCGGGGGCTAACGCTCCGGCGATGAAGTCAACGCGCTCGGTGTCCACCAATCCAGGGCAGATGGCGTTGACGTTGATCTTATTCACAGCCATCTCTTGGGCCATTGCCTGGGTCCAGCCGATGACCGCGAACTTTGAAGCGCAGTACGCGGCGTAACGGGCAATGCCGCGCTTGCCGGCGCCCGAAGATATGTTGATGATCTTGCCGCCGCCGCCCCGGTTGACCATGTGGGTGGCAACAGCCTTTGACACCAAGTAAGTGCCCCGCACGTTGACGCGCTGCACTTCGTCGAATGCCTCTTCTTCCAGTTCCAGCACTGGCACCCGGTCCTTGCCCGGACGGGAGCCGGCGTTGTTGACCAGGATGTCGATCTTCCCGAACTGGTCCAGGGTCTTGGCCACCATGTCGGCCACCTGCGGACCGTCGGAAACGTCAGAGAACAACCCCAGGGATTGGCGTCCCAGGTTTTCGATCTCTTCTACCACGCTGTGCAGCCCAGCCCAGCCGGACTGCCGGTCCTCGGCGCGTATGGCCGTGGCGCTGGCCTCGATATCAGTCACTACTACGTCGGCCCCTTCTTCGGCCAGGCGTAAGGCGATGCTCCGGCCGATGCCGTGCCGCCCGCCCGCCCCGGTTACCAGGGCAACTTTACCGCTCAGGTCATACATTATTGTTGTCCTCACAAATCATGAAGCTTGGAAAGCTAATGCAGTTTAGCGAAACAGACGGGCATCTGCCAGAGGTGGCCAGGAAAGACCGGCGGTGATCGGGGGGCAGGAATCAGATAGCTGATTCATTTGCTAATGAAGAGCGTTTGTCAGGAGTGGTTGGAGTAGATTGCGATCAGATAGCTGATTCTTCATTGGGAATCGAAGGGGAACGCCAGGCCTGCCAGACCATTCCCTTGCTTGGTGAAAATAGCATGGCCGCGAGAAACAGCCCGGTGGCCACAACTACGATGCTGGGGCCGGTCGGAAGGTCGGCATGGAAGGACAGATAAAGCCCCGCCACGGTGGATATCAGACCCGTCAGCACACTGAAGGCCATGATTCCCGGTATCCGCCTGGCCAGGAGCGCGGCAGTGGCGGCAGGAGTAACCAGCAGCGCCAGCACCAATACGATCCCGACTGCCTTTAGCGAGGCCACGGTTGTGACGCCCACCAGCAGGGGCAGCAGGTATTGTATGAACCGCACCGGGATGCCCGACGCGGCGGACATTGTGGCGTCGTAGGCGGTGAATAACAACTCTTTGTAGAGGGCGGCTATGACCAGCAGCACCCCTCCGGCAACCAGGCCGATCAGCAGGACTTCTCCCCATGAAACGCCCAGAACATTGCCAAAGAGCAGGCCAAATAAATCTGCGGTGTAATTGCTGACCCGGCTCATCAGTATGATGCCCACGGCGAACCCGCTGGCGAAGATGATTCCGATGGCAGTGTCCAATCGCACATGGGCCCGGCGGCTGATGAAGGTTATGGCCAACGAAGCCGGCAACGCCCACGCAAACGCCCCCCAGAAGATGCTGCCCCCAAAGAAATAGGCCACGGACATCCCGGCCAGAGATGAATGGGCCACGGCGTCGCCCATGAAAGCCATGCCCCGCAGCACCACGAACACGCCAACCACCGAGCAGACAAGCGCCGCGAACGACGCCGCCAGCAACGCCCGCTGCATAAAGGCAAATTCCCAAGGTTCGATTAATGCATCAATCATGGGTAGAACATTTCTTAGATAAAACGATTAAAGCATCAATCATGGATCGCACATTTCTTAGATAAAGCGATCAGTGCGTCAGTCATGCTCGTGGTCCGAATGATCGACTTCCGGGGTGCCATCCACGTGGGTGTGGTGCTGGTACGCGTAGGCCTGGCCGTCCAGGTGCACCATCAACAGATGGGTGCCAAATGTGTCGCCCAGGACCTGTTCGTTTAAGACCTCCGACGGTTTACCGAAGGCGATCAGCTTCCGGTTCAGACAGGCAGCCTTGTCGCATCGCGACGATACGCAGGACAGGTCATGGGTGCTGAGCACCACTGTCGCCCCTTTGCTGCGCAGTTCATCCAGCAGGTCAAGCAGTTGGTGCTGCGCGGTGGCGTCCAGGCCAGCCATCGGCTCATCCAACAGCAGCAACTCCGGGTTGTGGGCCATGGCCCGCGCGAGCAGGACACGCCGTCGCTGTCCACCGGACAGTTCGCCGATCAGCCGGTTGCGCAGGTCGAACATCTTGACCAGTTCCAATGACGCGCTGGCGGCCTCCCGGTCTTCTTTTGTGGTGCGTTTGAACAACCCACGGCCCGAGTAGCGGCCCATGAGCGCAACGTCGGCCACGGTCACGGGAAAGTCCCAGTCGACCAGCTCCGTCTGCGGGGTATAGCCGACCAGGTGACGTTCCGGAGTGCCCTCGGTGCCCAGCACCGAAACCTCGCCCCGTAGCGGTTTCACCAGCCCCAAGACGGTCTTGATCAGAGTGGATTTTCCGGAGCCGTTGGGACCGATGATCCCGACCATGTCGCCCCGGTCGATCTCGAAGCTCACCGCTTCCAATACCGGTTTGCCGTCGTACCCGGCCCAAAGGTTGCGGACGGCCAAAGCCGGAGTTGCCTTGTCTGTCGTCTTGTCTTTTATCGTTGAACTCATGCTTCGATTGCTACTTGAGGAGCCTGGCCAGGCTGTTGGCGTTGAATAACATCATGTCGATATAGCTGGCCGCGTCGCCGCCCTGGACGTCGGAATATATCTGCCCGACTTCTACCCCAGCGTCTTCCGCGGCCTTCTGCAGCAGCCCGGAACTGAACTGGGGCTCGGCGAAGACCGCCGGTATCCCCTGGGCTTTGACCTGCTCCAGTATCTCAACCACCGGGCCGGGTGATACCTGGCTGGCGTCGCTCCCGACCAGTGCGGTTATCTGCCAACCGTAGCGTGTGGCAAAGTGGCCGAAGGCGTCATGGAAAGTGATCAGGTGGCGGCGGGATTCATCGACCGTGTTGATGGTGCTGGAGATATCGAGATCCAGCTTGATCAACTCGTCTTTGTATGATTCGAAATTGGCCTGGTAGCTGCTAGAGTTGGCCGAATCAGCTTCGATCAGACCGTCTCTGATGCTCTCGGCGTACTTGATGGCGAAGACCGGGTTCTGCCAGAAATGCGGGTCGTCGCCGTCTTGGTCCAACAGCGATTCTGCGGCGAGTATATGGACTGCGCCGTCCGACGCAGAGGCTTCTATCACCTGGTCTAGGAACTGGTCCAGACCGCCGCCGTTGGAGACCAAAAGGGCTGCTCGGCTTAAGGCCACGTTGTCTGCGGGCGTGCTCTGGAACGAATGGACATCGGCGCCCGGCGGCACCAAGGCCGTTACGTCCACCAAGTCACCACCCACGTTCTTCACCATGTCCGCCAACAGTGCGGTGGTTGTCACCACCGGCAAGGGAATTCCCTCCGACAGTTCGGTATTCTGCGAAGAGCCGCAGGCCGACACCAGCAGTAGCATCATCAATGCCACTGGGAAGGCCCACCTGACGGTGGACAGATGTTTGAGTAATCGGGGCTTCTGCCACCGACGCCTCCGGTTATCGAGTTTAAGTATCAATTGATTTTGCTTTTGAGAGTTAGTATCAATAAGGGTAAAAAAAGAGACTAGCTGATTTAAACAGCCGAAAGTTCCGCAGGAAGTTTTGATGTGCTGCAGGACCGGCAACGCCCGTAGACTTCCAGCCAATGGCCGCTCAACTCGAAGCCGTGGCTGGCTGAGGTCTGTTTCAGCAGCCCTTCTATATCGCAGCCCAACAGGTCTTGAGACGACCCGCATTCGACGCAGAGCAGGTGGTGGTGGTGGCCTCGGTGGCTCAATTGGTAGTGCAGATCGCCGTCTTCTAGCAAGACACGGCAGAGGACGCCGGTCTCCACAAGTAGCTTCAGAGAGCGGAAGATGGTGGCCCTTCCCAAAGAGGGCAATTGCTCCCGCAGGTCTTCAGCGGTGAAGTGTTTGTCCTGGTTGGCGATGACCTGGGCCACCGCCCGGCGGGGCGAGGTGGACCGGTATCCCTGCTCTTCAAGGGATTCCAACAATTGTTCGGCCAGGGCGTTTACCCGTTTGCGCATGCAGTCCTGTGTGACCAGTCTCTTAATGAGACTTGGTATCTATAGTCCTTCGACTCTATCATAGGCAGATTTTGGAGTCAATTCGAGGGGTTTTGCCGGGCGTCTATTCCAGGTGCCAGGTGTCTCCGGCGGGGGGCCAGGGGTTGTCGTCCACCAGTACCTGGGACAGTTGGGTGAATGCACCTTTCATGCCGGCGGGGTGGAGCCAAATGCTGTTGAAACCAAGATTCACGTAGTTGGAAGTGACTCTGGACGAGGTGTATCTGGCGTCCTGGCCCTTTAGGTAGTCGTCCATTGCCAGAGAGTCTTCGATTTCATAGATGGTCAGGTAGATGCCCTCACCGTAGCGTTCCAGGAACCGGGCGGAGGGGACGCCGTCGCCGGTGGGTTGGGCCAACTCGATGAAGGTGTCCTTGCCGCCCAACGGGAGAACCGCGATCTCTAGGTCGGTGAAGCTGACGTGGAAGCGCTTAGTTTCCTTGATTCCGAACATCTCTTCCCAGCGTTTCACCGCCTCGTCCAGGTCTCGCACCAATACCGCCATCTGGCGTATCTGCTTAGTCATCGGCTGATGGTCTAATGACTGCCAGTCAGGCCCGGCGGCTGGCCAGGGGTTGTCGCCAGACGTGACCTCGATTACCTCCAAGAATGCGCCGTTGGCGGAGGACGGGTGAATGAAGGCGTGGCGGTAGTCGCTCGGGGCTGGGTCTTCAGTAAGCCGGACGCCCATGGACTTCAGGTGGGGAATAAGTTGGTCATACTCGGTGGTCTCGAAGATCAGCATGTAGGGGGCTTCGCCGCGCTTTTCCAGATATCGGGCAGCGGGGGAATCAGCCGAGGTTGGCTGCAGGAGTTCGATGAAGGTGCCGTTGCCTGCCGGAAGCACGGCATTGATAAGACCGTAGTTGCTCAAGTCCTCGGAGTGGCAGGTCTCCATGCCCAGGTGCTTGCGGTAGAGT
>CAVOAA010000158.1:0-7195 GCA_963693555.1 Dehalococcoidia bacterium | reverse complement strand
GGACCTACTGAAATCAGACCCCGAAGGGCTGGTGGTCAGAGCCACCGAAGAAGCCCTGCGGCACGACTCTCCGGTGAAGTCCCTCCAGCGCATAGCCAGCGAGGACGTGGAGATTCGAGGAAAGGTCATTAAGAAGGATGACCGTATCCGGTGGTTCATTTCTTCCGCCAACCGTGACCCCCGCAAATTTGAGAACCCCGACGCCATGGATATAACTAGGTGGCCCAACGCCCACGTAGCCTTCGGCGCCGGCATCCACCACTGCCTGGGCGCAACTATCGCCAGGGTGGAGGGCCAAGAGGTCTTCAGAGCGCTCGCCGAGCGGTACCCCAACCTCGAGTTGAAAAACCGTGAGATGGAGTATCAGGAGAGCATCACATTTCGCTCAGTAAAGAACATGCCAGTCTCGCTTAACTGAACCTAAAGCTGGCATTGAATATTGACTGCGAATACCGGCTCCCGGTGACATTGACACCGGGAGCCGGTTTACATATTGTGATATCGTCTACGGGACTGGACTGATGATTCCAGTGGAGGAAGTTGGGTTGAGGACGGGTCGCTTGTCCGGGCCAGGTTTATTGAACTGCAGATTCGCCGATACCGGCGGGTCAGATAGCCCTCCGCGCACCCAAAGCGGGCGGGCTTTTTTTATCGCGTCATGCCAAGGATTTCGAATATGACCGCCCCTTCGATGGACAGGAGAGTCGGAGAGGTAGTTGAGTCCACATCCACGTCGTTTGTCGCTCAGTGCTACCAACTTGAGGGCGCTCCAGCGTTGGGTGGCTTGGTGCGCACTGATTCTCCCGATATCTATGGCGTTGTCGGTAGTGTCACCACGGAACCTTTAGACTCCGCCCGGCCGGTACTGGCCCGCGGCCAAGACGCCGATTCCGAAGAAGACGTGATACGTGATAACCCCCAATTGGCCAGGCTGCTGACCTCCCGGTTCGAGGTCTACATCGCCGGTCATGTGGACGACGGCGTCACCCACCAATACCTCCCACCCAGGCCGCCTAGGGTGCATTCCTTCGTCTATGCCTGCGACTCCGAAGAGATATCGAACTTCACCACCAGTCTGGACCTGTTGCGGCTCTTGCTGAATTCAGGGGCGTCGCACTCGGATGAAATAGTCGGCGCGTGCATCAGGCAGGCGGTATCGTCCCATGACCGCCCGGACGATTTCCTGGCCCTGGCCTGCCGTACCCTGGCGGTGGAATTGTCTGCGGACGTAGCCCGGCTAAATTCCATACTGAGGCGGATATCGCCGTGATCCAACCAAACGAAAACAACGGCCTCAGCCACGGTAGAATCGCCACGATTGAAGGCATGGCTTTGGGCATGGTCATCGAAGGCTCCGTCGCCAACGGAGTTGAGGTCCGGCTGGACCCCGGTGTGTCTGTGGAGCAGATTAAGGTCGGCACCTTTGTGACCCTACAGGGGACCAACAACCGGTTCTTTGGCGTGGTCACCGACGTTGGCCTCGGCAGCACCGACCCGCGCATGAAATTCACCCCCCTGCCGGCGGACGACCCATTTGTGATTCAGGCGCTGCAGGGCACCGTAGCCTTCGGCACGATTTCGGTACTGCCTCAACTGACCCTGCCCGACGTGCTGGGCGATGAGCAGGGCCCAACCGCCGCAAAGAGCATCCCCTCCCATTTCTCCAGGGCGTTCACCGCTTCCCAAGAAGACGTGGAGACCGTCTTTGGCAGCGAGGAGGACGGCAACTTCTGGATCGGCAGCCCCTTGGATATGGAGACCAAGTTGTGTCTGGACCTGGGCGAACTGGTCAAGCGTTCTATCGGTGTGTTCGGCAAGAGTGGAACCGGGAAGACCTTCCTCACCCGCCTGCTGTTGGCCGGTATTCTCCAGAGCGGTCAGGCGTCGTCGCTGATCTTTGACATGCACAGTGAGTACGGCTGGCAGGGCCAAGACACCGACAAGGGAGTGACCGTCAAGGGACTGAAACAACTCTTTGGCTCTAAGGTATCGACGTTTACGCTGGACGAAGAACACTCCCGCCGCCGTGGCCTGTCCACCGACGAGACCGTGCACCTGGGCTTCAACCATATTGAGCCGGAGGACGTCGAACTGCTGCGAGAGTCGTTGAATCTGTCGGAAGTCGCAGCTTCTGCCGCCTATAACCTCAGGGAGAAATTCGGCGAAGACAATTGGTTGAAGGATTTCCTGGACGCCGGCAAGAACGGTTCGCTATTGGAACTAGCGGAGGAGCTGCAGGTTAATGCCGGGGCGCTGCGGGCGCTGTACAACCGCATGGGCCGATTCACCCGCCACGGTTTCATGGTGGAGCACAGCCGTGTGGACACCGCTGCCCAGATGATCGAGCATCTGGAACGAGGACAACATGTGGTGTTGGAGTTTGGCCGCTACGGCGACGACGAAGCTGCCTACATACTGGTCAGCAACCTGCTCACCCGCCGTATCCACCGCAAATACGTCGAGGCTAAAGAATCGGCGATGGGCGGCGCCGGCAAAGAGCCGCGTCCCTTGGTGATCGTCATCGAGGAAGCCCACAAGTTCCTCAATAGCGCCGTTGCGTCTCAGACCATCTTTGGCATCATCGCCCGGGAACTCAGGAAGTACAACGTGACGCTGATGGTCATCGACCAACGGCCGAGCGGCATCGACTCTGAGGTGCTGAGCCAGGTGGGCACCCGGTTCAGTTGTCTATTGGATAACGAACGTGACATAGACGCCGTGCTATCGGGGACTTCAGGAGGCCGCGCGTTACGGTCAGTGTTGTCTCGCCTGGAGGCGAAACAGCAGGCCCTGGTTTTCGGCCATGCCCTGCCTCTGCCGGTGGTCGTCCGCATCCGTGAGTACGGCCCCACGTTCTACGAGACCATCCAGGGCAACGAAACGGAGGAAGAGAAGAAACGTAAAGTGGACGAGCTGTTCGCCTAACTTCCCACACCGCTCGTGGTGAGCCCGTCGAACCATCCCTTAGCGGTCCTGCTGCTTGATAATACGAATCTCGGCCATCGCCAGATGGGTGCGCCGATACGAAGAACCGCTAAGGCCGCCTTTTGTTCAAGGCAGCCATGTGGTCACATAAAGCAGTTACGGCGTGAATATCCTGACGTATTGGTTGTCCACCACGTCACCCTCGGCGGAGAAGGTGAAGTTCGACGTGATCAGCCCCGTTGCCCCACTGAACTCACCATCGCCACCGGTGATGTTCCATATGATGGAGCCGTGGTTCAATCCCTCTACAGCACTCGGGGCCATGTGGCCGGTTCCGATGGTTTGGAACTTCAAACTTCCGCGGCCGGCGTAGGTGATGGTTCCAAACTCGTCGAATCCTTCACTGTTCATTGCGACCTCAGACACGAATGTCACGGCCTCGCCATTGGGTCCCTTGCCTGAGCATTCCACGTGGAATTGGTTGTCCTTGCCATCGACGGGGCCCCTTTGCCTTTGGATTCTGTGGCGAATACAAGTTCTGCCATGGTTTTCTCCTTTACTACTGACCTGGTTTGGGGATATGAGAACTCAGAGCCTCACGATGCTATCACCTCACTCGGCGATGTCAACAAGCATTACGGGTGAGTCATGTTCGATGCTCAGGCCAAACACCGCACCGGACGGCCACCGTTAAGGGCGACCATGTCGGACACGATCGGGCCCAGGTCTAAGACCGTGCCCGCAGGCTCCCACCGGAGTTCGGAGTAGGCCCGGTGCAGGTTGCCAGCGATGCGTTCCGAGTCGTGCCAATCGGCGAACCGGCCGAGGTCTGCCTGTCGTGAGGCTTCCAGTGGGGACAGGCCAGCCTCGAATGCGTCGCGGGCAGTGTCTTGAATGAAAGTGAGGTAGGCCTCGATATCGTCCATCACTTCTGGCCCGCACACCGAGCCGTGTCCTGGAATGATCATCTCCGCGCCAAGGTCCCGCAGCCGCTTGATAGCCTGCAACGAACCGGAGACCGAACCCATTGCCACGAACGGAGTGCCCTGATTGAATATCAGGTCGCCGGAGAATAACAGCTTGCGGTCGGGCAGCCAGGCGACTATGTCGTTGGTCGTGTGGGCCGGCCCCATGAAGATCAACTCTATCCGTAGATTGTCGGAATGAAGCTCCATGCGGTCATTGAAGGTGACCGTCGGCGGGGCCAGTTCCAGATTGCCCCATTCCACGTTGGGAAATAGGGGGTGGAGCGCCTGCAACCCGGTGTCGATGACCGTCTGCCGGCAGAGTTCATGGCCGATTATAGATGCTTCGGTGACCAGGTAATTGCCGTGGGTGTGGTCGCCGTGATGGTGGGTGTTGATCAGCGTTTTCATCGGCAATGAAGACACGCCGCGCACGGCCTCCAGATAGGCCTTGGTGCGCGCTTCGGTGAAACAGGTGTCGATCAGGGTTAGGGAGTCCTTGCCCTTGATGAACCCGGCGTTGTTCAAACCCCAGCTGCCGTCCAGCTGGACATAGGCGTAGATATCGGGGCTTACCTCCTCCAGCGTCGGCGGAGGCAGTTGTGCGGCGTAATGGTCGTGGGCGGTGGTCATTTGATCGTCCTTCCCGGCCCCTTTTCTGAAGAGAGCCAAGGTGGAACAAATATAGGAGTGACAAAGGCGGTGGTCAACCGGGGTGATTAGCCTTTTAACCTCTTTGGGGCCATGGCTATAATTGCGGAGTCCGGTTCGCGTCCGGAAGATGACTATTCGGCCTTCACTTCTAGGAGACACCACCCATGCCCACCACAGCCCCTTACGGCTCATGGCAATCGCCCATCACCACCGACCTCATCGTGTCCGGGTCCATCGGCCTCGGCCAGCTTGCTCTGGATGACGAAGACATCTACTGGGTGGAGATGCGACCCTCCGAGGGCGGCCGCATGGTGGTGGTCAAATGGGATACCGACGGCGAAGTCTCGGACATCACGCCGGAGCCGTTCAGCGTCCGGACCAGGGTCCATGAATATGGCGGCGGCGCCTACCTGGTCGATAAAGGCGTGGTCTACTTCTCTAATTTTTCCGACCAACGTATGTACCGCCAAGACCACGGCGGTGCGCCCGAAGCCATAACCCCCGAGATAGACATGCGCTACGCTGACGGCTGCTTCGACGCCAAACGCGACCGTATCATCTGTGTCCGGGAAGACCACACGCTAAAAGGCCGTACCACGCTAAAGGGCCGTACGATGACAGGTGAGCCGGTTAACTCCATCGTCGCTGTGGATGCCAAAGGACAGGCCGAACAGCTGGTGCTTACTCAGGGGGCTGATTTCTGTTCCAACCCGCGTATCAGCCCTGACGGCTCCACGCTGGCCTGGTTGACCTGGGACCACCCAAACATGCCCTGGGACGGGACGTTCTTGCTGACCGCCACATTTGACGCTGAAGGTCAGCTAGGCGAGCCGCAGGTGGTGGCCGGCGGCCGGACCGAGTCCATCTTTCAGCCGGAATGGTCGCCAGACGGCGTGCTCCATTTCGTCTCCGACCGCAGCGGTTGGTGGAACCTATGGCGCTTGGAGAACGGCCAGGAGCGACAGCTCACCAGCCGCAGCGCCGAGTTCGGCAAACCGCAGTGGGTATTTGGCTCGGGGACCTACTCTTTCGCTTCCGCTGAGTTGATCGCCTGCAGCTACGTTGAGGGCGGAGCCTGGAAAGTAGCCATGCTGCATATCGAGTCGGGGATGCTGCTCGCCATCGACACCCCATTCTCTGAGATGGGCCGGGGCGACATCCAAGCGGGTGATGGCAAGATCGTATTCGTCGCCGGTGCGCCCTCTTTGCCGATGACGCTGGTACTGTTCGACCTCGCCAACAGCAAGTGGCAGGAACTCAGAAAGGCCCACGACCTGGATATTGACTCTGGCTACCTGTCTACCGCCCAACCGGTGGAGTTCCCCACCGAGGACGGCAAAACCGCCCACGCCTTTTTCTATCCCCCACGGAACTCCGAATTTCAGGCTTTGGCGGGAGAAAAACCGCCACTGCTGGTCAAGAGCCACGGCGGCCCCACCGGAGCGGCATCAACGGCCCTGGACCTGGGGATTCAGTTTTGGACCAGCCGGGGCATCGGAGTCCTGGACGTGAACTATGGCGGCAGCACGGGCTACGGCCGGGAGTACCGCGAGCGATTGAACGGGGCCTGGGGGATCGTGGACGTCGACGATTGTTCCAATGCCGCCCTGCATCTGGTTGGCCGGGGTGAGGCCGATGGCGACCGTTTGGCCATCGACGGCGGCAGCGCCGGCGGCTACACCACCCTGGCGGCTCTGACCTTCAAAGAAGTCTTCAAGGCCGGCGCCAGCCACTACGGGGTCAGCGACCTTGAAGCCCTGGCCAAAGAGACCCACAAGTTTGAAGCCCGCTATCTAGACGGCCTGGTCGGCCCCTACCCGGAGCGCCAAGACCTTTATCACGAGCGATCGCCCATCCACCACACGGACCGCCTTTCCTGCCCTCTGATTCTATTCCAAGGGCTCGAGGACCAGATCGTACCGCCCAATCAAGCGGAGATGATGTTCGACGCCGTACGTGCCAAAGGCATACCCACCGCCTATATCCCCTTTGAAGGGGAGCAGCACGGGTTTCGCCGGGCTGAGAACATCAAAAGGGCCTTGGAAGCCGAGCTTTATTTCTATTCCAAGGTCTTTGGCTTTGAACTGGCGGACCAGATCGAGCCGGTGGACATCGTGAACCTGCCGGGATAATCAGATCCATCGAGGACTCCACTTGATTGGAACCTAATCTGGAAAGCCCGGCATCATATACGTTGAGCAACACCAACTTTGAATTCTTTACGTTGGCGTGCTGGAGGACGGATGGAACAACCCAAGATCACAGTTTACGGCGCACCCTGGTGCCCGGATTGCAAACAATCGAAGCAATTTCTCGGCGAGCAGCGAGTCCGCTTCAACTGGGTGAATATCGATGAAGATGAAGACGGCCGCAAGCGCGTCCAGGAGCTGAACGACGGCAAACAGATAATACCCACCATCATATTTGAAGATGGTTCTATACTGGTGGAGCCGTCCAACGCCGAATTGGCCGCCAAGTTGGGGATCAGCCCCAAGGCCAAACGGGAATACTACGACCTGGTGATTGTTGGCAGTGGGCCTGCCGGACTCACCACCGCCATGTACGCCGCCCGAGAGGGGATCGAGACATTGGTCATCGAGAAGGGCGGTATCGGCGGCCAGGCCGGGACGACCGAACGCATCGACAATTAC